>JAQYVU010000182.1 GCA_030145385.1 Desulfococcaceae bacterium
AAAATAGGGCTTCCCAAAACATATTTCATTTCCCCTGCTCAAAAAAAGATATTTTCTTATATAGAGTCACCACCGCCGGGCTTGTTCAACCTTCGGATAAGATCGTGGTTCGTTCCTCACACGGATCTATCCTTGTTCGTTGGGAGTTGGTTCATATACCCCTTTCCCCAAACCAGCCATTTCATAGGTTCTTCCCAGTATTTTAGCCCATCCGGTTCAAAACAAATGCTATATGTGTTATCTCCAAAATTATAATCCCATATCTGCTGAGGCATTTCCGTTACAATTTTTTTTTCTTTCCAATTAGATTCACTGATTTTTTCAGGAGGTCCCAACTTATTTTCAACCATTTCGGCTGTCTCGCCATGTTGAATATCATTAAATTTTGTTACAAATATTTGCTCTTCCGTGGGATGTTGTAACTGGTAATAATGAAGTAAAGCAAATATGACTCCACCGATTGCAGCCACGCAAGTAAGAGCAATAATACTTTTTACATTATCCTTTTTAATATTATTCACTTGCTTCCCAACGCCCCGCATCACCAGCCACCGCCTGATAATGTGGAAATTTAAACCGCTCGCCCCCGGTGGTCTGCGTGAATGCGGTTGGTTAGGTGTAGTTGTCTTTTAATTTACCAAACCATAAATATTGATATAACTCAAAATAGTATCTAAGTATTGATATTCTTGACCCTTTTAAATTTGATGCTCTTCTAAAATAAAGACTTATATTTTTACCTCTATTGCTTTTTATTTTATACTTTCTAAATAGTAAAAATGGGAATCTATCAAGACTTGAGCAATCTACGTTAAATAATTTTGGTTTATTAGGTTGGATAGATGTGTCTCTGTTGGTAATTGGCAATTGGATATAAGACCTATTCCCTTCAAAAGCATATTTTAAAATAATGTGGTCTAAAAGAGAGTCTGATATATTGCTCACAATTTCGAAATTTAAATTATTTTGACTTGGTGATTCATGAAATTTTAATAAAGCTAAATGTGGTTTATTATAAAAGATGCGATTGAGAAAAGGTATAAAAAATATAAATATCCCACCAAAAATAAAACACAATGAGTATGGCTGTAGCACTGTTATATATTGTTGTAATCCTAAACCTATTGATGTCAAACCGATCCCTCCACATATATACTTTAACATCCAACTATCCTCCGATCGATAGTTCCGTTATTTAAAAGGGGAAACCCTTACGGATTAGGGCTTTCGGTTGGCCGACCTATCCCCTTGCTTTATGGCACCTAACGCTCTGAATCACCGGTGTGAGTGGAGCGGCAGCGGAACTCACATCCGAGTGAATTCGGTTGTTATAAGGCGTCTTTCGACAGCCACTTTTTTATACAAGTACAATAAAATTCCATTTCCTTAATATACTCTTCTGAATTAATCCCTTCATCCTCCCAAAAATCTTCATCATCATACTCATCAAAGTATTCGATATCGTTTTCAAGGTGATTCAAAATTGTCTGAAAATTATTTGAATCAGAAAAATTGATTTTATGTGGAATCATTGCTTTTATCAATGATAGAAAATGATCTTTTGCTGAATTATAAAAAATTGATGCACTCTGTTGCTCAAGGTACTGCGAACGAGACCTAATCTTTGGCAAGTTAATCGCACGAGCTAATCCAAAGGCCAACCACAATATTATTTCAAGATTGCTTTCAATTTTAAGAATATTCAAAATACGAATGTCAGTATCTGGGTTTCTAATTTGAGATAAATTTTTTAATTTTTCCCAAGAAAAAGTCAAGTTTTTATCAACAAAAAAATCTAATATCATCAGTTTTGATGATTGTGCAGCCTTTTCTGCTGATAGGATCATCACATCATATAAATCCCAATCTAACAACCAATTTAAAAACAGAAAAATTGATTCTCTGGTTATTTGATCAGTTAAAATGCATATAATTTGATTTGTCGACAAATCATTAGCGCTGCGATTTTTAACAATTTGCTTTATAGATGAATTACGGACAACCTCAAATTTATTTCTGGCACAATCCAGAAGCAATAAAATCGGGATCTGATGTTGATCAAAATCCCAACTGTCCAAAATGCTCTGCTTAACTATTGGGGACTTGTCTTTTTCAAGTATGTTGATAATCAGACTGATTTTCTCTGTATCATTTTGGTCTGTAATTCTAATCATGTATTGTGCAGTCGTTCCACGAACTGACTCATTAGGGTCATGAGTTGCGAGCGTTGAAAGAATTGAATAGTGGCCTAATCCTGCGAGAACAACAACCATGTGCCGCCTTGTCCCAGCATCAGGAGCATTGTGGGCTTGAAGTGAGATGTTTGGTAAAGCTTCCTTTCCAAGCCTTAATCCAATTTCCCATGCTGCCCATACACGCTCTTGGGCGTCTCCGTCAGAAAGGAGTGTCTCCAAAACACTTGAATTTAATTTTTTAACCTGTTCGTAATTTTGGTAAATCATCCATTCTTACGCCTTATAACGGGTGACCTGTGCTGCGCGGCCTCGGACTTGAGGAAAAAGCCGAACTGCTGACCCGCGTCAGCGCAAGGGATTGGTTATACATTCTTAAGATTTTATCAGTTTATTTCCATCCTGATGACACTTGACAAAATTTCCAACTGGCAGAAAAGTAAGTGGCACAAAAAGATTAGCTGATTTTTCAAGAAACAACCTATTTTCGCTTTTTACCTTTTTGTTGTTTGGGGTTAATTTCCAAGTTAAGTTTATTTTTTGGACGAATTACCAAAAAGTAAAATATTGTCACACCGCATATAAGATTGCCGATTAATTGTCCTGTCTCTCCGATCCCCAAGGAACGATAAAACTGATTATTAAGTTCTTCGATCTGCTCCCCGAAGAAATATTGCACGAAAAAAGGAGTGACTATCACCCCTAAAATAGCAATAACTATCAAGACCTCAATTAATGTGAAGCCAGAGTCTTTTGCGAGGCCCTCTTTTGTTGTATTGATTTTATAAACCGAATTATACACCGAATTACTTTTTTCCCTTATAACAATTATTCGACTGCCTAAGAGACGTGTTATTTTACGTCTGTTCGGCAGTAGTTTTGACGCAAATCGTTTAATTTTGCGTGATATTACTCTATATAAGAGCAAAATACAACTATTTTGCCGTCTATCACATTATTGGAAATAATCATTTTTTGTTGACATGAACAAATGTTCATATACAATAGATTCATTCATTTTAAAAAAATCCATAAAGGAGGCGGCATTGAGCACACAACCCAGACTATTGGATCAGGTTAGGGACACCATTCGGCTGAAGCATTACAGCATAAGAACTGAAGAAACATACATTGGATGGATCAAACGATACATTTTTTTTCATAACAAACGTCATCCCAAAGATATGGGAGAGATTGAAATCAAGGCATTTTTAACAAACCTGGCAGTTAACAGAAATGTTGCGGCATCGACTCAAAATCAGGCATTTAATGCTTTGCTGTTTTTATATCGGGAGGTGCTGAAACAGAATTTTGGAGACTTCAGCGATACGGTAAGGGCCAAAAAACCGAAAAGACTGCCGATTGTGTTTACAAAGGCCGAAGTAAAACTGATTATTGAACAGCTTGACGGCGCTAAATGGTTGATGGCCCAGTTAATGTACGGTTCCGGTCTACGACTTATGGAGTGTATGCGTCTGCGGGTCAAGGACATTGATTTTTCATATCGCCAGGTCACGGTCAGGGACGGGAAAGGCGGAAATGACCGGATGACCATGTTGCCGGTAATAACCGTTGAAACCCTCAACCGTCATCTTGAAAAAGTAAAATTGACCCATCAACTGGATTTAAAAGCCGGTTTCGGAAGTGTCTATCTGCCTTATGCACTGGAACGGAAATATAAAAATGCGAATAAAAGCTGGGGGTGGCAATATGTGTTTCCTTCCACAAAACGGTCAATAGACCCCAGGAGTCGCATTGAGCGGCGGCATCATATGCATGAATCCGTTATTCAAAGAGCCGTCCGGCAGGCAATTCGCAAAGCGGGGATAACAAAAGGAGGAAACTGCCACACATTGCGCCACAGCTTCGCTACACATTTGCTGGAATCCGGATATGATATTCGGACGGTTCAGGAACTACTCGGGCATAAGGATGTCAGAACCACCATGATCTATACCCATGTGCTCAACAGGGGCGGCCGGGCCGTTCAGAGTCCGGGAGATATGCTATGGAACTGACACCAAGACAACTGAGTGTTTATGAATTTGTTTTGCACCATCACCAGCTGCATGGCATGGCGCCCACGGTTCGGGAAATCTGTGAACACCTCGGATTAAAAGGCCCGGCCGGGGTGCACCGGATTTTAAATGTGCTGATTGACAAGGGGTTTATTGAATCCATGCCCGGCAAAAAGAGGGCATGGCTGCCGGTTGGCGGTTCGAACATCCGACTGGATGAGGCAAAAACCATTCCCCTGGCCGGGCCTATTGCCGCAGGAGCCCCCATCAGCATATTTGACCATGTGGAAGAATTTCTCCCCATCGATCCCGCATTATATGGCCATGAATCGTGTTTTGCGGTTCGGGTGACGGGTGACTCCATGATCGAAGCCCACATACAGAATGGAGATATCGCGATCATTGTACCGGTTGACAACACTGATGACGGGGCCATTGCTGCGGTTATTGTGGAAGACATGCTGACCGAGGCCACCCTGAAAGTAATCCGCCGCAAACGAAATGTCATTGAACTGCATTCTGCAAACCGCAAGTACCCGCCGATGATATTTAAGGGAAAGGACCGGCAAAAGGTGAGGATTGTGGGCAGATATGTGGGGCTGATCCGGCTTCAATAAATCCGTTTTATTCCTTCGGCACACGGCCAACCAGTTGCCCTTGCCACCCCAGGGGACGATATCAGATTTTGGGTTTCAGTGGTCGGTGTTAAGGTTTCAGTCCGATTGCCCGTTTTTGACACCCGAACCCTGACACCTGATTTTGTCCCGGATTTTCATGACGATTCACAGGGACAAAAACCGGGTCGCGGCCCGACTTGAGGATGATTTCTGCAGGTGTCCGGACGTTTGTCAT
>JAQYVU010000070.1 GCA_030145385.1 Desulfococcaceae bacterium
TATAGCATCCCATGTGTGCGGTTTTGGTCACACATGGTAAAAAAAATTAAAAGCCTTTAAATACAGGCTATGACACGGAGCTTCTAAAATAAAATCCTGAAATTATAGCCAAAATTTGTTACTTGAGCGAAGTGGATAACCATAATATTTAAATATCAAGAGACACAATAATTATTATTAAACCTGCAAGACGTGTTAGTGTCATTGCGAGAGAGGAACGACCGAAGCAATCCCCCCCTTCATGAGACTGCTTCGGTCGTTCCTCCCTCGCAGTGACAGAAAGTGAAATATTATAATGCCATTTACAATAATATATCTTTGTATTTTCGCATATCTGATCGGATCGATCCCGTTCGGGCTGATCTTTGCGAAAATATTTAATTCCCTGGACCTTCGGGAAAGCGGCAGCGGAAATATTGGGGCGACCAATGCCGCCAGAGCCGGCGGTTGGCCTTTAGGCCTTGCCACGTTGGCCTGTGATGTTTTAAAAGGGGCCGTTCCGGTGCTGATTGTTTCAGCGGTCAGCTGCGAAAATGAAACCGGCTTGAAAGAAGCATGGGTTGCCCTGACCGCAATTTCAGCGTTTTTCGGGCACCTGTTTCCCGTTTATTTAAAATTTAAAACAGGCGGCAAAGGAGTGGCAACTGCGGCGGGTTGTTTTGCGGTCATTTCACCCCTTGCACTGGTAATTTCACTTGCAGCATTTATCATTACAACCGTTTTTTCAAACCGCGTTTCCGCCGGGTCTATCGCTGCGGCAGCAACGCTTCCCATCAGTGTTTTCTGGGTAAATCAATCACCGGTCATCTTTGGATGCGCGCTGTTCATCTCGCTGGCCATCATCGTCCGCCACAAAGAAAATATCAAACGATTACTCGCCGGAACAGAACCGACAATTAGAGGGGATTAGGTAAATAGGCTGAAGACTGAAGGGAAAAAGAGAAAAGGAAAAAGGAAAAGAGGATAGCCATTTATTTTATTTCACAACCACCTTCCACGTTTTGCCTTTTTTCATTCAAAAAAGCCGGATTACGCTCTACGAGCTAATCCGACCTACGCATTACTCAAATTTGACTGCTTAAATGGCGAAGTTAAAAGTTCCATATACAAGGCGTAGTGATTTTTCAGGCCCGAAATAATACAAGTCGTATATTGAGTGCCAAAATCTCTAAAAAACTCAAAGCCAGATGGCAAAGAAAAAAGTTCAAGTTCAAGGCGTGCGAATTATTCATCCATGAGGCGTACTTTTCGTACGTTGAATGGATGGATAATGCGGCACAACGCCGAAATTGAGCTTTTTACGAAGCCATCTATATGAGAGCCCAGAGGGCGGTTAGCAACCCTGCCAGAATAAAATGACTTTCCATCAAAAAACCCTGCCGGAGCCCGGACGGAATCCCGCCACGTTCGTAGGCAGATAAAAACATCAGCATGGACAGCGGGCAAAGGCTCAGCAGATATCCGAGTGTTGAAACAGCCCCAACAGCGCTGGCAATACACATCACAATCATCATCAGGCCCGCCAGATTCTTTAACAGCCCCATGGTCTTTTTTTCACCCAACAAAATGGGGATTGTCTCCTTGCCCACAATACGGCTGCCCTGCATATCAAGTATGTCAAAAAAAGCGGTCCGCACTAAAACGAGACTGACCGTCCACAATAAAATCAACACCGTGATCAGCCTTATCTGGCCGAATCCGTCAAGGGCCGGCACAATTGTCGTCACAATTCCCCAGGCCAGGGCCACAAGCACGGTTTTGGATCCGGGAATATCCCTGATTTTAGGTTTAAAACTGCCGGCAATACTTTGGGGCACCAGACTGATGATATACACAATCCCCATGAAACTCATGCACAACAGGAGCAGCAAAAACAGGGGCCCCATATTGTAGGCGGTCAGCAAACCACCCAGGCCGAATAAACCGATCAATGCAGAAAGCAGTATCTTGTTCTGTTGATAAAAAATGGCCCGGTCCGGATCATTGTAACGGTCTGAAGTAATACCAATCAGGTTATTAAATGTATGCATGCACAGCAGGTATAAAACCGCCATCAATATACTGGATGGCGCAGGATCAATTCCCTGGAGCATTGCCGCGGCATACGTCAGGCATCCGGCGCCCATGGCCAGATAAACATTTGAAAGGAGAAGATTCCGGTGGATGAGAAACCGCCAGCGCTTAAAGCATCTCCGATTACTCATCATACGATTCTCGATTTCCCGATAAACGCGCTTGATAATCCAGTTAGGCGTCGATGCACCCGCAGTAATGGCAATATGCCCGGGGGTTCCCAGTTGGCTGATATCCAATTCCGCTTCTGTTTCAATATGAACAGCCGGTTTTCCGGCATCCCTGGCAATATCAAAAAGGCGTTTCGTATTTCCGCTTTCATACCCGCCGACCACAACCACGGCGTCAACTTTTTCAGCCAGGTTCTTCACATCTTCCTGACGGCTTTCAGTGGAATCGCAAATCGTATTAAACACCCGGTAATTCTGATCAAGGGTTTGGGCCCACGCCGTAACAGCCTCAAAAAAGACCTTATTCTGGGTGGTCTGGGCGACAATAATCGCCTTGTCAAATTTCGGCAATGCAGTCAGGGCATCCATGGTTTCCGCCACATAACCGTTTTTACCGGCATAACCCAGCAAACCGATCACTTCCGGATGCGCGCGGTCACCGACAATAATGACCGCATACCCCTGCCTGGAATGCTTGGCGATAATGGACTGCACTTTGATGACTTTGGGGCAGGTGGCATCAATGACGTTAAACCCGGCGTTTCTCAATTTTTCCCGATCTTCCGGAGGAACGCCGTGAGCCCTGACCAGAACGGTGCCTGAACCCTTTTCCGGGATCTCCCGGATAACGGATATTCCTTTTTCCTCAAGGATATTGAGAACCTGGGGATTATGAATAAGGGGTCCATAAGTGCATATGGAATCATCGGTCCGATTGGCGGCATCTAACGCCAACTCAACGGCCCGGCGGACGCCCATACAAAAACCCGCTGTTTTGGCGATCGTAATTTTCATAACAGTATTAAAAGGATTTTTTTGCGGTGTTCATTCCGTGGTGGTTGAAAAAAGGCATTTCGGCAAGCAGCAAAGCGCAGGTAAAGGGAACAGACACCATTATAACTTAAAACAGAAAACGCGGGAAAAAATGAATCATCAACATTTACGATTTTGTTAAAAACACCTTATGATCCACCAGAGAAAGGGAGTGAATCGCCCCTTTGACAAATTTCTGTTCCCCGAAAATGTTAATCAGTTTATACCCGCCATCTTCGGGTTCAACACTGTCAACCGCTTCCATGATCAATTCCTGACTGTCTCCGTCAATTATATAGGCACTGGCTTCACACATTTTCTTACTTCCTTATATTTCAATATTTTTATATTTTTAAATTATTGACGATTCCGCTCTAAAAATACTGTGCACTGAATCAGGATCAAACACCGACCCCATCAAACGCCTTTAAATATTTTTCTATCAATTCATCAATCAGATGCGGCAACGGTATGGCAGCCGTACCGACAATCTCCACATTCTCCTGAGACAGCGGCAGCAGGATTTTTTTTGCCGGACTGGATGTTACGGATTCAGCCATCTTCGGCGTCACTTCACCCATCATTGAGTTAGCCATCACAATCCCGATGGGCCCGATGATCAAATCCACATGTTTGACAGTCTGCACAATGGCATTTTCACCTGATGCCCCTCGATTGGCTTTTGCCTTCAGCATCTGTGATGTCGCAATGGCATTTGTTCCCAGAGCGATGATATCCAGCGACTCATTAAATTTTTCCCTGAGCTTTTTAATAATGGCAGCACCGATGCCGCCGCCTTGTCCGTCGATAATACAAAATCTAATCATAATTATAGCTTATTCAACCGCTTTTTATTCAATCGCTTTTTCTTGGGCAGTCGTTTTGACGGGCCTTTTTTTTTAGTCGTGGGCACCCAACCGTCATCGACTCCCGATTCCGGGTCGATCCCCTTTAAATCCATAAATGCCGCCATTTCCATTTTTTCTTCAAATTCAACGGCACCGATCGTAACCGCTCCCTGTGCGGCTGAAAAATCAACCACCTCCCGATCGGAACTCACCACAAGGGCACCCTGTTTCTCCCGGGCGGCCATGTGCTTAATCACTGAATCAGCGGTTTCGCCATGACGTGAAAATTTTATCAAAATACCTTTTTCACGGTCCCGGTTTTCAAATAACGCTGCCTGCCCGGTACCGTCAAACACCACCGTGATCTTATGGCCTTTCAACCGTTTGTATACAGCGAGTTTGCCGACAAGGGCTTCTCTGCCCAGCTGTAAATCCTGACGATCCAATGGCTCCATGTCTGGAGATTGCCGGATAACGTTATAGCCGTCAACAATAATATGAACGGACATATTTAATCCGGCTTAAACAGGCCCAACAACCGGTCAAGGTCATCGTTGCCGTAAAATTCAATTTCGACCTTACCTTTTTGCCCCCGCCGTTTAATCATCACTTTGGTGCCGAAATGCCGGGCCAGGTCCTCTTCAATGTTTAAAAAATAGATGTCCTCCGGCCGCTTTACCGGTTTTTTGATGCTCTGTTTTTCCGAATTTAACCGCTGGATCAGGGCTTCCGTCGCTCGAACCGATAACCCCCTGAGTATGACTATTTTCCAGGCCTGGCGCTGAAGGGCTGATGTTTCGGCCCCCAGCAGCGCCCTGGCATGTCCCATACTGATCAGGCCATCTTTGATGGAAGACTTGATATCATTGGGAAGTTGATTCAGGCGTAAAAAATTGGCCACTGCGGACCGACTCTTTCCCACCTGCCGGGCAATTTTCTCCTGGGTCATTTTAAAATCGGTCAGCAGCCTTAAATAGGCTTCCGCTTCTTCCATGGGATTTAAGTTTTGCCGCTGAATATTTTCAACAATGGAAAGTTCCAGGAGTTCGGTGTCGCCTATATTCTTTATAATTACCGGAACTTTAAACAAACCGACCATCTTTGCCGCACGCAGGCGGCGTTCGCCGGCGATCAGTTCATATCCATCGGCTGAAGACTCTCGGACCAAAAGCGGCTGAAGAATTCCCTGGACCTTGACCGAATCGGCGAGTTCCGCCATTTCGTTTTCAGGAAAATCCCGGCGCGGCTGATATGGATTCGGAGCAATCTTATCCACATCACACTCCAGCAGATTGCCGGACGCTGATTCTTCCTGACTGACACCGATGTCCGGGAAAAGAGCGTCTAATCCTTTACCAAGACCGGTATTTCTCCGTTTTTTCTGTTTTGATCCGCTATCTTTGGATTTTGGTTTTCCAGCCACCATTCGCAAACCCTTATCTGAGTTTTAATTAATTAAAGAATCACAACCTTATCTTTACGCCGACGGCCATTGAGCACTTCTTTTGCCAGTGACAGATAACTCTTTGAACTGATTGATGAAGGCGCATAAAATATTATCGGTTTGCCGTAACTCGGCGCTTCGCCAAGCCGAACGGTTCTCGGAATACGGGTCTTAAAAACCAGATTTTTAAAATATTTGACCGCATTTTCCGCCACCTGATTCGAAAGATTTGTCCGGGAATCAAACATGGTCAGCAAAATCCCCTCGATGTTTAACCCCGGGTTCAAGCCCTGTTTGATGCGCTTCACCGTCTGCATCAACTGACCAAGGCCTTCCAGCGCGTAAAATTCACACTGAAGGGTGATTAAAACGGCATTGGATGCAGCCATTGCATTCAATGTTAACAGATTCAGTGACGGCGGGCAGTCGATTATTATATAATCATAATCGTTTGCACACTGGGACAAAAGACGGCTCAGCACCTTATCCCTTGATTCGTCTGCCATCATTTCAATTTCAAACCCGATTAACTCGGTTCGGGATGGAATCACCGACAATTTTTTGACATCGGTTTCACATATAATACTCGCGGCATCCACCTGCCCGATAAGGCCGTGATACAAGGATTTCTCAATAGTAGCTTTATCAATGCCCAGTCCGGTGGTGGCATTGCCCTGGGGATCACAGTCCACCAGAAGCGTTTTTTTCTTTGCAACTGCCAGCGCTGCCGCCAGATTCACTGCGGTGGTTGTTTTGCCGACCCCGCCTTTTTGATTTGCGATACAAATTGTATGTGCCATAATAGTTTTAAGCCTTACCATAAAAATCCATATTTGAAAAGTGGATAACACTGTGTCATATTATAAAGTTATGATCAACACTGATGGCTTCGCAAAAAACCCAGATTCTGTGTTGCACTGCATTTATCGTCACTGCGGAGTAGACTAACTACGCCTCATTCCACAAAATTTGTGCGCCTTGAATCTGGGGCTTTTTTCTTTGCCATCAAAAATCTTTCTTTTTCAGAATTATTAACTCTGATATTAGATCCAAAAAAATGGTTATTTTAAAAATATTCAAATAAATCGAAGCCATCAATTATTACATTGAAAATGCCAATGTGTAAATTTAAAAAAATTATTGCCGCAATGACCGCTGCCGTTATTTTCACCTGCGGCCTGATAACGCCTGAAACGGCATCTTCATTAACGATCAAAGACGAAGAAGAACTGTCTGTTGAATTTCTCGAAGCCGTTTTTGGCGCTTATGATGTGATCAAAGATCCTGTAATAAATGATTATATCAACAAGATCGGACAAAAAATCATATCCGTAATGCCCCCTCAGCCCTTTGCCTATAAATTTTATGCGGTTCGCCAGGATGCATACAATGCGTTTGCCGGCCCCGGGGGGAATATTTTTATATTTTCCGGCTTGTTTTGTGCACTGGAAAGCGAAGATGAACTGGCCGCGCTGCTTTCCCATGAAATCGCCCATGTCTCATGCCGGCATATTTCGGAAATGATGAAAAAATCAAAAAAAACAAATATGGCAACCATGGCCGGCGTGGTTGCCGGAATTCTTATCGGCCTGGGCGGGGCGGGAACCGTGGGCAGCGCGCTGACCATCGGCTCCATGGCCGCAGGCCAATCAATGGTCCTGGCCTACAGCCGGGAACATGAAATGCAGGCAGACCAGATTGGACGCACATATCTTCAAAAAGCCGGATATAGTTTAAACGGCCTTCTTTCAGTTCTGAAAAAAATTCGGTCGGTTGACTGGTTTGGCGGGGAAATCCCCACTTATCTCAAAACCCATCCGGCGACCGAAGAACGGATTATAAACCTTGACAATCTGCTGGAAACCAGAAAAGCCCCGCCGACTCAAAAAAATTACGCGTTTGAAAGAGCGCATACCCGGATGGTGGCGTTTTATGGAGATCCTGAAACAGCCTTGCGCCTTTTCAAAAAACGGGTGGAAGAAAATCCGGACAATTTCATGGCGCAATACGGATACGGCCTTACCCTTAATCGAAAGGGGAACCCCAAAGCCGCAGTCAATCACTTGAAAATAGCATTAGAAAAAAATCCCGCCGATCCCGGTTTCAAAATCGATCTCGGAATCGCCTACTTTATGGCCGGAGAATATACAGAAGCGTTAAAAACACTTAAAAAGACGTCAACATCATCTTCAAACTTTAAAATCGGCCACATATACATCGGACGCTCGCAGATGGCACTCGGCCGCTATAAACAGGCGACGGATACGTTTAACACCCTTATTAAAGAAGATCCGGACAATGTGAATGTCTATTTTTATCTCGGCGAAGCCGAAGGAAAACTGAACAGATTAGCCAGTGCCCACTACAATCTGGGGCAGTATTACGCAAAAAACAAAAACCTGCCAACCGCAAAATTCCATTTAAACAAATCCCTGGAGTATGAAAAAGACCCGGAACAAATTGAAAAAATCAAACAGCAGCTAAAAGACCTGGAACCCCCCACCCATTTTTTTGGAAATGGCAAAGAATAAGGATGGGGAGGGAAAAGCAGGTAAATAGGCAGAAGGCTGAAGACTGAAGACTGAAGACTGAAGACTGAAGACTGAAGACTGAAGATAAAAGATAAAACAAGAGTTTGACGATGCCTGATAAATAGCGTTCTTTTTTCAATCGGATTGTCAGTCAAGTCTGAACTATCTCAATATCCGGCAGGTTCTCTGCCACCTCTGTGAAATCTTTACTTGACGTAAGAACTCTTGTCACTACAGGTAATGGCTCAGGCCAAATTTCCGGTAAATCAACTTCACCATCGACTATAACAGGAAATGCCTTTTTCCTTCAGCCTTCCGCCTTATACCTTTTTCAATCAGCTTTTATCAAAATGCGAAAATTTCATGGTAAAATTCCCTCGTCCCTGGGAAGAAGATCGCAATGCCGTTGAATAACCGAACATTTTTGACAGCGGAACGATGGCTGCAATAATCTGGCTGTCGGCTTTTGACGAAATGGACTCAATTTTACCGCCCCGGGCATTTAAATCCCCGATCACCTCTCCCATAAAAGATTCCGGAACAAAAACCTCCACATCCATGATCGGCTCAAGCAGAAAGGGCTCTCCTTTTTTTAATGCTTCACGGCAGGCCATTGATGCACTGACAGTGTATGCCAGCTCTGTGCCCAGAGAGTCCTTGTAACTGCCGCCGGTTAAAACCGCTTCAACATCCGCCACCGGGTATCCCATCAGATCCCCATATTCCATGGCATCCTTAACACCTTTTTCAATGGCGGCCATAAAGGTTTCCGGAATAATATCCGGATCGATTTTAGATCGAAAATGACTGCCGCTGCCGCGGTTCAACGGCCGGAGCTTTAATTCGACTTCAGCAAAATGCCGCTGGCCAGCCACTTCCTTGTCAAATACAGCTGACGCGACAGCTGATTTAGCCAGTGTTTCACGATATACCACCTGGGGTTTACCGACATTCACATTGGTATTGAACTCCCGCTGCATCCGGCTGGTGATGATTTCAAGATGAAGCTCACCCATTCCGGACAATATGGTCTGACCGGTATCCTCATCCTGCTTTACCTGAAGCGTGGGATCTTCAGCCATCAATTTTTCCAGCACCTGATCCAGTTTATCCTGGTCATTATGGGTTTTCGGTTCCACTGAAATTGAAATAACCGGCTTGTGAAACTCCATTTGCTCGAGCAACACCGGGGCCGTTGATTCACAAAGCGTTTCGCCGGTGGAGGAGTCTTTAAGACCGACAACTCCCACAATACTGCCGGCATCCGCGGTATCCAACCGTTCCCGTTTGTTGGCGTGCATCCGTAAAATTCGCGAAACTTTTTCTTTTTTCTTTCGGGTCGGATTGTATACATCCACTCCGGCTTTCAGCTGTCCGCTGTATACACGAACAAACGATAATTTCCGGCCTTCCATCATGGAAACTTTGAAAATCAATGCCACCAGGGGGGCCTTTTTTTTGGCCGTGCATTCCACCAACTCCCCGGTTTCCGGGTGATGCCCCTGAATCGGCGGCACATCTGCCGGACTGGGTAAAAATTTGACTACAGCATCCAGCAGCGTTTGTATCCCCTTATTTTTCAAAGCGGTTCCGCATAAGACCGGAACCAGCTTGAGCTGGAGAGTCGCCTTTCGAATGGCTGCCTCCAATTGGTCAATGGTTATAGGGGCTTCTTCCAGGTATGCTTCCATAATTTCGTCATCTACTTCCGCAACCTGTTCAATCAGCTTATCCCGGTAGTCTTTGGCTTGATCGGCATATTCATCATCAATATCGCTCGTCTGAATATCCGTATTGGGATCATCAGAATCCCATATGATCTGCTTCATTTCCAGCAAATCAATAACACCCTTGAAATTATCTTCATGCCCGATGGGCAGCTGCAGAAGCAAGGGATTCGCATTCAGACGCTGGGTGATCATGTCAACGGTCCGGAAAAAATCAGCACCGATACGATCCATTTTATTAATAAACGCCATTTTGGGCACCAGATATTTATCCGCCTGATGCCAGACCGTCTCGGACTGGGGCTCAACACCGCCCACCGCGCAGAACACACCCACAGCACCGTCTAAAACCCGCAAGGAGCGTTCCACCTCGATGGTAAAATCCACATGGCCCGGGGTATCAATAATCTGGATTTCGCTGTTTTTCCAGTTACAGGTAGTGACCGCTGAGGTTATGGTAATCCCCCGTTCCTGTTCATCCGGCATCCAGTCCATCACCGCCTCGCCGTCATGGACTTCCCCGATTTTATGGGATCGGCCGGTGTAATAAAGAACCCGCTCCGTAACCGTGGTTTTTCCGGCATCAATATGGGCGATAATCCCAATATTTCTGATTTGACTGATTTGTTTACTTTTCATCTTATTAAAAGCATATCCGCATTTAAAGGGGACTGGATGTCAATATGACCGGATAATGTTTCCGTTTCCTGTCCCGCTATTAATATTTTGACCTGATCCACTCCATCAACGTTCAGTACCAGAGTATTCACAATTGAATAAATGGTCATCAATTCAGAGAAAACCCCACCCGGATGCGACACCGCAATTTCCCGGGTTAAATCCACATAAGCTGTTTTATCATCGACATATATCGCTCTAATTTCCGTTGCCGGCGGTATTGTAGGGACCAGACCGCTGAAAGGTCCCCGGATCAGCGCATCAATAATCTGCCGGGAAAATACGACCGGATCATCGGAGGCGAGACCGGATCTTTCCTCCCCCAGAAGATATTGATTCGAATTGTCGGCAAAATACAGGTAAACCGGAAAATCAGCCGCTGTTTCAGAAAAACTTTTTAAGATCGGTTCTTCCGGCGGATTCTTTTCCCCCCGAGCATTATCCCGGCCATTAATCGCGTGTAAATCTGCCGCTGAAAAAAGCCATAAGCAGAACGTCACCGCAATAATCAGTCCATGCTTATCCTTAACGCAAAAATTATGAATCATTGCCCCATGCCAGCATCATATAAACCTGCTATTAAAATCAAAGTATTCTATGCAAGTAAAATTTTTCTGTCAATTTAATAAAACTCCGTCGTATTGAATTTTTTCACTTTATGCGAAATATTAACCAGATCAAAAACAGCGCAGATGAAACGTAATATATGGACCGCCGATGTGTTGGGACACCGCCGGCAGCACAATCCTCCCGGCTGCTACGATAAAATGAGTATTTTCGACCATTTAAGCATAAGCTCAAAAAAAAGCGGCAATGCCGGCATGTCATTCATCACAGAATCAATTTATATAATTATAAAAAACCGACAGGAACTTCCTTGACTTTGTATTTTTTTTCATGTTTTATAATTTTTTCTTTTTTTTAAGATGCCCAATTTGTTTTGTTGGGCGCTTGAATAAAAAGGTGTCCGGATAAATTAATATTAAATTAAGATAATGATATACACTTGAAATAACATATTTTCCGGTTCTGTTTATGATTATACAGAAATCCTACGGTAGATATTGTTTATTTCGCTTACAAAGGAGGGAAGCCTCGTGATTGTTGCAGAAAGAAAACCTTTTGATGAAATCAAAGAATCGATTCAAGATTATAAAAAAGTCCTGGTCGTCGGATGCGGGACGTGTGTTGCGGTCTGCCTGACCGGTGGTGAAAAAGAGGTCGGCGTTTTAAGCGCGGAACTCAAATTAAGCCAAAAAGCAGAATCCGCACCGGCAGTCTTTGGTGAAGCCACAGTGCAGCGGCAGTGTGATTTTGAATTTTTAGATGAAATCAAGGACATCGTGGGAGAATATGATGCCCTGCTTTCCATGGCGTGCGGTGCCGGCATTCAGTTCCTGGCAGAACGTTACCCTGAAATTCCTGTTTTCCCGGCAGTTGACACGACATTTATCGGTGTCAATAAGGATGTCGGATGGTATGAAGAACGCTGCAGAGCCTGCGGCAGCTGCGCCCTTGCCATGACCGGCGGCATTTGCCCGGTCACCATGTGTGCCAAAAGCCTGTTTAACGGACCCTGCGGTGGCACAAACCAGGGAAGCTGTGAAATCAATAAAGACCAGCCGTGCGCCTGGTATATGATTCATGAAAGGCTTTCAAAACAAGGTCGGCTGGACAATATTATGAAAATCTGCCCGCCGAATGACTGGCGAAATCAGACCCCCCAGACATTGATTCAACCGGGCTATGAAGAACGAATCGAATCATCAAAATAGTCATTTATATTAACAACCTTTTATATACTTTCTTTATCGATTCGGCTGTCACTTTTTACAAAGCCCCATCGGTAATATGAGAATTTTAAGAAGAGGAACGGATTATGAAATCAGGAAGCCAACTTGAAAAGATATTAACAGCCGGACACTTTGCCTTCACCGGAGAACTGGGCCCCCCCCGCGGTACAAATATTGAAGCCATCAAAAAAAAGGCTGCTCCTTTAAAAGGGATGGTTGATGCAGTAAATATTACAGATAACCAGACAGCTGTTGTGCGTATGTCCAGCATGGCAGCTTCTTTGTTTGCCATTGCCGAAGGACTGGAACCCAATTACCAGATGGTCTGCCGCGACCGAAACCGTCTGGCCATGCAGGGCGACATACTCGGTGCATACGCCCATGGAATCAGAAATATGCTGTGCCTTTCCGGTGATCACCAGCAATTTGGCGACCATCCCCAGTCTAAAGGTGTTTTTGATATTGATTCCACCCAATTAATTAACATGGTCAAAAATATGCGGGATGAAGGAACATTTTTAAACGGACAGGAAATTGATGAGCCGCCCAAAATGTTTATCGGCGCGGCTGCCAACCCGTTTGCAGAACCTTTTGAATGGCGGATTTTTCGGCTGGCCAAAAAAATCCAGGCTGGCGCTGATTTCGTTCAGACCCAGTGCGTTTTCAACATGGAAAGAATGAGAGAGTGGATCAAACGCGCCAATGACATGGGGTTATCAGAAAAAGCGTACATCCTTCCCGGTGTCACCCCCATGAAGAGCCTTGGTATGGCACGGTACATGAAAGCCAAAGTTCCGGGCATGGATGTTCCGGACTATGTTATCGACCGCCTCAAAGGTGTGGACAAAAAAGATCAGGCGGATGAAGGCATCAAAATGGCCTGTGAACAGATTGCAGAGTTCAAGGAAATGAAAGGCGTTGCCGGTGTTCATCTCATGGCAATTGAATGGGAACACAAAGTCCCTGAGATTGCTGAGCGTGCAGGCATGCTCCCGAGACCACAGGTATAACATTCCTGTTTAATAAACCGACACTGCGGCATACGCAACTAAACCAATGAAGGAGTGTTAAACAAATGGAGCCGAAAAATGTCATGATCATCGGCGGTGGTATCGCCGGGATGACAGCTGCCTGGGAGCTTGCTGAAGCAGGATTGAATGTCGATCTTGTTGAAAAAAGCGGCTTTCTGGGCGGGCATGCCATCCAGTATACCTGCAAAGCGACGTCCGAATGTCTGCAGTGCGGGGCGTGTTCCGTGGAAAAAATGCTTAAAGACGTTGTTGGAAACAACAAAATAAATGTTCATTTATCCACTGAAATAGAATCCATTGAAAAGAATAATGGATATTCAATAAAATTAAATAAAACCGCTGCATTCATTGATGCACAAAAATGCACCAATTGCGGAATTTGTTATGACAAGCTGAAAGAAAATAATGTGATCCTGCAGGGATACTCGAAAAATAACATGCCCCTGTATGCGGTCAATGCCTGTAAAATTGATGAAAATAAAATTGCTTTAAAAGATGTCTGCCCCGAAGGGGCTATTTCCGTATCAGATAAAGCATCTTCTGAAGATCTGACGGCTGACGCCGTTGTCGTTGCCACAGGTTTTACTCCGTTTGATCCGAATCGTAAAAGCGTTTACGGATATGATAAATTTCCCAATGTCATCAGCGGACTGGACCTTGAACGGATTAAACGTCAAAACGGATTTCTGGCAAGACCTTCAGACGGTGCGCCTGCGCAAAAGATTGCGTTTATCCAGTGCGTCGGCAGCCGGGATGAAAATCTGGGCAATCTGTGGTGTTCTCAGGTCTGCTGTCCTTATGCACTCAGAACTGCGGAGTCACTCAAGCACAAAAATCCTGACCTGGATATCACGGTTTTTTATATGGATATTCAGAACACAGGCAAAAGCTTTCCCGCATTTTATGAAACATGCAAAAATGACATCCGGTTTATCCGGAGTATTCCGGTGGACATTTTCCCGATTGAAAATGGCAACCTGAATATGCGCCTTTTTGATGAAGCCCAGGGCACCCCGATCATGGAACCATTTGATCTGGTTGTACTTTCCATCGGTATCATGCCGAATTCGGAAAATGAAAAGCTTTCCGCGCAAATGGATATTGCGCTTGACGAGGACGGTTTTTTCAAAAATTCTGATGACCTAAATAAAACTTCAACCTCAAATGACGGTATGTTTATTGCCGGCACCGCACAGGGTCCGAAAAACATTGCCGCTTCAATGGCGCACGCCGGTCAGGCCGCCAGCGGCGTCCTGAAATATCTGGGGGTGACAAAATGAATACAAAACAACAAAATGATGTGGAAACAATAGACATGGCTACTGATATTGCAGTTATTGGCGGTGGCTATGTCGGTCTTAAAGCAGCTTCCCAAATTTCAGAAAACGGCTATAATGTCATCCTGGCACCGCATAATGACACGGACGTTAATTTTTCCAGACTGAATGTACCTTCAACGGAAATTGACCGGTTAAAAGCCCTTGAAAAAGAAGTTGCAGACAACACGAATGTGGAAATATTACCCGCGTCCACCCTGGTTGAAGCCACGGGCGTACCCGGAAATTTCACATTGAAATTTTTATCCGCCGACACCGTGGTAGAAAAAAAAGCTGGTGCGGTTGTTGTTGCCTCAGACACTGCGGTTAATCCATTAAATCATATATACGGCTTAAACCCGGCCGCAAATGTTGTTTCTTTGTCTGAGCTTGAAAATCTTCTGGCATCAGAAGAAACAAAAAAAGAAATTCAAACCGGTGAAAAAACCGTCGCTTTTCTTGTGGGATTTGCCCACGAAGGCAGCCCGGTGTTAATGAAACGCATATTAAACAGCGTATCTGAGATTGTCGGCTTAGACGGATGCAGCGCTTATGTTTATGTGAATAATATTAAAGTCGCCGATGACGGACTGGAACGGCTCTATAAGCAGTGCAGAGACAACGGCGCTATTTATTTCAAACTTGAAAAAGCGCCGACAGTTAAGCAGGAAAATGAAAGCTTAACCGTTAGTTTCCATGACCCGGTCATTCGAAAAGACATCGAACTCAATCCGGATATCATTGTTTATGAAGAAAGCCTGACCGCAGATGAAGCCAATCTTTGTCTGGCAGAAACCTTGCGAATCGACCTGGGACCCATGGGTTTTCTGCAAAAGGAGAATGTCCACCGGCTGCCGGTCAGTTCCAATCGCGAAGGGATCTTTGTTGTTGGTTCGGCCCGGGATGTCCAGAGTTTATCAAAATCCTTTGCCGATGTTGACAATATGGTGCTCCGCGTCAAACAGCTCATCGGAGACGGAACAAAATCGATTCCCGCAAAAGCCGTGGTTGACCGTGAAAAATGTACTATATGCCTGACCTGCTACCGGTGCTGTCCGCATGGTGCAATTTCCTGGGATGATAAAGCGATTATTTCATCCGTCGCCTGCCAGGGATGCGGAATATGCGCCAGTGAATGCCCCATGGATGCCATCCAGCTCGTTGATTTTACAGATGATGAAATGGCAGATCGGATCAAAGAAGCGGCGGCGGTTACGGCGGCAAATACGCCTAAAATAGTAGCATTCTGCTGCCAGAACTCTGCTTATGAAGCCGGTTTAGCGGCCAAGGCATTTAATTATGAACTTCCTGCAGGACTGCAGCTGATAAAAGTGCCATGTGCCGGAAAAATCGACATTCATTACATTCTTGACGCACTGGTTGAAGGTGCTGACGGTGTTCTGGTTCTGGCCTGTCATCATGGAAACTGTAAATCCGAATCCGGCAACACGTATGCGCAATGGCGAATTAATGACGCGTATCGAAAACTTGCGCAGGTCGGAATTGAAAAGGATCGGCTGGAATTTGCAACCCTTGCTTCGAATATGGCAAGCGGTTTTGCAAGAATTGTTATTGACATGGAAAAAAGAATCGGTCAAAAGAAAGATTGATCATTCATCTGACAATGATTAAAATCCCAAATTTTTTGGTGCGATCTGACAATTACGTACCGAATCTTTTGAAATAAAAACGGAGGATAGTTTTATATGTCTGAACCTGCTATCAAACTTGGCGGAAAACGCAAAAGTACATTTATAGATAAGGTAAAGGAAGTTCTGCCGGAAGGCGGGAATTTAAATCTTTGCCTGACCTGTGGTGCCTGCTCTTCAGGATGTCCGGCAACGGGCCTGGAAGGCATGGACCCGCGAAAATTTCTTCGCATGGCAGCACTGGGGATGGATGAAGAAATCACCAGCACGCCATGGGTCTGGATGTGTTCTATGTGTACCCGGTGCATGTATGTATGCCCCATGAAAATCAATATCCCGCAGCTGGTTTATTATGCTCGCCAGACCTGGCCCCGTGAAGAACGGCCCAAGGGGATTGTCGGCTCCTGCGATGTGGCTTTAAGAAGCGACACCTGCAGTGCTATGGGAGCGACTGAAGAAGACTTCCAGTTTGTTGTTGAAGATGTTCTGGAAGAATACCAGGAATCTCAACCGGAATTCAAGAACATGCATGCGGATGTCAATCGCATGGGCGCTGAATTTTTCCTGAACCAGAATTCCCGGGAACCGGTTACCGAACCCGATGAAATGGTGCCTCTGTGGAAAATCCTCGACACGGTGGGCGCGGACTGGACTTACGGAACCAAAGGCTGGGCAGCGGAAAATTACTGCATGTTCATGGCAGATGATGATGCCTGGAAACATATTGTTCAAACGAAAATTAAAGCGGTGGAGGATCTGGGCTGCAAGGTCTGGCTCAACACCGAATGAGGGCACGAATTATTCGCGGTCCGGTTCGGAGCGCAAAAATTTAAACTTGATTATAACTTTGAAATCAAAAGCATTATTCAATACTATGCCGAGTGGATCAAAGACGGCAAACTAAAAGTCAGTTCAGACTGGAACAAGGACCGGAAGATTAAATTTACCGTTCAGGATCCCTGTCAGCTGGTCAGAAAATCTTTTGGTGACCCGGTAGCGGAAGACTTACGTTTTGTTGTAAGATCGGTTGTGGGTGAGGAAAACTTCATCGACATGACACCGAATCGATCCAACAACTTCTGCTGCGGCGGCGGCGGCGGTTTCCTGCAGTCCGGTTATCAGGATGCCCGACGGGATTACGGTACATTAAAAGCCAATCAGATTCTGGCAACCGGTGCACCTTACTGCATCACTCCCTGTCACAACTGCCATGCCCAGGTTCATGATTTAAGTGAAGTTCGCCACCATCCGTGGCAGACCACCCATCTGTGGACACTTATCTGCCTGGCCATGGGCGTTCTCGGTCCGAATGAACGGGAATACCTTGGCGAAGATCTCAAGGAAGTGGATGTATTTCATCCGGAATCAGCAATGTAAGTTTTAAAAATACATCATTAGATTTATAAAGGGGTGCCGAGGTTCGGCACCCCTTTTTTATTTTTGATGGCTGCGCAAGAAGTCCAATTTCTGCATTGCGCTTCATCTCTTGTCATTCAGCGTAAGAATAACTACGCCTCATTCCGCGAGATTCACGGCGCTTTGAACTTGAACTTTTTTCTTTGCCATCAAGCTCAATATAGGACCATTAGCTCTCCCTCTGCTATTTTCCCTTCCGATTTTCTGCTTTTATCATGTATTTTTAGATGTTAATATCATTGTCAGCAAATATTATAGCGTCGCCATCAATAAAAAGGGGGAAAACATGAAGATAAAGACCATCGAACTCTACCATGTATCCATTCCATTAAAACAGACCTTCTGGCCTTCCTGGATTCCCGGCTATCCTCAGACCCACAACCGGTTTACCCTAATCAAGCTTATCACCAATGAGGGAATCACCGGTTATTCCGCCGGCACCTGTATGGGTAAAGAACGGGAAGGACTGGGCGACCTCTTGGGCGGTTATTTGATCGGTGCGGACCCCACAGATATTGACCGGGTCCAAAGCCTGTTAAAGCAGGCCGGCTTTCTGGGATGGCGAAATTTCTGGATTGAGGCCGCCTGCTGGGACATTATCGGGAAAAAAGAAAATAAGCCGGTATATGAGCTGTTAGGCGGCAGAGCACGGCCCATTGATGTCTATCTTTCCACCGGAGAAATGCATGAACCGGAAAAACGGGTGGATGAATTGCTTTCAATGACAGAGCGAGGGTATAAAACCGCTAAAATCAGAGTCAAAAACAGCACATTAAAAGAGGACATCCGCCACATAGAAGTGATCTCAAAAGGCGTTGGCGATAAACTCCACCTGGGTGTTGATGTCAACCAGGGATGGCTGGTTTCCATTGTGGATCAGGTCCCGGCCTGGGATTTGAACCGGGCTGTCCAGTTTGCTGCCGCTTGCCATGACTGCGGCATCAAGTGGTTGGAAGAGCCCCTGGACTGCCGGGATTATGACGGCAACGCAGCACTCAAAAAAGCGTCAAAGATTAAAATATCCGGCGCGGAACTCAATTACGGCTGGGATGAACTGAAAATCATGTTTGAAAAAGATTGTTTTGATATTTACCAGCCGGATGCCTCGTTTGCCGGCGGCATTGCCCAGGTCAAGCAAGTGATCGATAAATGTATTGAAACGGATCGCGCATTCAGCCCCCATACCTGGAGCAACGGCATCGGGTTTTACATCAACTGGAATCTGGCTTTGGCTGATCCCAGAGACAGCCATCCGTTAGAATACCCTCTGGAAGAGCCTTCATGGATACCGGAATTCCGCGACGGCATCATCGACCCCATCCTTCCGGATGCCGGCAGTCAGCTCCAGCCCTTTACCCGGCCGGGACTGGGATTTGAAATCAACCCCAAAATGCTCAAAAAATACGGTCAGCGCTTTTTTAAACTCACGGAATTTGGTTTAAAAATCAAGGTGATTAGGGAAAAGGGGCTGAAAGCGGCGATGGATTTGAAAAAAAAGAAAGAAAGCAGTGCATAGAAGAAGAGATGAACGTCCAACATCGAACATCCAACATTGAATTTTGAATGAGGAAAACTGGCTCTTTGGATTATCGATATACACATTACCATTAAAAAAATAATGCTAATGCGAACTAAAAAAAAGCCACAAATAATCAATAAATATATTATCGTGATTGTTTTGCTCTATATATGCTTAATTTCGGGATATGTATTTATAAAAGGATGGTTTAAAGGAAATATAGCCGTTTTTCTGGGTCTTATTTTTGTTCTTGGGGCCTTGGAAGTGACAAAGAGGCTTTTAGACTTTTGGCCTTTTGAAAAGCATATAAATAAAATTTATTTGTACTTTTTTTTGTTGTTTAACCAAATTGTACTGTCCATATATGAATTATGGTATTGGACATCATAGGTAAGTGGAGTCAAATAAACTATCTACTGGTGGAGCAAAGCGACTTCATTATTCGATGTTCTGCGTTCGATGTTGAATGTTGGACGTTCAAAAGAATAAAACCCCGAATCATGTCTCCTGATCCGGGGTTTTTATCTGTATTTAAAAAAATATAAATTCAGAAAACCATTAATCGCCAAACATATCCAGCTCCAACTTTCTCGCTGCAATATTTTCATTTGCCAATTTTATAAATTCCTCAATCGATACGCCAAACCGCACCTTGCCGTCGAGTGTTCTCACGGAAAGGGTTCTGTTTTCCCGTTCCTTTTCACCGGCCGTGATAATCAACGGAATCTGGTTCAACTGGGCTTCGCGGACTTTTTTCTTTAAGCTTTCAGTACGGCCATCGACTGACGAGCGCAGACCGGCTTTTTCAAATGTCTGTTTGAGTTCTTCGGCAAAAGGCGCCAGATCGTCATTGATGGGTAATATCACCACCTGAACCGGGGCCAGCCACAACGGGAATTTCCCGGCAAAATGTTCAATGAGAATTCCTAAAAACCGCTCAATGGATCCGAAAATCACCCGGTGAATCATTACCGGCCGGTGCTTGTCATTGTCCGCCCCAATGTATGAAAGGTCAAACCGCTCCGGCAACGACATATCCAGCTGGATGGTGCCGCACTGCCAGGTCCGGCCGATGGCATCCTTGATATGAATATCAATTTTGGGCCCGTAAAAGGCGCCGTCACCTTCATTGATCTGATATTCCAGGCCATATGCATCAAGCGCACTGCTAAGGCCGTTTGTCGCGCTTTCCCACTGTTCATCACTGCCGATGGATTTTTTCGGGCGGGTGGAAAGTTCCAGATGAAACCCTAAACCGAATGTTTTGTACATGCGGTCCACCAGACGCAGCACACCTAAAATCTCATCTTTAATCTGATCCGGTGTCATGAAAATATGCGCGTCATCCTGATGAAACGCACGGACCCGGAACAAACCGGATAAAACACCGCTAAGCTCATGGCGATGAACCAGACCGACTTCCCCTGCTCTTAACGGTAAATCCTTATACGAATATCGTTTCCGTTTAAACAACAGCATGCCGCCAGGGCAATTCATGGGTTTAATGGCGGATTCGGTGTCATCAATCACCACAGTATACATATTATCCCGGTAATTTTCCCAGTGCCCGCTCTGTTCCCATAAACTCCGGTTTAAAATTATCGGCGTTTTTGTTTCCACATACCCGGCCGCCCGATGTTCTTCCCGCCAGTAGTCCAAAAGCGCATTCCAGATCTCCATTCCATTGGGATGGAAAAATGCCATACCCGGTGCTTCGTCGTGAAAACTGAACAGGTCCAGGGCCGCGCCGATCTTGCGATGATCCCGCTTCCGGGCTTCTTCAAGAAAGTTTAGATATTTTTTCAGTTCCTTTTTATCAAAAAACGCGGTACCATATATCCGCTGAAGTTGCGGGTTTGCAGGATCTGCACGCCAATAGGCACCGGAAACCTTCATCAGTTTAATCGCTTTTATATATCCGGTATTGGGCACATGCGGCCCCCGGCACAAATCCGTAAACTCCCCCTGGGAATAAAACGAGATGGTTCCGTCATCAAGGTCGGATATCATTTCAAGTTTATACGGTTCGTCTTTGTAGAACTCAAGGGCTTCCTGCTTTGCAACCTCACGACGGGCAATGGGGGTTTTCGCTTTGATAATTTTTTTGATTTCCGCTTCAATTTTGGGAAAATCATCTTCAGATATCGGTTCCATATCGATATCATAATAAAACCCGTTTTCCACGGTCGGCCCGATTGTCAGCCTGGCATCCGGATAAAGATTGAGGATCGCCTGGGCCATCACATGCGCCGCGCTGTGCCGCATTATTTCCAATGCCTGGTCATCTTTTGTGGTGAGAAAGCTGACACCGGTATCCTTGTCAATCTTCGTGCTCAAGTCAACTAATGCGCCATCTATTTCCATTGCCACGCAGTTACGCGCAAAACCCTCGGAAATCGAGACCGCAACGGCAAATCCGTCTGTTGGCGCTTCAAACTGCTTTACATTTCCATCCGGAAAGGTGATATTAATCATTGATGATTTTTCCATTTAAAATTAATTATTAAGTAAAGAATTTTAAAATTTATGAAAAATGACTATCAAGGTCAAGGGTAAATATACCTCAAAACGATCCGAGAACAAAATGATATGCTAAATTCAGCTCCAGACCCGCTTATTTATATAAATTCCGCATCCGGTTTAAACGATTTCATCACAGACCTTCGCAAGGAAACCCTGGTCGCGTTTGACCTTGAAGCAGACTCGATGTTTCATTTCAAGGAAAAGGTCTGCCTGATTCAGGCGGCCACTGCTTCATCAAGCTATATCATTGATCCTCTGCCTATTCCGGATTTGTCACCGTTATCGCAGATATTGTCTGACCCGGATATTGTAAAAATCTTTCACGGGGCGGATTACGATGTCCGGAGTCTATACCGGGACTATCAGATCGCCATTCATAATCTGTTTGATACCGAACTTGCGAGCCGTTTTCTGGGAAATGCCGAGACCGGCTTAAATACCGTTTTACAGAACCGGTTTGGCATCACTTTGGAAAAAAAATACCAGAAAAAAGACTGGTCCCAACGCCCCCTGCCGGAACCAATGATTACATACGCAGCCAAAGATGTTCAATATTTAATCCAGCTTTATAAAATTCAAAAAAAAGAGTTGGCTGAAAAAGGACGCCTTGACTGGGTTTCAGAAGAATGCCGGGACCTGACCCTGGTTCGGTCCGGACCTTTAAATGAACGGCCCCTGTTTATTAAAATAAAAGGCTCCGGACACTTAGAACGCCGAAGCCTGGCCGTGCTTGAAGCCCTGCTGGAATTCAGACTGAAGCTGGCGGAAGCCAAAGACCGCCCTCTGTTTAAAGTGATCGGCAATGGCTCTTTAACAAAAATTGCCGTTGCCAGGCCCGCTTCAATGGAACAATTAATTAAAACCAACGCCTTGAGCCCAAAACAGCTGAATATGTACGCCAACCCAATACTCGGACATATCAAAAAAGCATTGGCCATACCCGAAAACGACCTCCCCCAATACCCTTACTCACGCCCCAGGCGAATCAGCAGTGATGTGGCAGACAAGTTCAAAACGCTTAAACAGTGGCGTGAACAAAAGGCGCAGGATCTTGAAATTGACCCCGGTGTGCTCATCAACAATACATCATTAAAAACCATTGCCGTATCACACCCCAAAAATTCTGAAGATATCGATGCAATCCCGATACTCAAAAACTGGCAAAAAAAGATTTTGGGCAAAGGAATCATCGCCACTTTATCAGGCTGTTAGAAAAACCGGAGAAAAATTAATGGCCGAACAACGCATTGAATTTAAAAGCAACAACGGTATTATCCTCGAAGGCCTGCTGTCCGGGGGAACCACCGGCCAAGGTGTAGTTATCACCCACCCGCATCCGCTTTACGGCGGCGATATGACCAATATCGTTGTGGAAACCATTCAAAAAGCCTACCAAAAAAAGGGCCATACCACCTTAAGATTTAACTTCCGGGGAATGGGCAAAAGTACCGGAAGCTATGATGGCGGAAACGGTGAACAGGACGATGTCGCAGCAGCCTTTGATTTTTTAAGGGGAAAAGACCTGCAGGAGATCGACCTTGCGGGGTATTCGTTTGGCACCTGGGTAATCGCTCAAATGGCTGATAGAACTCCGGCGGATTCCGTGATTATGGTATCGCCGCCGGCTGCCATGATGAACTTTGAACCCACAGCGCCCATCCCGAATCTGAAACTGGCGATCACCGGCAGTCACGATGAATTTGCACCGCCGGATCTGGTTGAACAACTGGTTCATACGTGGAACCCGGATGCCGCTTTCACGATAATCGAAAGGGCGGATCACTTCTTTTTTGGACACACGGACAAATTGTCTGAAATTCTTCTCAAATACATATAAAACAATAAAAGACAAATCCTGTTTTGGATAAAAGACTTATTTGCCTATCAATAATTGATCTAATCTTCTATCAAAAAATAAAAGGAGCTATTACAGCAACATGCTGCAACAGCTCCTTTTACCACTAAAAGCAGGGCAAAAATTTATATTGTGTTAATCACCGGTAATCGTAGTCGTGGTGGTATTAATAATACCTAAAATGCTATCAAAATGGACATCTACTGTTTTAACTTTGGTAATTCCGGCATTTTTAGCTGCCGTTTTGATACTGGCATCTCCAGTTGCAATCCACCCAAGATAGTTAATCATTTGAGAAGTACCGGTTTTTGCACCTATCTGCAAGCCACTGGCATCATCCGGAGTGCTCGCCGGAAAGTCATAGTTTGAAATCAGAAATCCAGGAGAATACGGTCGAGCACAACCGATAAAACAACAAATACTTACTAAAAGAATAAATAAACCAATTTTTTTCATAATCAACCCTTTCCTTTGTTTAAACCCTGCTATATTAATTCTCAAGTTATTAATCACTTCTTTTTCGGGCATCCAGACAGACTGGCAACCATTCTGAGAGATTTTACCGAAAACAGAATCTTTAAATTCGGACAGACTCAACTAAAAAAACTTAAAGTTTTTTAACCTTAACCAGTTCAGAGTATAAATATTTTTGCTCGTATAAAGCATAGAATTATTCACCGTAAACGGTTAATTTATAAGTACCAATAATGCCTAAAATATTTTCAGCTTCCCAATCCGCATGATTTACTTTTGTGATACCGGCTTTTTTCATTGCAGCCTCATAACTGACATCCCCGGTGGCAACCAGGCTAAGAATGCTTTTACATTCAACCGTTCCTGACTTCATTGATTTTACACTAGCATCAGCACTTACCGGAAAATTAACTTTCGTATACATCATCCCTATAGGGTATGAGCTTGCACAACCAACCAATACCGGCAAAAACGCAATCAATCCTAAAAGGCATAGCAATTTAATTTTTTTCATTTGCTCCTCCTATTCTCTTAAAAAAAGTTTCCACTCATGCCTGATGCCGAAATCGTCTGCCCAAATGCCCAGGTTACGCATTAATTAAAAGCCTATCCGAGTGCACATAATAACTGCTCAAAAAAAAGTTATCAATAGAATAATCGACTTGACGAATACAAAAAATCCATCAAATACTCATGAGACAATCAATTTATCCTTTTACATTGCAAGTGTTTATTGATACAAAAAAAAATAAAACCATCGAATTATAATTTTAAATCATTAATGAACAAAATATTTGCCGCATACACAAACAAAAAGTTGCTCGCCGGGATGCTGCGATCTGCTCTGGCTGTAATCTACGCATCTTTGCTTGCCGCAAGCATCTGGCTGTGCCGTGATTTTACCATCGGGTATATCATTGACCGAATCGTCCCCTACGGCATCCCGCCGCTGCTGACGCTTTTAAGCGCTGCGTTTTTGTCTCTTTTTGTCCTGACCCTGGAACAGACCCGGACCGAAACCCTTTTATTTTCGGTTATCTGCCTGGTCTTTGCCGGCCTGAATCTGGATATTTTTCTACTGGGCATTATCACGAACCCGCAAACCGCTTTGTTTATTTCCCGAGTTGATCATTTCATGCTGGCACTTGTCCAGCTGGGTGCCAACCTGCACCTGGCCTATCTTGTGTGTGAAAAAAAAGACAACTGGTGGATAGTCTATCTGGCTTACGGGGTGGGTTGTGTCATGGCTTTGTTTACGCCGACAAACTTCTATTTTCAAGGCATATACACCTATTACTGGGGTTTTTTTGCAAAAAAAGCCATTATGTACGACCTGATGAGTACCCTCTGGCTTATCGGAACCATCTACGGCATCATCATTCTGTCTTTTTCATACCGCAAAACAGCAGATTCACATAAAAAAGACACCATTAAATTTATTCTCCTGGGATTTGTCTGCACAGCCGCCCTGAGTCTCACCAATACCCCCGCCATGTATGGATACGAAGTCTATCCACTTGGGACCTTTACATTTATTTCTCTGTTTCTGCTGGCGTACGGGTTATTTAAATACAATTTAAGAATTGCCCTGCAGCAGTTGCGGACCGTCGTCTCTGCGGGCGGACATCTGTCGTTTATTACTGCCGCCGCGTTTGTTCCTGCGATATTTCTTCCTGATAATTTTTATCATTTAAAAATAGTTATGGGCATTATCATTGTCGCTGTTTTGTATCACCCGGTATACAAAATTTGGGATTCATTTTTAAGTCTGTTTTTAAAACAATCATCTGACCTGCTTCAAAAAGAATTGTATGCCCTGACACATAAACTTTCAGAACTCCAT
>JAQYVU010000183.1 GCA_030145385.1 Desulfococcaceae bacterium
ATATAAAGAGATTAATGACATTCCTGTGAGAATTAGCCCGAAATGATAAAACCCAATAGATAGATTCGAAAGGCAATGTTACCATATTCCCAGGGCAAAATGACAGTATTGCAAAAATTTTCTGAAGTTCGGACTGTCGATAAGAACGAACAACATTCTCGACATTTCAGGCATACAAGATACGGTGGTATTTTATTGTTGACAAAGTTATCAAAAATGATAACATCTCAAGCATGAAATGGCAAATCACATTTTTCAATAACAAGGTAGAGTCCGAAACAATGTCATTTCCGCCTGGTATATTGGCAAACTTCTTACATATTGCAGAAATGATAGAAGAGTTTGGCCCTGCACTTGGAACCCCATATACCAAGGCGCTAAAAGACGGATTATTTGAAATAAGGGCAAAGGGCAAAGAAGGAATTGGCCGGTCATTTTTCTGTACGCTTAAAGGGAAAGAAGTGATTATCTTACATTCATTTGTGAAAAAATCACAAAAAATTCCAAAAAAAGAAATTAAGACCGCCCGGCAAAGATTAAAAGAGGTAAAAACATGAGACCATCATTTAAAGAATTTAAAAAAAAAGCGTTACAGCATCCGGAAGTAAAAAAAGATTATGAATTATTGACTCCTGCTTATGAGTTAAGAAAACAATTAATCAGAATCCGCAAGGAAGCCGGACTGACTCAAGAAGAAATCGCAGATCGCTTAAACACAAAAAAAAGCAATATTTCCCGGCTTGAAAATGTAAATTCGAAAAGCTCGCCAAAGTTATCCACAATTGAAGAATATGCTAAAGTCGCGGGCTTTAAAATAGAAATTAATTTTAAACCTCTTGATCCTACGATTGCATCACAGCGCCCATAGCTTTGCTAATCTAAAAATTGGAATTCTCTTCTCCCACCCAACAAGACGGAATTGAAATGATGCCGGTTTTTATTTGTCCATGAATTTTAAGATGGAAAATGAAAACGACAGTATTCCTTAAATTTTCAGAGGTGCGCACTATCGATAAGAACAATCAGCATTCTCCATTTTGACGGTATACCATATGTGGAATTTTAGAAAAAATCCTCAAAGCTATTGCAAGATGCAATGGGGAACTGGATTTTGGTTGTCAGTTGGCAATATTCTCGAATCGCAGCTTGAAACAGCCTGACTTTTTTTCTGAGACCACAGCTTTTGAGTATTACTTTAAATCAAAAATATTGGGCAATCGCGATTACAGAAAAAACGGAAAACGAATCGGTTTATCTTATATTTCGCATTTTAGATTTATGCAACATTGCTGTCGGCTTTAGCCACGATGCTGCGAGCGGTGACTGTTAAGATATAGCCGGAACAGTTGGCCGACTTTGCCCGCCTGAGCATCGAGAAGAATTCAGGTCGCAGTAAATGTCGGTTGATGGCAAGCCGTTATTCGATACGGTGAATCCGTCCTTCTATCTTTGCTGAGATAACCTTTTGCTTTTGGATAGTATCGACGATCAATTCCCGCAGCGGCGATCCCGTCTTGATTTGCGGTTTGCCCTTGAAAACGATATGCTCATCGCCACCTGAGGCAAGGAAGTCGGGACCACCACGGAATAGATTGTAGCCGGATCTATGGGCTGCTGTTGTGTCCCTAACCGTATATTTTCCGGGGTCCGGCCGCGCACGTCAAAGGTGAGGCCAGCCACGTGCAGAAAACCACCGTCTTCGTCTTCTAAGGCACCCTGCACGGCCCGTTGAAGGACTTGCCGGATCTCAGTGCCGGTCAGTTCCACGCGCACCAGTTCATTGCCATAGGGCATGGCCCTGAAGACATCTTCCACGGTGACTGGACCCTCCTTAATGCTGGCGCGCAAGGCCCCTGCGTTGATCATTGCAATCTGGGCGCCGGTGTTGTCCCGCATAATATCGGTGATGAAATTGCCTAACGTAGTCTCCTGGTAGCGGATATGCTCACGCTCGCCGTCCAGGAAAGTGTCACTGCGGCCGATGACTTCTTTGAATTGTTGTCCCAGTCGGGCGTTATAGTCGCTCACGATGGCGGCGATCTCCGGGTCCGGCGTGATGTCGGCGGTCACTTTGATGTAGCTGGCATCAATCAGTTTCGCTCGTCTTGAAACCGGGTTGATACGCAGGTCGATCCGGCCCAGGTATCGCCCTTTTTCGAAGGCTTGCAATATGGGAACGCGCCCCTCTATGCCATAAGGCGACAAGAGAATCTGATCGTGGCCGCCGATGATGGCGGTCAGATCGGGAAGTGCTCTGGCGATGCGGCGGTCGGTTTCCTGGCGGCTGTGGGAGAGCAACAGCACTGGTCCCTGCTCAATGGCTTTGGCATAAATCTGGTTAACGGCTGGTAAGGAATCAAGCACATCCAGCGTGGCCACATTGTCGGCCTGGGTGGTTGTAAGCAATGCCTGGGTGGTCGCGCCGATGACGGTAAAGGTCACACCGTCCTCCAGAAGCACTTCCAGTGACGGCTGACATAGCAACCGGCCGTTCTCTTGTACAATGATATTACTGCTGAGGAAGGGAAAGGCAGATTGGTCCTTGAGTTTTAGGAAATTATCCAGGCCGAAGTCGAATTCGTGATTGCCCACGGTCATGGCATCCACTCCCATGGCATTGAGGCATCGGACGTCGGGGTCTCCTTTGAAGACCGTTGACATGGGCGTGCCCTGGAGGATATCGCCGGCCACCAGCAATAACGTAAGCACATGCTCGCGGCTGTTTTCCTCACGGATCTTGCGGATCAGGGTGGCCACGCGGGCGATTCCGCCCACCTCCTCCACCCCTTTTTCACCCTTGATTTCGAAAGGCATCAGATGACCATGCAGGTCATTGAAAAAAAGAACCGTCAGAGATATCTGCTCAGGTTGCTTTTCCGGGGAAGGTACGCCGGCGCATGCGAATAGGCAAGCCAGAAATACGGCAACCATGCCAAACCGGAACCGCTTCATCGTAAGGTGTAGTGACATGATATCTCCTTTTATACTCCCCCCGGGGGGTTGCTCAAGAAAATGGTTATGTTGATGCTGCTGCAATTGATAGTGTGTGTTATTATTACATCAACTTACTTGCAAATGCCTCATTTGAATATCTTTCTTATTCACAAGATCTAAGCCTTCAGCATCTAATCTTGCTTCAAGCTGCCATTCAATTTTTGTTTTTCGGCGATTGACACTCAACGCATCAAATAGTACACCCACCACACCGTCTACCTGCTTGCCCGGGGCATCCATCGCCGGTATGGTTAAAACAAAATCGTAGGTGTTCTCGTAACCCACAGGATATGTCTTTTTATCTTCAATGACCAGCTCGTCCCTGTAGACTTCATCGTGCTCCGTTCTTCTTTCGTCTCCATCATAGTGAGTCGTTGTTTCGTCTGCCACTAAGGAGATCGTTAATTTATTTCCAATTGTCTCTTTTTTAATCAATAAATGAATATTGCCGTTTATCGTTTCTCCCGGATCAAACGTACTTTTTTCACACGCAATCTTAATCGTGCCTTTCAATCCTCTCAAAACAAAAAAACCAACAACTCCGCCAATAACTACTACACAAATTGATATAACAACTATTAAACCCGTTGACATTTTTTAAAATCCCTTATGAAATCATATGTTAAAATCTTTGGTAAAAAAATATATTGGTATGACTTTAACCCTTCAAAGTCAATTCTTTAAACCCTTCTTTAAACCCGGCTATAAAATAGAGATAAAGGAAAAGATGGTTTATTGTATGGTCAAAAAACGACAGATGTGCTACTGAAATCCTTCATTTTTTAATGATTGTTCTGCAATGCCTTCATACTTTAAAATTTATTAATAATTTATATTCAACCGGAAGATCCATTTAAGGAGAAGAAAGATGAAAAATGAAAAAAATAATCATTAGCCTGTTGGCCCTGATGCTCACCGCAAGTATTGCTGCTGCATTGGAAAGTCCCTGGGAAAAAAAATTGCCATTTAAAGAAGCAACCATTGATTACACGATCTCCGGCAATTCAAAAGGCACAAAAACAATTTATGTAAAGGATTACGGCAGAACCGTGGCTGAATATCGGAATACATCCATGACCGTCTTCGGAATGACACAGAAAGAAAATACATTGGATGTCACAACGCCTGAATGGGAATACGCGATCGACCTTACAGAGCATAACGGTACAAAAATGGTAAACCCTGAAAAGTATCTGATCGAAGAATTTCAAAAGTTATCGAAAAGTGACCAGAAAAAAATCATCAAAAACACTTAAGAAATAGGCATGAACACAGTCAACGGGATGGAAGGTGAAACAACGAAAAATGATACAAAAATTCTTGGTTATATGTGTGACAAAACATCCATGATGGGGGTTACCGTATATACTATCAGCGGAACACCGGTTCCCCTTAAGCTGGAATCAGATATGATGGGAATGAAAATGACTGAAACCGCAACCAGAGTCAAAAAAGGCAATGTTTCGTCATCCAAATTCGATATTCCATCCGGCATCAATATTCAGCATGATGTTCAGGCGGATCAAATGGCAAAAATGCAGGCTAAAAACATCATCCAAAGCCTTTTAAGCGTTGAAATGCCTGCGATGCCCATGGGCCAGGGGCAATATGGAGATGAACGTCCGGAGAGAAATCAGGATGAAGGCCAGGAAAGCATGTCACCTGAACAAATGGAGCAGATGAAACAAATGATGCAGATGTTCGGTGGTCAGAAAGAATAATAATTTCCCGGGAAAGTCAAATGCTGGAAGCAATATAGTTGGAGTATCAAATGAGCAGAATTAAAAACAAAAAAGAGGTCGTTTATGTATCTATTTAAAGTTTTACTGTTGGTCTTAATTCCACTAACTGCTTTTAGCGCTGAGCCTGTTCCGTTTGATTTGAAATATCCAACTGACGTGGTAGGGATTTAGTGGACACTTTCTTAAGAGTGGATTAATAATCCATGAGGAGGTGTTCAATGAAAAAAAAGAGAAAAAAATACACACAGGAATTCAAAGAGGAAGCGGTTAAACTGATAACTGAACAAGGGTATCAG
>JAQYVU010000071.1 GCA_030145385.1 Desulfococcaceae bacterium
TTATAAAATTTCCAACGATACGGCACTGATCCAAACACTTGATTTTTTCACGCCCATTGTTGATTCTCCGTTTGCTTTCGGATCCATTGCGGCCGCCAATGCGTTAAGCGATGTATATGCTATGGGCGGTACACCGCTGACCGCGATGAACATCGTCTGCTTTCCGTCGGAAGATCTGCCGGAATCCGTATTACAGGAAACCCTTGCCGGCGGGCTGGAAAAAATTCATGAAGCCGGCGCCACACTGGTCGGCGGACACAGCGTGGAAGATGCGGAATTCAAATACGGACTTTCCGTGACCGGCATAGTCCACCCGGACCGGATTCTGACCAACGCAAAAGCCGGGAAAAACGATCGCCTGATTTTAACCAAACCCATCGGCACCGGAATTCTGGCAACGGCAATCAAAGGAAAACTGGCCCATCAAAAAACAACTCAGAACCTTGTAACGGTTGCATCCACCCTCAATAAATATGCTGCTGAAATCATATTAAAATTTGCCCCAAATGCCTGCACGGATATTACCGGTTTCGGCCTGGCCGGTCACCTTCATGAAATGGCTGCTGCTGCAAAAATACAGATCACCCTTTATTCAGAGACAGTGCCCCTGATCGATGAAGTCCTTTATTTTGCCCGCATGGGCATGTTTCCGGCCGGCGCGTATAACAACAAGAAATTCTTTAAAACCGGTGTATCCATCAATCCCGGTGTTGATGCCGTTGTCGCCGACCTGATGTTTGACCCGCAAACATCCGGCGGATTGGTTGCTTCCATTGGTAACAGTGAGGCGACGGACTGTTTGAAAGCCCTGCATGACCAGGGGATTGAGGCGCAGATCATTGGAGAAGTCATCGGCACGGATTCATGCGGCCGTGTATTTATTTGTTAAAGCATCTGTCGCCCTCCTTTAACAAACGAGCGGCACACAGTTCAAACATCCAGAATATATGCGTTTTATAAAGATAATCATAGTTTCAAAACTTAAATTAATTTATTTTTTATATTGACCTCGTTATTTTCCTATGATAGGAAAAATTCCTTTTAAAGGTTTTGTTCATTGCGTCCAAAGGACGGTTGCATGAAAAAAGAAACCCGACAGATGTTCAGAGAACTTTCGTTTTACAGCAGTCTCGGATTTTCAGTGGCTCTGGCAATCTTTATCGGTTTATTTATCGGCATAGCTCTTGACCGATGGCTTAAAACGGCACCATGGTTTATGTTTATTTTTTTCGCCTTAGGGATTGCCGCAGCAGCTAAGAATATAATGCTTGCACTTAAAAAAAGCAAAAATATGTGAAATAGAATCATGTCAATACAGCAAAGACTTCTGACATTTATTGTTCGATCCAACTGGATACTTCTGGCTTTAGCCGCCGCTGTGGGCCATTTTACAGCGTCTTCCGGCGTTACATTAGGCATTATCGCAGGCGGGTTGATTGTGACAATAAATTTTCATCTGCTGTATCGCACACTGAAAAAATCTCTGACGCCGCCCCATCTGGCGTCACCCAATGTTGTACTGGTAAAATATTATATCAGGTTCATTATCAGCGGCCTGGTTATCTTATTGCTTATTGCAGGGGGTTATGTAAATCCCCTGGGACTGTTTATCGGCTTATCGGTGGTTGTGGCAAGTATCATGCTGGCAACGCTATACGAAGTTAAAAATAATATTTTCAAGGAGGCGGTATAAGGTGGAACATCCCTTTTTATTTTTCTCTAAGCTTTTTGAATTGGTTGGTCTGGGACATTTTGCTAACAGTAACCCGCATGTAGTCTATGCCTGGGTAGTTATGGCGTTACTTATCGGCCTTGGTGCATTGGCGGCCAAAGGCATCAGCATGGTCCCTACCAAAGCACAAAATGTATCCGAGCTTATGATTGGCGGCATGGAAGAATTCATGGTCGACATTACCGGTGAAGAAGGCCGGTGGCTGTTTCCGCTTGCCGGAACGGTTTTCCTTTACGTATTTATCGGAAACCTGATTGGTCTTGTACCCGGCTTTTTTCCGCCAACCGCCAACCTGAATACCACAGCATCCATTGCGCTGGTGGTCTTTACCTTTACGCATGTAATCGGTATTAAATACCATGGTGCCGCCTACATCAAACATTTTCTCGGCCCGGTCTGGTGGATGAGTCCTCTGATTTTCGTTATTGAAATCATCGGCCATTTTGCCAGAATCCTGTCTCTTTCTTTCCGTCTTTTCGGAAACATGATGGGACATGAAATTGTTTTAGCCATTCTTTTCGGTTTGGCCGGCGCATTTTTCGCACCTCTGCCGATCATGGCACTGGGTATTTTTGTTGCTTTTGTACAGGCTTTTGTTTTCTTTCTGCTGTCAGTGATTTATTTCTCGGGCGCCATGGAACACGCCCATTAATCGACAAAGAAAAATATGAATACAGTTTATATGCAATTTTATTGCTAAATTTTATGGGAAGATGGAAGAAGATTATTAATTTTTTTAAGGAGGAAGTTTAATTATGGAATTTTTTGTCGCATGTGCATTCGCTGCAGGTTTTGGTATTGCTATCGCTGCTTTCGGTTGTGGTCTTGGACAGGGCATGGGCCTTAAAGCCGCTGTTGAAGGTATTGCAAGAAACCCGGAATCTTCAGGTAAAGTTACTGTTACAATGCTGATCGGTCTTGCTATGATCGAATCACTGTGTATTTATGCTCTCGTTGTTTCTCTGATTCTTATTTATGCGCATCCTCAGGCTGCTGCTATTGCCGGCCTGCTCGGTCACTAGTTAGAAAAGCATATTTGTTTTTAAAAAAGGACTGTGCTGTTAAAGCACAGTCCTTTTTTTATTTGGCAAGCATAGGCTTTAAAAAATATCCGGTATGTGATTTTTCAATTTGCGAGATTTCTTCCGGTGTACCGCACCCGACAACCTCTCCCCCGTGATCTCCGCCTTCGGGCCCCAGGTCAATGATGTAATCTGAAAATTTGATTACATCCAGGTTATGTTCAATCACAATGACCGTATTGCCGGAATCCACAAAACGTTTTAAAACCGTGAGCAGGCTTTTAATGTCATCAATATGAAGCCCGGTGGTCGGCTCATCCAGCAAGTAAAGCGTCCGCCCGGTATTTCTTTTAGCAAGCTCCTTGGCCAGTTTCACGCGCTGCGCCTCACCACCGGACAACGTCGTTGCCGGCTGCCCCACATGGATGTATCCCAGTCCGACATCGACTAACGTCTGAAGTTTTGTACGGACAGTTGAAATATTTTCAAAAAACTTCAGCGCCTGGTTAACGGTCATGTTCAGCACATCGTCTATATTTTTACCTTTATACCGGATTTCAAGGGTTTCACGATTGTAGCGTTTCCCCTGGCAGACATCACAGGTAACAAATACATCCGGCAGAAAATGCATCTCAATTTTAATAATTCCGTCACCGGAACAGGCCTCGCAACGCCCTCCCTTAACGTTAAAACTGAAACGGCCGGGTTTGTATCCCCGTTGGCGCGCATCTGCGGTTTTTGAAAAAAGTTCACGGATAAAGGTAAAAACCCCGGTATACGTTGCCGGATTTGATCGCGGTGTCCGGCCGATGGGTGACTGATTAATATTGATCACTTTGTCGACATACTCCACGCCGGAAATTTCGTTGTGTTTGCCGGCCGGCATACCGGCCCGGTTAAAACGCAGGGCAAGCAATCGATATAGGGTTTCAAGCACCAGAGTGGATTTTCCGGAACCGGAAACACCGGTCACGCTGATAAAACATCCCAGCGGAAATTCCACATCAATATTTTTTAAATTATTTTCAGACGCGCCTCTGATCATTAGGCGCTCCTTGCCCGGAAGTTTTCTCTGGTCAGGAATTTCGATTTTTTTACGGCCGGAAAGATACTGGCCGGTTAATGATTTTTCATCGTTGACAAGTTCTGCTGACGGACCTGCAAACACAACCTCACCGCCTTTAACCCCGGCTGCCGGCCCCATATCAACGACAAAATCCGCTGCCAGTATGGTTTCTTCGTCGTGTTCCACCACAAGAACTGTATTTCCCAGGTCGCGCATTTGCAGCAATGTTTCGAGCAAACGCCGGTTATCCCGCTGATGCAGCCCGATGCTGGGTTCATCTAAAACATACAGCACTCCGGTAAGCTTCGAACCAATCTGGGTAGCCAGCCGGATACGCTGACTTTCTCCGCCGGACAGGGTAGTTGCCGACCGGTTAATCGTCAAATAGGACAACCCCACATTTGTCAAAAAATTCAGGCGATCGGTTATTTCCTTTAAAATCCGCTTCGCAATCAGTGAGTCTTTCTCGCTTAGCTGAATATTTTGAAAAAATTCAAATGCTTTTTCAATGGATAGAATTCCGATGTCCGCGATGGTTTTTTCGCATACTTTCACGGACCGGCTAACCCGGTTTAAACGTGTGCCGCTGCATTCGGTGCAGGGCCTGAAATTCATATATTGTTTGATCTCTTCCCGGGTCTGATAGGAATCCGTATCAATATAACGACGTTCAAGGTTTGGAATAACGCCTTCAAACGGACGGGTAAAATTTATCCGGCGATTGCCGCGATGCATGAAAAACGGAATTTTTATATCACCGGATCCATACAACAGGACATTTTTAAATTCATCAGACAAATCCTTGTAAGGGGTATAAATATCCGTTTGATAATATGAGGTCAATGCGTCTAAAAACTCAGCGAACTGAACGGAATTACGGTTTTCCCAAGGCCGGACGGCACCTTCCCGAAGCGTTAGTTCCTGAGACACCACTACCAGTTCCGGGGCAAATTCTGTGGTGGTACCCAATCCGTCACATTTCGGACACGCCCCTTGCGGGGAGTTAAATGAAAAACTGGCCGGGGTCAACTCCGGGTAACTGATGCCGCAGTGAATGCATGCCGCTTTTTCAGAAAAAAGAATCGTATCGATTGTCGATGCGGATTGGTCCACCACATCCACGGTCACCACGCCGCCGGAAAGAGAAATTGCCAGTTCCAGGGAATCCGCAAGGCGGTTTCTCATTTTTTCCTTTACCACCAGGCGATCTACGACCACATCAATGGTATGTTTTTTATTTTTATCCAGCTTTCCGGCACTGTCGATTTCAAGGATTTCCCCATCGACCTTCACCCGGGCAAATCCATCCCGTTTCAACCTGGCAAACAGCCGGTCATGGCTTCCCTTTTGGGCAGACACAATGGGAGCCAGAATAACAATCCTGGCCCCTTCGGGAAAAGACATTACACTGTCAATTATTTGATCCACGGCCTGAAAAGTAATGGGGCGACCGCACTCATAGCAGTGAGGGATACCGATTCTTGCAAAAAGCAGCCGCAGGTAATCGTATATTTCAGTAACGGTTCCAACGGTTGACCGGGGATTGTGGCTGGCGTTTTTCTGCTCAATGGCAATTGCCGGGGACAGACCTTCAATTAAGTCCACATCCGGCTTTTCCATGCGCTCTAAAAATTGGCGGGCATATGTTGATAAAGATTCCACATACCGGCGCTGGCCTTCCGCATACAAGGTATCAAACGCAAGGCTCGATTTTCCGGACCCGGAAAGACCGGTTATCACAATAAACTTGTTCCGGGGCAGTTCAACATCAATATTTTTTAAATTATGCTGCCGGGCCCCACGGATGATAATATATTCTGATTCCATTGCTTTTTCTATATTGAATTTTTAAAGATGAGAATCTCTTAAAAATCAGATTTCAAAATCAAAAATGAACGATCTTTGAATTCTATCGGTCAAGCCGAATTAAGCCGGATTGTGTTTTTTTTCTATCCGGTATGTCGCCTGACTTGCTGCCATCCGGATGGCCTGAATAAGGCTTCCCGGATCAGCAACGCCCTTTCCGGCAATATCATAAGCGGTTCCGTGATCTACCGATGTCCGGATAATGGGAAGGCCCAAGGTGGTATTAACCCCGTCGGAAAAATGAACCATTTTAAACGGAATTAATCCCTGATCATGATACATGCATACTACCGCATCAAATTGTCCGTTCATCGCTTTAAAAAACACAGTGTCCGACGGATATGGTCCTGAGACATTAATGCCGTTTTTTTTCGAAAAACTGACCGCCGGTTCAATAATCCGCGCCTCTTCATCGCCAAACATACCGGCTTCCCCGGAGTGCGGGTTTAATCCGGCTACTGCTATTTTCGGTGTTTCAAAACCAAAGCGTTCCTTTAAGGAATAATCCGTTGTTTCGATGGTGGACATGATATTTTCAATGGTCAGCGACTGAGGGACCTGCTTAAGAGAAATATGAATTGTTACAAGCACCACTCGCAGCCTGTCCCCGGCCATCATCATTGAGTATTCTTCCGTTCCGGTGCGATCTGCCAGCAATTCAGTATGCCCGTGATATTGGCTTCCTGCCAGCTTTAATGCTGTTTTATTGATGGGGCATGTTACAATGGCGGCGATATCATCCTTTAACGCCATATCAATGGCTGTAACAATATAATGTTCCATTGCCGTGCCCGTGATTTCAGTCGGGTGTCCCCAGACAAGTGCATCCGGATCAATATGTGAACTGTTGAGAACTTCAATGCATCCGGGCTTATACGATGCAGCGCCCGGCGAATTAACGGTGGCAATCAAACTCGGGCTTTTCGTGATGAGTTTGGCTTTTTCAAGAACCTGAACATCACCGATAACAAGCGGTCTTGCCACGTCATAGACTTCCGGATGATTCAATGCCAGACATACGAGCTCCGGTCCGATTCCAACCGGGTCCCCCATGGTTATACCGACAATTGGTCGATTGTTATTCACCAATGCTTCCTTTCAATTTAACTCAAAAACAAAAACATTTATTTAAACTTTATATATATCAGAAACCTAAACCCCCAACAACAATAACTAAAAAAAATTAAACTTTTAAAAGCATCCTGTATCCAGAATTTATCCTGAACCTGAATATAATTTCCGATATTATCAAAAAAGTACTTCTCTTGATACCAACAGAAAAATCATTTATAATATGTGCTTAAAATGCATAATGAACTTCGGAATTTACATAATGAAACAATTTAACATAACAGGTGGCAAAAAAATTCTATTTTACCGGTATTGCAAAGTATCATCCACATGCCGTCAAATTGGCTGAATGTTTTTTTAACCTGTTAAGAGCTTTTTTCAGCAATGTCAAAGGATCATCATGGTATGTAAACGATTTTTTTCAAAGTTGTTTTTCTTTTTTATCATTATTCAGCTTTCTATGTTGAGCGCTGTCTGTCCGAGGTCTTACCCTGATGAAGATCAAAAAGCGTCTCAATCCGGAATTCAGGCTGTCAACTTAGGCATTATCACTCTGTACCACCCCCTGGTCATGTATCGAAAATACCAGCCGTTTGCGGATTACCTTTCCGAAAACACGGCGTATTCCTTTACATTGAAAATCAGTGAAAATTACTACCAGATTATTGATTATCTGAGCAAGGGAACGGTTCAGGCGGCTATTCTGGGTGGAATGACATATCTTGAGGCCAAGAAAAAAATCAAAATTCTGCCCCTGGTCTCAGCCCTGGGCGAAGACGGGAAACCTTTTTGTCAGGGTGTTTTTATTACCCGCAGCGATAATACTCAAATCAATAAACTTGAAGATATCAAAAATAACCGTTTTGCCTTTGCATCCATCCACTCAACTTCCGGCAACCTCATGCCGCTGTATTACCTGTACTCGAAAACCGGTATCCGTCTGTCAGATTTCAAATCTTACGAGAACCTGAAATATCACGATTCGGTAATTCGAAACGTTTTGAGGGGAAATTTTGATGCCGGTGTAGCCCTGGGCACTATTGCCCATCAATATAAAGACGTGGGCCTGAAGTTTATCGGTCATACTGACCCGTTTCCCGGGTTTGTGCTCGTTGTTCGTAAAGATCTGCCTTCCCGAATCGTTGATTCGATCCGCAGCGCCCTGCTGGTTTTGAATTATAAAAATCCAAGATACCGGGAAATCATGGACACCTGGGATGTAAATATCCGTTACGGGTTCACCCCGACTTCTGATGAAGCTTATGAAACAATCCATGAAGCGGTCACCAGCCTTTCATCTTACGGGATAGAATGGAGGTAGGGTTCATGAAACGCTCTTTGCGTGTTCGGGATAAAATTGTCCTTGTGACCTCCATGTGTATCTTCATTTTCGCTGCCATCGGAGGATACTACTTTATCAAGCGAGAGAGCCGCCTGTATACTGAAGACATAATTCACCAGGGCAAAACAATCGCTGGCATCTCCAGCGTCATTTTCACCAATGCGCTTGTTTATAAGGAACTGGAGCTGGTGGAAGAAATCGCCATGACCGATTATCTCGATTACTACATTCTGGACGTCATGCAAAGAGAACCGCGCATTTCCTATATTGTCATCCTTGACACTTCCGGGCGCGTGCTGTCCCACAGTGACATTAAAGAATATGGGAAGATATACACGGATCCGGTTACTTCAAGGGCTTTGATCTCGTCTGAAACTCTGGCACAAACGTTTATAGACAATAATAACAATGAAATTTTAGATGTTGCCGTTCCCATGCGCATCAGCACCAAATACTGGGGGGTGTGCCGTGTGGGCATGTCACTTACCGGACTCAAGCAGCAGGTTTCAGAACTTCGCAATCGCATCGGTTCCATGGTGAGCATTTTTTTACTCTTCTCCCTGATCGTCATCGGCATTGCAGGTAAAAAGCTCACAAACCCTCTGGTTAATCTGTCTCAGTTAATGGATAAAATAACTGAAACCGGCGACCTGCATGTTGAGAGATTCTCACCAAAACCGCGAAAAGATGAAATCGGAAGATTACAGGACAGCTTTTCCTGGATGCTCAAACGCCTTCGCAGAGCCAATGAAGAACGACTCAAACTGATGGATCTGTCTTTGCGTGCCGAGAAAATGGCATCCATCGGACTTCTCGCATCAGGGGTGGCTCATGAGATCAACAATCCGCTGGGCGGTATTATCCTTTGTTTTAAAAATCTCACTGAGACGGATATGGATGAGGATGCCCGGAAACAGCATATTGAAGTAATCCATTCCGGACTGCAAAAAATTCAATACACTGTCAAGGAACTTTTAAATTTTGCAAGAAGTTCCCCGATGAAGAAAGAAGCGGCTTCCATAAATGATTTGCTGGAAGAAAGCCTTAAGCTATCAGGCTATCTGATGGGAAAACACAATATCCGGATTATCCGCCGGTTTCGTCAGGATCTTCCGCAGGTAAGTGTTGACCCATCCAAAATATGTCAGGTATTTCTTAATATCATTATCAATGCGGTTCAGGCAATGGGGGAAAGCGGTGTACTCACCCTGAGTTCCGGCATTTCAAACGATTTCTGCTGGGTAAAAGTCACTGATACCGGACCGGGAATTGATCCCCGGTTAAAGGCAAAAATATTTGACACTTTTTTTACTACCAAGAGTCAGAACAGCGGGACAGGACTGGGACTTGCGGTATCCCGCATATTTATCAATCAGCACGGCGGCAGCATTGAAGTGGTTTCTGAAAAAAAGGACGGAGCTGCTTTTATCATCAAACTTCCTTTGGCAGGTCACGAAAAAATATGAGCCCAAAAATATTACTGATCGAAGATGAACCCTCCATGCGTCTCGGTGTCAGTCACACACTGAGCAATGCAGGATATGAAATGGACGCCCATGAAAACGCAACTTCGGGATTAAAATCGCTGAGAAGCAATCCGTTTGACCTGATTATTACCGACCTGCGCCTGCCGGATATTAACGGTATGGATGTTTTGACAATGGCAAAGGAACTGCAGCCGGATGTTGGCGTGATAATAATCACGGCCCATCCCCAGGTCGATTCCGCAGTGAGTGCCATCAAACAGGGAGCCTATGATTATATCAGCAAACCGTTCAGCAACGATGAACTCTTGATGGTGGTCAGCCGCTTCTTCCGCTTTAAGGAATTAAAACAGGAAAATGTCCGCCTTAAAAAAACAATTCAGGACAAGTCCATGCTGGATAAGTTCATCTGCGAGAGCCCGGCAATGAAAAAAGTGATGGATCTTGTGGCTGCCATAGCGGACACGGATGTGCCGGTGCGCATACACGGAGAAAGCGGAACCGGCAAGGAACTGGTGACCAATGCACTGTTCAGCTTGAGCGCCCGTAAAAACAAGCCGTTTCTCAAAATTAACTGCGCGGCCATCCCTGAAAATCTTATGGAATCCGAGCTTTTCGGCCATGAGCGGGGTGCCTTTACCGGAGCGGTTCAGGCACAAAAAGGCAAGTTTGAAGTGGCCAACGGCGGCACCATTTTTTTCGATGAAATCGGAGACCTGCCGTTAAGCCTTCAGCCCAAGCTCCTCCGTGTTCTTGAAGACCAGAGTGTTATTCGCATCGGAAGCGCGAATCCGATCCATGTGGATGTGCGAATGATATTTGCCACGGGAAAAGACCTGAAAAAAATGATCGCTGACGGAACCTTTCGGGAGGATTTATTTTATCGGATCAATGTTGTGCCCGTTACATTACCGCCCCTGCGTGAGCGGAGCGAGGATATCCCGGCGTTAATATCTTATTTTCAGTCTCAATACGAACATAAATACAAAAAACCCGAAATTAAAATTCCCACGCATGTGTACAGATGTCTCCTGAAATATGATTATCCGGGAAATGTCCGTGAATTGAGAAACATCGTTGAAAGAGCGGTGCTGCTGTCCACTGGAGAAAATATCCACGAGGAGGCCCTGCCTGCCGCAATCCGTGAAAGCACCTGCAAAGCATTAAAGGCAATGGAAGAAGAAAAACTTCCCCTTGAAGAAGGCATAAAAACGTATGAAAAACAGCGAATAGTCAAAGCCCTTGTTGAGACCAATGGCAGGAAGATCAAAGCAGCAGAGCAGTTGGGAATCAGTCGAAAAGTTCTTTGGAAAAAAATGAAGGATCTGGATATCGATCAAACAGATTACGGATGTTAAGAAATGACAGAACAGTCATCCTACAATTTTTGAATGGTCATAAAATAACAAGGGAAACCGGCAAATAACAAAATAATGTTATTTGCCGGTTTCTTTTTTTTTTACATATATATATTAACGCTGCAGGCAGCGGGGTATTTAACCCGGAAATATATTAAAACTTGTATTGCCATTGAAGCAGATACGCGTCGTCCGTATAACCCCATTTACCGGTCCAGTCATCACCGTCATCGCCGGATGTGGCGACATAATTTAACTGGATACGGTGGTTCTGAAGTTTACGCCGTATTTTACGGGTAATTTCATCAGATGCGAGATTAAGATCGGTCAAATAGTAGCAAACACCGATATAAGTGTTGCCAAGATCTGATTCATCACCGGAAGCAGGATCCGCATTTGACTGATAGTGCTTGGCCACCAGTTCATAGTGAGAGTTCAGCATGTAGCCAACGGTGCCGACAAAAGTTGATTGATCCGCGTCTTTAACGCCTGAAATATTCTGACCGAAAATATACTCGAGTTTTAAATCAAGCGGTCCAATATAAGAACTGATACCGGCATCAAAAGCTTCATAGTCTTCCGTGTTTTTACCGCCGGCTTCTTCACTGATACCATAGGCGGCTTCACAGTGAAACAATTCGCCCCAGTCAAAATGAAGTCTTCCTACATATGCCAATGCATCACCGGTTGTTTTTATCCCGCCATCTGAGGCAATTTTATCCTGGTCTTTGACTGAATCACTTCGTCCGGCCGGGTTGAAAACACCGAGGTCATACCCAAACCCTTTTCCGGTTTTTTCATGCCCCATCTCGGTACCCTCAGTAGCGCCTTTCGGATTGCCGAAACCAATGAAACGTCCACTCAGCAAAACACCCATATCACGCTCAAAAACCATACCTTTTTCGAGTTTATTTCGTTCGATGATATCCAGGTTCCAGCCGGGGATGGTAAAATCCAAACCCAGCGGGGTCTTGATCATACCCAGGCGGATAAATGCACTGTCGCACCAGCGGTAACCCACAAATGCGTCTTTGATCATAAGAGGCAAACCGGCTCTTTTGGTGCTGTGGGACTGGTTAAAATCAAGAAAGAGTTTTCCGAACATGTTGCCGTAGTAATAATTTGTACCCAAACGGATACGCTGTGCCTGGAACCGAAGGCCGTCATCGCTCAGGTCGCTTCTTTTTGCCATACCTTCACCGGCTCTGGCTTCTAATTGAGAAAAACCGTATATTTTCAGCTTTATTTCCTGGTCACCAAATGGTTTTTTTAATGAAAATGCAGCGTCTGCTGCAGACGGAGCAATCAGCATTACGGAAAAAACCAGCAAAACTACCAAATAACCGATAATTGAATCTTTATTGTGTTGATGTTGAAACATAAACTACCTCCTTTTAAATATGTTTAAGTGACGAGGCGGGTACTATTGGCATACTCCCGCCACATCACGAAACTTAATAATTGCTCTATTTGTCAAACCCCATATAGTGGCCTTCGGAAACATTGATATCCTGACCGTGGCAGGGCTGGCAATCCATCTTGCCGCGGGTCCAGCCGCCTTCTTCAAAGGTTTTGCCTTTGGCGTGGCAGCTTCGGCATCCCTCGGCTGTTGCTGACATGGCCAGTTCTTTTTCGTACTTGGAATCAACCTGCTTGTTGAGTTGGGTGACCAGAAAATGGGCAAGATCAGCCGTTAACCTGGCACACCGTTCACTCCGTTGTTTTGATCCACTTGCATAGCCGTTTGTCTTGCAAAACCGTTCAACGGAAATATGGCAGAGCGGTGAATTGGCAATAGTGGGTTCGTAAATATCCGTGTTTTTATACTTTTCCACCGGGAATTTCTTATCGTGGGCCATCTGTTGGGTAATATCGCTGGGCAGGGAAGTCGTCTCATACCAGTTATAAATGTCCATGATGACTTTTTTAGCCGTATCATTGCTGCAGACCAGATTGGCTGTGGTACATGCAGCCGTAATCGAGCCGCACTGAGAGGCCATGCCAAACCCGCCGCCTGTGCCCCAGGTCATCATCTCCGGCGGAATAACATTATAAGGATAACCGATTTTGTCTTCAAGCGCGCTAACTAGCGCACTAAATAAACCATACCCTCACCTGCCTTTATAGTAGCCGACATAGGCTCTTACCCGGACATCTTCCGGATCGAGTTTTACATACGGATACGGCCAGGTGACCTGTGCTTCTTTGGCCGGTTCTTTTTTAGCAAGCATGGTGCATCCTGCTGCCGTTGCCATCGCGCCGGTCATAAAGGAGCCGGCGGTGGCAAAAAAACGTCTTCGAGATACTTTGGTTTCATGATCCATATCTGATGGTTTCACAATACCCCCTTGGTTGTTTTTATTTTTAAAAGTTACGGGACATGCCTTGATCTAATCAGCATGACCGATGCTTATTGTATATACCACAAAGTGGTACATATCAACTATATTAACTATAAAATCTTTTTTGTCAATAAAAGTTGGAAGACTAAAAAAATTTAATTAAAACATCACATTTCAAATACTTAAAAGCAAATGGGCTGCCGGTGCAGAGCCGCTTATTCAATATAATCTGTATCATTCCCGAAATCCGTTAACCTGCAACAAAGACCGGGCATGGACATTTTTTTAGCAACTTGCCGACCGTACCCGAAGACGGCATGATTCCTTTGCCCGACTGCTTGCCACCGCCCAAAACCAGAAGATCCACCGGATTTTCCATGACTGCGGCCACTATTTCCTTATCCGGTGGTCCCGATCGGATACAGGTTGAATAAAAGACACCTTCATTTTCCGCTTTTTGCGAAAAATGTTTCAGGATCTGATTGCTTTCAGAGTCATTTTTTTCATTAACATAAGAAATGAATTGTTCTTTGGTTTTTTCAGTGACCAACTGATCAACCTGACCATAATGAATCAGGCGATTGTCAAAAACATAGAGAACCGTCAGTTCGGCATTGCTTAATTTCGCCAGATACAGTGCGTAATCTTCAGCCTTTTGAGATTCTTCCGAACCATTGGTTGCCAGTAAAATATGATTGATCATTTTAACTTACCTGCGCAGGGGCAGGTTGCCCTGCCCCGATCTGCTCTTTTGCGTTGTAATGATTTATTGAATTATCGCTGCAATCAGAACCATGGCGACGCCAATGAAGCATACCGCCAGATCCTCTTTGCGTGATTTGGATAATTTTTTAAAAATATTTTTCATGATGATATCCTTTGTTTAGGTATTATTTTGAAAAATTCAGTTGATCAGTCATTCCTTGACGATTAACTGAGGAACAGTAAAACAGCCCCCAGGGCTAACACGGCCTTGGTGCCGGCAACACAAAATCCCATCATAAAACCTGTCCATCCGGCTGCCTTGAGGTCGGCCAGGCGGGTGGTCAGGCCGATACTGGCAAAGCCGAGCAAAAAGGCCCAATTCATAAAAAGCTTGGCCTGATGAATTTCAGGTTTGCTGAACATGCCCATAGTATTAAGAATAACGACCAGGAGAAAACCGATAACAAATATTGGGAATTTATCCATGATCATTTTCCCTTTGTTAATCTTTACACAGGATCCGCCCTCTTCTTCAGCTTTACCGCAAGCCATGACTGCCAGCAGCAGTACGACAAAAGGCAGTAAAATAACCCGGCCAATGTTATAGATACCCGCCACAAGACCGGCTCCGTCACTATAGCCGAAACCGGCTGCCAGAACCTGGGCTGAGTTAACAATGCCGACACCGCAAAAAGCGCCGTATTGGGAATCGCTTAAGTGAAAAAGGTTGCCGACCAGCGGAAAAATAAGAAGCGCCAGCAGGCCGAACATCAGGACCACTGCAATGGAATAAGCCATTTCCTTGTTTTTTGCACCAACTGCCGGTGCAATGGCAATAGTGGCTGAAACACCGCAAATTGAAAGGCCGGCGGCCAGGCAAGCCCCCAATGCCGTGGGGACCTTCAGCTTCTGGCTGACCCACATCATAATAATCGCTGTACCAAAAAGAAAAACACATATAAAAACAAACGCCTGGCTGCCAACCTGCGCCAAACCGGCTAACGAATATTTTGCTCCCATGATTACGATCCCGATTTTCGTCAAAATTGTGGAAAACCGCAGACCGGGCTTAAAAACATCCTGAACACCGATGGTATTTTTAATAAGGATGCCGAAAAGGATGGCCAGGATGAAATCCTTGAGTGAAAGATATGTTTTAAAAAGCGGATACTGTCTCAGAATTGGTGCGATAAAATAAGCTGCGACAGCGACGCCGACAACCATGAGCGCACCGGGAATACTGTCGATAATCTCCTGGAAAAATGATTTAGCGGCATCATCAAAGTCTTGGTTATCAAAACCTCTTTTGACGGCTACTGTTTCGGATGACATGTTTAAATCTCCTTAAAAAATATAACTGAAAATCTGAGTTAATAAATAACGATAAATTTATCGCTGTTTGTTTTTTACGCTTCATTACTTTTGCAAGAGAGATGCCACAATGTATTATAAAAAAAACACGTCTTAAATTAAATAATTCATATTATAAACAAAACGTGGGTGATCTTTTTGATTGTAAATTTAATTTCATAAATTCAAGATATTGAACAAAAAAATAAATATATAACCTTTACGGTGAATTCCTCTTCAACCTATTTGCCGGTTCCAATAAAAATACAATTTCATAAATCCGCTATTGTTTCTTAGTCGTAAATGTCCTCTTTTAAGAACAAATCTTTTTTCAGACGTACCCTTCCGGGAACATCATTTATAATCTAAAATCATTTAGACACATTCTTGAAGGGCATCTTAAATAAAACCATGGGCATACTTATAATTAATTTATTGTTATTCAAGTTAGTTATAATCACAAACAACCGGTCTTTCACTTTCAGAAATATGATTATTGTAAATTTCTTGAAATCCAAGTACCACATTGTTATACTTTGGAATATGTCATTTTCACGATGAAAGTGTGTTAAATCATACCTTCTTAACTGATAATTTATAAAAAGGGGAATTCACTGTGAATACAAATACGCAAACATCTGAAACCAGTGAAGTGGTCATTGATGTTGCCAAAAGCAGCATCCGTGATCTGTGGACCAAGGAAGATTACTGGGCTATCTGGCTTGGTTTTCTGATCCTGATTTTTGGAATGCTCATCTTTTTTCCCAATCCGCCGGAGGATATGAATCAAAAAATTTCACATGCCAATGCGATAATGCAGTCAGAATCTGATACAGCACCTTTCAAAACCATTGGCTGGTATAAGGCGGCAGATGCCAAACTTAAATTAAAAGCAAACAGTGTGGGGTTCGGAAAAAAACTCAAAAGCTATGTTGCCACTCCCCATGGCTGGAAAACCAATCCGCTTGATTCCTTTATGATGAATCAGAAAACTGCAGATGCAAAAAATGATGCCGCCCGTCCTGCTTATGAAACTGCCAAATCTAATACAGGCGATCTGCTGAGAATGGCACAATTAAAGGAGGCTGCTGCTAAATCTGTTGGTTTTAAAAATGAAAAATTAAATACCGAGACAACTGATGCAATCAGTGCATGGTTGAGCGCCAAAAACAAGGCATCAAAACTCAAAAAAAAGACGCAAAACAAACCCTATAATCAGTTATTTCCTCTGGCCGGCCTTTGTATCCTTTTTATTCTTCTCTTTGGTATCGGTTACAAGATTATGGGAAAGAACTTTACAAAATTCGCCAAGGGCTTCGGGTTTGTTTTTGTATTAGCAATTACGTCCTATATGTTGTCCGCGCAGGCTACTATGAAGGCTTATGGTATTGGCTATGCCGCCTGGGCCATTGCTATCGGGCTTTTAATCTCAAACACCATCGGCACACCAAACTGGGTGAAAGAAGCGGTACAGACCGAGTATTACATCAAAACCGGCCTGGTTCTGCTGGGGGCTGAAATTTTGTTCAGTAAAATCCTGTCCATCGGTGTTCCCGGTATTTTTGTCGCATGGGTGGTGACACCGATCGTCTTAATCTCCACGTACTGGTTCGGTCAGAAAATTATTAAAATTCCGTCCAAAACCCTGAACATGACCATTTCGGCAGACATGTCCGTATGCGGTGTTTCCGCAGCCATTGCCACAGCATCCGCATGCCGTGCCAAAAAAGAAGAACTGACCCTGGCGGTCGGCCTGTCCCTGGTTTTTACTTCGATCATGATGATCGTCATGCCTGCTTTTATTAAAGCCACCGGCATGCCGTATATTTTAGGCGGTGCCTGGATGGGCGGCACCATTGACGCCACCGGCGCGGTAGCGGCGGCCGGCGCATTTTTGAGCGAAGAAGCCCTGTATACAGCAGCCACCATTAAAATGATTCAGAATGTTCTGATCGGTGTCATCGCCTTCTGCGTTGCCTTTTACTGGTGCGCCAGGGTAGAATGCGCCCCCGGACAGAGAGTCAGTGCCATGGAAATCTGGCACCGGTTCCCGAAGTTTGTACTGGGTTTTATCGGGGCATCGATTATTTTCTCCACCATTTACGGTTCACTGGGCTCTGATGTTGGCTACACTCTTGTTGACCAGGGAGTTATTCGAGGCCTGACCAAGTACCTGCGCGGATGGTTCTTCTGTCTGGCGTTTGTCAGCATTGGCCTGGCCACCAACTTTCGAGAGCTCAAAGAATACTTTAAAGGCGGGAAACCCTTGATTTTGTACTTCTGCGGACAATCATTCAACCTGATATTCACCCTGACCATGGCATACATCATGTTCTACCTGGTGTTCCCTGAAATAACGGCAAGGATATAGGGCTATGGAAGTTGAAACGCATAAATATCATTTGACAGAAACAGCCAAAGGGTGGGGAAAAATCTTTCTGGCTGCCACCGGACTGATTATTTTTATTTACGTTATCGGCCCGCTGGGTCTTCAAACCCCTATGATCAAACCGGTTGCGGATTTTATCGAAGACAACAGCATTAACGCGAACGGCTATTATTACACGGATGTTGCCGAATTCAGTGATGCTGAAATGTATATGAAAAACGCCATGGAATATGCGCCGGATAAAAACAATCATCAAAACTAAAGCATTAAAAAACTGCGGCACTGCAATGTTGCGGTGCCGCAGCTTTGATGGCTTCGTAAAAAGTCCAAATTCTGTGTTGTGCTACATTCTTCGTTTTATTTTGTCTTTGCGGGTAAAGATTAAAAATTACAGCAAATCACTGGCCAAATCAGCCAATTCGGACCGTTCACCTTTCTCCAGTGTAATATGGGCATAAAGTTTCTGTCCCTGCATTTTTTCGATTAGATGGCTGAGTCCGTTTGACAGACTGTCAAGGTACGGATGGTCAATCTGGAAAATATCGCCGGTAAACACCACCTTCGTCCCCTCTCCCGCCCGTGTGATAATAGTTTTCACTTCATGGGGGGTCAGATTCTGCGCTTCATCCACAATAAAAAATATTTTAACCAGACTCCTGCCACGGATATAAGACAGCGGTGAAATCAACAGTTTTTCTTCTTCCAGCATTTCTTTGATTTTCTGATGGCGTGAATCCTGTTCTGAAAACTGGTTCTGAATAACCGCCAGATTATCATGCAAAGGCTGCATATACGGATCCAGCTTTGCCGGGATATCACCGGGCAAAAACCCCATATCTTTGTTGCTTAACGGTACAATGGGACGTGCCATTAAAATCTGGCGATAATTTTTCCGTTTTTCAAGTGCTGCCGCCAGGGCGATGAGCGTTTTGCCGGTGCCGGCCTTTCCTGTAATACTGACCAGATGAATATTCGGGTCCGTCAACGCATTGATGGCAAATGTCTGTTCTGCATTGCGCGGCAAGATTCCATAAGCCGGATATTTATCCACCCGCTGCAGTCGCTGCATAACCGAATCAAATTTTGCGAGTGCTGATTTTCTGCCGTTACGCATAACAATGTATTCATTTGAGATCATCGGCTGTCTCAAATCAAACTCATTGATGTCAACTTCATTTGCTTCCAGATACATCTTATCGATAATATCGGATGAAACATTTTCTTCGATACGCTTACCGGCATAAAGCGTATTAATATCCCTGACATGATCGCTGGTATAATCCTGAGCCAGCAGCCCCACGGCTTTGGCCTTCATCCGGAGATTTACGTCTTTAGTGAGAAGAACAATCTGTGTATCCGGTTTATCCTTTGAAAGATGATACGCAATATTCAGCAGCCGGTGATCATGTTTATGGCTGGAAAAATTATCGACCAGGTCTTTATGAAACCCCTGCTCCAGCTTCAGCATGATCTTTCCGGAGTCCGGACCGTTTTTTACGCCACCGTTAAAAAGCATGTCTCCGCTCATTGAATCAAGCGCTCTGACAAATTCCCGGGCATGAAAATTTATGGTTTCATTGCCTTTTTTAAACTGATCAAGCTCTTCAAGCACTGAAATGGGAACAACCACATCATTTTCTTTAAAATGATAAATACATGAACTGTCATGAAGGATAACATTTGTATCGAGAACGAAACATTTTTTCAAACGGGCCATAGTTGGCATGCCTTTCTGGTCCTGGCTATTTCTATGACAAATCCTCTGATTCGATTGTTTTACTGATTTTTTGCGACAATTCCTGAATGCTGAACGGTTTTTGAATAAACCCGCGGCACCCCCGTTTGATGATTGACGAAGCCTGGCCATTGATACTGTAGCCGCTTGACAGCAGAACCTTCACACCCGAATCAACTGATTTCAGCTGGTCAAATGTTTCACCCCCGCCGAGACCCGGCATGATCAAATCCAGAATCACCATGTCAATCTGTTCTTTTTTTGTACGATATGTATCAATCGCATCCCGGCCGTCTTTGGCGGTAATCACTTGATATCCCAGAGCATGAATCATTTCTTCGGCAACACTGAGTATCATTTCCTCATCGTCCACCAGCAATATTGTTCCTACACCTTCAAGAATCTCGGTATTAATAACTTTTTCCTGTTCAGCCGCCTTGGTGGATGCCGGAAGAAAAACATTGAAAGTAGTGCCCTTGGATTTCTCACTGTAAACAGTTATAAATCCGTCATGATTTTTAATAATACCATAAGCGGAAGCAAGCCCCAAGCCGGTGCCGCGCCCCCGTTGCTTGGTTGAAAAAAAGGGTTCAAAAACCCGCTTTAAAGTTGTTTTATCCATGCCAACGCCGGTGTCAGTGATGGATATCTTAATATATTTTCCAGGTTCGGCATTATGGGGAGACGTTATTTCTTTTTCCAGAACATCATTTGAGGTTCGGACATATAAACTCCCCCCCTGGGGCATGGCATGCGATGCGTTCACATAAACATTCAATAATACCTGATCGATCTGACGCTGGTCGACTTCTGCAGTTAGAAGATTTTCGTCAAATTTTTCATGGATGGTAATTTCTTTTCTGGTCCGCCCGAACATTCTGTTTTGTGTTTTAACAAGCTCGTTGATGTCCGTCGCTTTTACCTCGTATTTGCCGCTTCTGGCAATTCCCAGCATCTGCTGGGTCAGATCCGCTGCCCGAATGATATAATCCTCAATTTCTTTCAGGTGTTTATATTCCTTATCACTATCATCCTTGTTCAGCATCAGCAAAGACAGGCGTCCTTGTATGCCCATCAGCAAATTGTTAAAATCATGGGCGACACCTCCGGCCAGAGTGCCCAAGGATTCCATTTTCTGTGCCTGCGCCATGTGCCACTGATATCGTTTGGCATCTGAAATATCACGAAGAATCAATAAAATACCAGACGCATCGCCAGCGTGGTCCAGATATCTGGAGGCGCTGATACTGACATCTAAAAGCCGCCCGTCTTTTGTGTAGCGCTGGGTTTCAAAACCGTGAATCGGATGATCCAGTTCCAGAACCTTTTTCATTAATTTGGCAAACGACTGCTTCAGTGGCTTGGGGATATACTGAAGTTTATTATCAGCCATTTCAGAAAAGGCCCACCCGAAAATTTTAGTAAAAGCAGGATTTATGAATTGAACCTTAAAACCGGAATCTAACAGTAAAATAGCATCAGCAGATGAATTTAAAAGGGATTGGTACAGTTCTTCGGCCTGATGCGCTTCTTTGTATAACTGGCGATACCTGACCCGACTCCGCTTCAATGCATCTTCAGCCTTTTTCCGTTCTGACATATCACGCAATTCAACTATCCGGACCTTCTTGCCGTTATACGGAATATTTTTTGCGTGGATTTCAACCGGTATTCGGGAATCGTGCTTATTTACAATAACTACATCATAAGAATTTTCATCGCCAGACTGAATTTTTTTAATCACCAGGCTCCTGAATTCCGGCGCACATAATTTAAACCCATCTTTACCGATCAGCTCATCATAGGAATATCCTGTCATGCGGCACAATTCTGAATTGCACTCAAGAAGGACTCCCTTATCATGGATAAAAATACCGCTGAAACTTAGCTCATTTAAAAGGCGAAAACGATCTTCACTTTCTTTCAGCCTCTTTTTAGAGACAATCCGTTCCGTAACATCACGGCCGATTCCCCTGAAACCAAGCGGTTTACTATTTTCATCTTTGATTAAATAGGCGGATAATTCAAGATAACGAGCCTGTCCGTCTTTGGTGAATATTTCATAATCAGCTATTTCGTCAGCCTCTCCGGTGGTTAATATCTTGCTGAAAACTTCGTACATGCATTTCGCAGTTTCCGGGGAAGCATAATCACGATTATTTTTACCGACCAGTTCTTCCGGAGAAAAGCCTGACAGCTTGCATAATGCCGGATTAAAGTTGATGAAATTTCCATTTAAATCAACTTCAAAATAGATTTCCTTCATGCTATTGAAAATAGTCTGAAACCGGTTTTTATCTAAAGTCAACCCAGCTTGGTTTTTCTTCAGCAGTCTAATTTCATTTTCCAGCGCTTCAATTTGCTGTTTTAATGTTTTATCACAGGAAATTTCAGGCATTTGAAACTCCATTTAAAATCAATAAAATATCACTTAATAAAAATCTAAATTTAAATTAATTTAATCTAAGTTCAATGAATTGTCAAGCAAGGTAGCTTTAGGAATTTTAAAACAGAAATGAACGGGTTGAGGACTTTTGTATCGCCCATAAAAAGAATCTGATCTGGCCTTTCACGGCAAATTTTGATATTAGTATCTTTTGAATTAAAAAATACCAATGACAAAGAGGGAGAACATTATGACGGAAACAGTTGCAATCGTAAAATATACAGCCAGTCCGAACTCATTGAAAGAAAGCATTGAATTGAGTGACGGTTTTAAAGGCCTGAAACCATCGGACAGTATCATGATCAAACCCAATCTGGTGGCTTTTGATGACCAGTTTCCCATCGCCCCGTTCGGCGTTTACACCACAACCCGTCTGGTGGAAGATTTGATCATCTGCTTAAAGGATTTTGGATGCAATAACATCACCATCGGCGAGGGATCGGTCCAATTGAAAAAAGACATGGGAACCTTTGCCGCATTTGAAGGACTGGGCTACAAAACCCTGGAAAAAAAATACGGTGTGACCCTGGTTGATTTTAACCAAAGCAAGACCGAGGGATTCACCTATCATGACGAACACCAACTGCATATTGCCAAAGAAGCAGTGGAAAGTGATTTTTTTATCAACTTTCCGGTATTAAAAACCCACGGCCAGACCAAAGTATCTTTGGGACTCAAAAATCTTAAAGGATGCCTGAAATTAAAATCCAAACGCCACTGCCACAACCCGGAATCCGGACTGGAGTTTTCATTTTCCCATATTGCGGATTTTGTAAAACCATCATTGACAATCATTGACGGGATTTACGCATTGGAAAAAGGCGCGCTCCATTTTGGGAATGCCTATCGAAAAGACCTCATCATTGCTTCTCGTGATATACTTGCTGCGGATCTGGCGGGCGCACAAATCATCGGATACGCCGCCGACACCATTGATCATTTCAAGCATTATTCTAAACGTACCGGCAAATCGCTTGCCATGGCGGATTATGAAATCAAGGGTGAAAAAATCGACAACCACATTCAGCCGTTAAAATGGGACTGGACCTGGACCAAAGACAATACCGGTCCGGGTATATTTGAAAAACTCGGTGTGACAGGCGTGGCCCTTCCCAAATACGATGAAACCCTTTGCTCCGGATGTTCTCCCATTGCCAACATGAGCAGTATCCTGGCGCTTTCCGCTTTTAAAGGTCAGCCGCTTGCCAATGTGGAAATCCTAAACGGTAAAAAAATGCAGGCACGTCCGGGATATGATAAAACAGTTCTGCTCGGAAACTGCATTATCAAAGCCAATAAAGACAATGAGAACATAAACGAAGTCGTCATAGCCAAAGGTTGCCCGCCGTCTGAAGATGATGTGGTTGCCGCCATGAAATCAGCCGGCCTGGATGTCAATATATTAGCCTATTACGGTTTTATGAAACAGCAGAGTGAAAAATATAACGGCAAGGAAGGGTATGATCAGGAATTTTTTACTGCATGAGCCGGATTTTCTATACTTAACCGAAACCGGCAAATCGCCTTTTGCTGAAAACACATATTGGTAAAACTCAAGATAAAATCACGAAACGGCAGTTATATTAGTATTTAACTGCCGTTTTATTATTTATGTTTGATGCTCTCGTAAAAAATATCCAGATGGCTAAGATAAAAGTCCCAGATACAAGGCGTAGTGATTTTTCAGACAGGAAATCATAAATATAGTATCTTGTGTGGCTGAAAAGTTGCTACAACACAGTAGATGGGACTTTTTACGACGCCATCATGATCATCAATTTAAAATCCCGACAACCGCGCCGGTCATGCAGGTGGCGATGGTTCCGGCAATCACTGACCGGACGCCAAGGTTGACAATATCGTCCCGTCTTTCCGGGGCAATACCGCCGAGTCCGCCGATCATGATCCCGAGACTTCCCGGGTTGGCAAACCCGCATAATGCGTATGACATGATCAGCATACTTCTCGGGCTCAATGCACCCTCCGGCAGGTTCCGCATATCCAGATAGGCGATCAATTCATTTAAAATGGTTTTTGTTCCCATGAGTGATCCGGCAATATGGGCTTCCTGCCAGGAAACTCCCATCAGCCAGACAATCGGCGACATGATCCACCCGAATATCCGCTCAAGTGAGACTGGCTCGTTATTAATATGCGGAAACAGCGCCATAAAGAGATTTACCAGGTGTACCAGGGCGACCAGGACAATGATCATGGCAATGATATTTAACAGCAGTTCAAGGCCCTGGACCGTTCCCTTTGTAATGGCATCCATTGTACTGGTGGAAGATTCAGCGGATGACAACTCCCCTGAAGTCGGTTTTCCGGTTTCCGGTATCATGATTTTTGACACAACAATGGCGGCCGGAACACTGATAATGGATGCAGTCAGGATATGGCCGATGACATTGGGAATAACCGACTCCAGGATCGTGGCATACAGCACCATGACGGTGCCGGCGATAGTTGCCATACCGCTGGCCATTAAGGTAAACAGTTCACTTCTTGTCATCTGCATGACATAAGGCCGGATCAGCAAAGGCGCTTCAACCATTCCGACAAAAATATTCGCGGAAACCCCCAGTCCTTCGGCCCCGCCGAGGTTCATGGATTTTTCCAAAAGCCGGGAAAATCCCTTAACGATCTTCGGCAGAATCCCCCAGTAAAAAAGAACAGCCGACAATGCACTGATAACAAGAACCAAAGGCAGCGCCTGAAATGCCAGGATAAAAGTGGCATGCGGAAATTTGACGTCATAGGGGGGATCCCCGCCGCCGAGAAATCCGAATACAAAAGAAGTACCGGCGCTGGTGGATTCCTGTAGCGCAATGACGGCACGGTTTAAATAAATAAACCCATGGGTCACAAGAGGAAACTTCAAAAGACAGACACCTAGTACCAACTGAATGATCATTCCGATAATGACAATTCGAACCGGGAACCTACGTTTGTTCTCACTGAAACACCAGGCGATCAACACAAAAAAAACAAATCCGAAAGCGCTCTGAAAATTCATAGGTTTTTATTATCCTTTATCATCAAATGCGCGTCACCGGCTATTGTAAAACCGCCACATCCGACTCAGCATTTGCTCTGATTATTTGAAGTGTCTTTACACCCATTTTTTTATACTTTATACTACATAAAAAAGATTAAACATTCAATAAATACCATTTTACGCTATTACGGGACCAGACGACCCATTACGAGAAAGGATATGACTGATGAGCAGCAGCATCCCCGACGTAGATGACATGGCACCGGACTTTAAAATATTAACTGCCGGCGAGGAACAATTCCAGCTCAGGTCCGCTTTGAAAAACACCCACAATATCATGCTGGTTTTTTACCGCGGCCACTGGTGACCGTTTTGCATTCGCCAGTTGGCTGAAGTCAAAAAACAGTATGCCGATATCATAAAATATAAAACCCGGGCCTATGCGTTATCCGTTGACTCTCAGAAACAGTCCCGGGCGGTGGCCTCAGAAATGATGCTGCCGTTTGACTTGCTCTGTGATGTGGAAAAAAAAGTCATTCAACGATATGATCTTGTCAACCCGTTTGAACACGGCGGCATCGCACGGCCGGCCATATTTATCATCAATCCGGGCGGAAAAATCTGCTACCGGTCCATTGACGACACGGCCCATCGGGTCGACCTGACCCATGTTTTAAATTTCTTAAAAGCCCATTATGATGACCCGT
>JAQYVU010000184.1 GCA_030145385.1 Desulfococcaceae bacterium
TCATCTAACAGTTTTCCCACGATCATAACTGTGCCCTTACCAATCGCGTAATCAGGCTCAAATTTCCAGATGCCGGTCAATTTCGTAAACTGGGGATCTTTTGCACACCCGATCCAGGTAACCGCTAATAGCAGTACAGCTAAAGAAATACATATGCGATGTTTTTTCAACATTTTGTAACCTTTTATTAAATTTTTAAATATTGAATTAATAGCAGTAAATATATCGTGGATTCAAATTTCTATACGGCACGGAAAGATTCCTTTTTGATCATTGAAAAAAAATATATCACCATATTGTGATACAATCAATTTTAATATTATATTATAAAGTTAAACGCTATTTTCCAAAAAAAAATATTATACGGCTAAAACTGAAATATTTCGTAAAAACAAAATTGCTATGTAACCTTTTCCTGTTGAAGCCTTTTGTAAAAAAAAATTTGAAACCAATTGTCTGAATCGGTTAACATGAAAGCATTTGCTGATTAAATTAACGGTTAAATTGATTTGTTATGAAAATTAATACCACCATCAGATTTTATGAAGAATTAAATGATTATCTCAGCGAAGACATTCGCAGGCAGGATATATTGATTGACACAAAAGAAGGTAACTCCGTTGGAGAGCTTATTTATTCATTCGGCGTAGCCTGCGCTGCCGTGGATCTGATACTGGTAAACGGCCACTCTGCAAATTTTGATTATATTCTTCAAGACAATGATCAAATTTCGGTGTATCCGGTGTTTGAGCGGTTTAATATTACATCCGTCTCTCTTATTGAAAACTCACCGCTGCGAAATTTAAAATTTATCTGTGATGATCATCTGGGGCGACTGGCAAAATATTTACGAATGCTTGGATTCGACACATTATATAATAATGATTATGATCATAACATATTGATCAGTTTGTCAAATTCGCATAATCGGATATTACTGAGCCGTGATAAAAAACTTTTATTAAACAAAAAGATCACCAGGCGGTACCTTGTAAAACAGGCAGAGCCGGGTGAACAGGTTCGGGAGGTGCTGGAATATTTTGATTTGAAAAAAAATATAACGCCCATGTCCCGATGCCTGGAATGCAATGGGGTTGTTCAGCAGGTTCCCGAAGAATCCGTTAAACACCGGATAGAAAAATATATTATTGAAATAAACGATGAGTTCACGGAATGCAAAGGGTGCGGAAAAATTTTTTGGAAAGGATCCCATTATGATTCAATGATGAAACGGATTCGCAAAATAGTGGATTAAGGCAATAAAAAAGCCGTAACCTTATAATAAGGTTACGGCTTAATAAAAAAGGTGGTGCCGAAGAGAAGACTCGAACTTCCACGAGCGTGCGCCCACTAGACCCTGAACCTAGCGCGTCTACCAATTCCGCCACTTCGGCACAACTTTGAAACCAAAAGAAGTCTAAAAGAACCATTGATTAAAAAGAAGTTTTTATATATATGCTAAACAAAATTCTGTCAAGATCAATATATTAAAATTTGGTATTTTTTGGAATGAATGTAATTAATAATTTAAAAGAAATAAAACAACCGTTTATAAATTCAGTGGTAACAATTGGGAATTTTGACGGTGTGCATAAAGGCCATCAGGCGATTTTTCACCAGGTAATAGAAAAAGCGGAATCCATCAAAGGGACTTCCGTGGCTATCACCTTTGAGCCGCACCCGGTCAAGATTTTAAAAAAAAATGATCCGCCGCCTTTGATTACACTGTATGAACAAAAAGTGGAACTGATAGCCAAAACCGGACTGGATATACTTATATGCATCCCTTTTAATAAAGAATTCGCCGCTATTTCCGCTGATCAATTTCTTGAGGAAATACTGGTTAAAAAAATCGGTACCCGGGCAATTGTTATTGGAAAGGATTACTCGTTCGGCAAAAACCGTAAGGGTAATATAACATATTTAACGGAAAATGCCGACAGGCTCGGATATGAGGTCATTGTCACGGACTGGATTCCGGTCAAGTACAATATTGATGGCCGGATCAGCAGTACCCGGGTTCGTGAAGTCGTCATGGACGGCAAGGTGGAAGACGCTGTTGCCCTGCTGGGACGTCACTACCAGATACGCGGCAAGGTTCTGGCCGGGCGAAATCGCGGCGGGCGATTGCTGGGCTTTCCCACTGCCAATATCAATATTGTCGATGAACTTTGTCCAAAGACCGGCGTGTACGCTGTTACCGTTGAATGCAGTGACGGCCACTACAAGGGCGTCGCCAACATCGGATACAGCCCCACTTTTGATGATCACGTTTTTACAATTGAAGTCCATTTGCTTGATTTTAATAATGACTTATACGGTCAGGATATTCGCGTTAATTTTATAAAGAGAATCCGTGATGAAAAAAAGTTTTCAAATATTGATGAACTTGCACAGCAGATTCAAAATGATATTATCTCGGGTCGCAAAATCCTGTCTCACTTTTAACTATAAATTTGATTGAATAAAATGACTTTACTAAATATTTTAACATATCCGGACCCTTTTTTAAAAAAGCCCACAAGTGCGGTAACCGACATTGATGATCAGGTTCAGACGATTATCGAAGACATGGCGGAAACCATGTATGATGCCACGGGACTTGGCCTGGCTGCCATCCAGGCGGGTATAGATAAAAGCATCATCGTGTATGATCCGGAAGCGGATGCGGAAAAGAAAGATTTCCGGGTATTGATTAACCCTGAAATTGTATTTTCCGAAGGGGAGATGGTTTCGGAAAATGAGGGATGTCTGAGCGTTCCTGATTTCCGGTCTGATGTCAAACGTTACGAACGGGTAACGGTTGAGGCGCTTGACAGAAACGGCGAGCCCTTAAAAATTGAAGCTGACGGTCTCTTGTCCGTGATAATGCAGCATGAGATCGATCATTTGAAAGGGGTCCTGTTTATTGACCGGATCAGTGCCTTAAAAAGACAACTGTACAAGAAAAAACGAAAAAAGGCGTTAAAAAGTGAATAAAACGTTTAATGTTGTTTTCATGGGCACACCGGATTTTGCGGTTCCTTCTTTAAAAGCCGTAAATGAATATGGCTGCGAGGTGTCTCTGGTTGTGACTCAGCCGGACAAGCCCAAGGGACGCGGACGGAAACTGACGCCTCCGCCGGTTAAGGTTGCTGCGTTAGAGGCCGGATTTCCTGTCATTCAACCGGAATCCGTTAAAACCGAGGAGTTTTATCATCAGATTTCGGAAATCGTACCTGATTTAATGGTGGTGGTGGCGTTTGGCCATGTGCTGCCCAAAAAAATCCTGGAAATTCCGACCTATGGCGCCATTAATGTTCATGCATCCCTGCTGCCGAAATACCGGGGGCCGGCACCGATTCAGTGGGCGATCATTAACGGTGAATCCGAAACCGGCGTAACTACGATGCTGATGGACAAGGGACTGGATACGGGGGAGATCCTCCTGACAATAAAAACACCTATCTGCCCGGATGATACTTCGGAAATTCTTCATGACCGGCTGGCAGCCGATGGTGCCGAAGTACTGAAAAAAACATTACACGATATGGAAAATCAATCCATACGACCGGTTTCCCAGCAACATGCCCTTGCCACTTACGCGCCGATCCTCTCCAAAAAAGACGGTCGCATTGACTGGTCTCTTTCCGCAGGAAAAATCGAACAGTTTATTCGCGGCATGACCCCGTGGCCCGGAGCCTATACTTTTTACGGTGAAAAACGGCTTAAAATTTTCAAAGCGGAAATCAAGCCCATGAATTTTACCGAAGAACCGGGCATGGTTATCGAAGGATTTTCCAATGAATTGCGTGTCGCCACGGGCGATGGTGTTTTGTTGATTACCGAAATCCAGGGATCTTCCGGCAAACGCCTGAATATCACCGATTTTCTAAGAGGTTCTCAAATACCGGTGGGTACGGTTTTTACCTAAATTGATTGAAATGAAAAAAAAACAGGATATGACCGATATCCCCAGGAAAACCGCACTCACGGTTTTAAATAAATTATCTCAAAAAAGACATCTTCACTTAGACCGGATTATCACCGAGTCGATTGACAATGCAGACTTGCAGCTTTCGATCCGTGACCGTAAATTTTTAAACGCCTTGATTTTCGGTGTTCTGAGATGGCGCGGGAATATCGACTGGATCATCCGGCAGCATTCTAAAACACCTCTTGAAAAAATAAACCCGGTTGTCTTAAATATTTTGCGTCTTGCATTGTATCAGATATTTTTTTTAGACCGTGTTCCTGATTCAGCTGCAGTGAATACTTCGGTTGAAATGGCAAAGCACGCCGCCCCGCCCTGGGTGGTGAAATATGTGAATGCGGTGCTCAGAAATGCCATCCGGAACCGGGAATCACTGCCCTTCCCTTCTTTAAAAAAAAATCCGGCACAAGCGCTTTCCATATCAAAGTCTTTTCCCCGGTGGCTGATCAAGCGCTGGATCCGAAGATTCGGAATTGACGAATGCGGGAAACTCTGTGATGCCCTTAACGCAATTCCGCCAATCACAGTCCGTTGTAATACGCTGAAGGTGCAGCGGAATGAATTGCTGGAAATGTTGTTATTGGAAGCTGAAATGGTTTCCTTGCCCCTTCATTCTCCGGATGGTCTTTTTTTTGTGCGTCCGAAAAAACCAATCCAGGATTTTTCAGTGTTTAAAAAAGGATTTTTCCAGGTGCAGGATGAAGCGGCACAGCTGATCACTTATCTTCTGGCACCGGGTCCCGATGAAACAGTGCTTGATGCCTGTGCCGGTCTGGGCGGCAAGACCGGGCATATTGCCCAGTTAATGAAAAACACGGGACAAATCATAGCTGTGGACCAGGACCCGAAAAAATTGAAACAATTAAACGATGCCATGCAAAGACTAGGCGTCGGTAATGTAACTACCTGTGAGCATGATTTTAAAATACCGCTGCAGAAATATCAGCAGCAGGGATTTGACCGGATATTAGTCGATGCCCCGTGTTCCGGACTGGGAGTGATCCGGAGAAATCCGGACACCAAATGGGATGTGTCC
>JAQYVU010000185.1 GCA_030145385.1 Desulfococcaceae bacterium
GGCCAGTGTTTTGGCGGCATTATTGGCCACAGGTAAAAACGTGGGTGCGGATTTCCCCTTGACAGTAGCGGATTTAAGCCCGCGTCGGAACAGAAAGGATGCTTTGCGTCCGTATTTAAAAGATATCTGGTTATCCAGGTGCTGCATGACGGTCAATATGGTGACCCGCTTGTTCCAGTTTTTGGCCCTCCAGCTACCGAACAGCCTGGACGGATGCACGGCAATGGCACCTATGGTTTTGAGCGCCCGGATGACCGGGTTGGGGTGGTCCACCAGCGGGCCGGTAAAAAACTTCATGAAATTATAGCCATTGGGAAACCGGTTCTGGGTGATATGGGTATGTTCGTCCGGGTAAAAATGGGATGATATGGCTGTGCCGCAGGTCAGATCCAGTTCCGGATCATCAGACAGTACACCGACAATGGCTTCACTGTTGGTGCGAACCACTTTGCCCAGTTCCGGGGAGATGGCCGGCAGGGTTTTTGTTATATCCCGGCAGTGGAACAAAAGCTCCAGGGTACCCAGTACGCCGCCTGCCAGCACGATATTTTTTGTTTTGATCGGAGGATATTTGCGGAATTTTTTTACAGGGTGCTTTATTTGAAGCACATATCCGCCGGTTTTCTGGGGCAGAATGTTGGTGACTTTGCGAAACGGAAGGATCGCAGCGCCTAAACGTTGGGCAAGGTAGAGATAGTTCTTATCCAGCGTATTTTTTGAGCCATGGGGGCATCCGGTCATACACCGGCCGCAGAGATGGCAGCCTGTGCGGTGCGGTCCGCTGCCGTTAAAAAACGGATCCGGGGCCATAACTTCCGGGGTGCCGAAATAAATACCGTTGGGAGTCGGACCGAATGTGGAAGCGTCACCCATTTTTTCTGCGGTTTTTTTAAGATATTCATCCTGAATATCAATAGCCGGGTTGTCGGTGACACCAATCATGGCCGATGCGGTATCATAATGGGGGGCCAGTTCCGATTTCCAGTCGATTCCCATTTCTGACCAGGCCGGATCGTTATAAAACTCATCTTTTGGTTTTAGTAAAACCGCTGCATACACGTGGCTGCCACCGCCTACGCCGATGCCCCGGACAAGAGTCACATGCCGGAAAAAATCCTGGGAAAAATAACCGGATGACCCCAGAGACGGCAGCCAGTTTAAATGCCAGACATTGTTGTCGCCTTCTTCAATATCTTCCGGGGTCACCTGGTTGCCCTGTTCCAGGACCACCACTTTGTACCCTTTTTCAGAAAGGCGAAGAGCGGCCACGCTGCCGCCGAATCCGCTGCCGATAACTGCAAAATCGTAGTCCATTGTTTTCTCCTGTTATTTCTGTTTTTCCAGCCATTCCAACATATACAGCCAGATATCTTCCGGCGCATGTTTCCCGCAGATCAGATCGCAGTGGACCCAGTGGAGCCCTGGATTTTTCTTTCCAAATATTTTTAATATCTTATCATCAGAGCTGTCTTTTTCAAAGGCTTCTTTTTGTCAAAGTCCATGAGTAAAGATTCTGCCCCAGGTCATGGAGCATTATCACAAATCCCTTCGGCTTAATATTGACACAAACATGGCGTGCTGTTTATCATTGCGTCATGGATAAAATGTCCGTCTTACTGATTTTGAAGCAGGGAACAGGGAAATGATATCTACGATTCATGCAGAGGCGTCTTCCTTCTATTTAAACAGCGGGCCTGTCGGGGTGCTGCTCATCCACGGGTTTACCGGCGCACCGCCGGAGATGCGTCTCATCGGGGATTATCTCCATCATCGGGGGATAACCGTATCCGCACCTTTGCTTCCCGGTCACGGCACTTATGTTGAAGACATGAATCGCTACAAATGGACGGATTGGGTGGCGCATACAAAGCATTCTCTAGAAGAGCTAAAGTCCGGTTGCGATACGGTATTTATTGCCGGGCTTTCCCTTGGATCTCTGATTACCCTGAATCTGGCAGCTGAAGACAAAGATTTGTCAGGAGCCATTCTGTTTGCCCCGTCAATTAAACTGACCAGTCGCTTGATTCACCTGACACCGATTTTAAAATACTTTATCCGAAAAGTGAAAAAAAACCCGGAACAATATGCCAATCAGGCTGCAGACCGCAGGGAATGGACGTACAACGAACGCCCCATGGCCGCTGCCCATGAATTGCTGAAAATTATCAGTCACACCCGGACGCTGCTGCCGAAAGTAAAATGTCCGTTATTAATCGTTGATGGCGCAAAAGATGAAATTATTGATCCGGCATGCAGCCGGTTGATCTATGACCGGGTTGCTTCCGCAGAAAAAGAAATGCTGACCTTGCCTGATTCCGGACATTGCCTGACCATTGATGGTGAATGGGAGACGGCGGCGGAGGACACCCGTCAGTTTATTGACAAACATATGAAAACCCGATCACAGAAGCGGTTATGAATGATGCGCAATTTTTGAAGCTGCTGGATTATTTTTCCTTTTCATGGGCCGGATACCGGAAGGTCCGAAAAGGGGTGAAAAAGCGGATTGCGCGTCATATGGATGAATTGGGTTGTCGGGATATGGATGTTTATATTCAACGTCTTGAAATTGATCCTCAGTTTAGGTTGTATTGCGAACGCCTTTTAACCGTCCCCATCAGTCGCTTTCTCCGGGATCGCAGATTATGGGAGATATTACCGGACAAAATCCTTCCGCTTTTTTTTGATAAGAAAAGTTTGAGCGTTTGGTCTGCCGGGTGCTCGGGAGGGGAAGAAGTGTATTCCCTTAAAATTATATGGGAGATGCTTAGGGAAACGTATCCGGATTTTTCGGATTTGAACGTGACGGCTTGTGATTTAAACCTGGAAAACCTGGAGCGTGCCCAAAAAGGGATATATCAGCCTTCAAGCCTCAAGACAGTGGATTTGGCTTTGATCGACCGGTTTTTTGAAAAAGGCCCGACCCGAAAATCGCTGGCCGTCAAATCATATCTGAAAAAAGGGATTACATGGGAAACGTTTAACTTGTTGCATGATCCGCCACCGTCAAAAGCCTATGATATTATTTTTTTAAGAAACAATATTCTCACCTATGCGGCCGAGGATCTGAAACTGGCCGGGTTTAATAGTGTTATATCCGCACTGGCCGATCCCGGCATCCTGATTATCGGTGCCAAAGAGCATCTCCCGGAAGGGGTAACCGGTTTTGAAAGTATCGGTTTGCCGTATGTTTTTCAGAAAAATTTATAAAAAGACAAGGTTTTGCCGGGCGGCTTTTTTCATGCAGGATTCAGATAATTTAGAGTGACAGCGTCGTTCATAATGAGTTGCTGTCACTCTATTTTTCATCCGTCTGAGAGCTGGTCTCTGAGTTCCCGTTTTAATACTTTACCTGCCGGTGATACCGGAATCAGTTCGGTAAAATTTACCTGCCGCAGTTTTTTATATGCAGCCACTTTTGTATTCACATATTCAATTAGTTCGTCAGCCGTTGCCTGATTGCCGGCTTTAAGCTGAACAAAAGCCACCGGCAGCTCGCCGGTTGTCTCGTCCGGTTTTCCCACCACACCGCACATCTCTACCGCCGGATGGGTAAACAGGACTTCTTCAATTTCCCGGGGATAGACATTGTATCCTTTATAGAGAATCAGGTCTTTTTTCCGGTCGGTAATATAAAAATATCCGTCTTCATCCTCTTTGCCGATATCTCCGGTATACAGCCACCCGTCTTTGAGGACTTCAGCCGTGGCTTTTGGCCGGTTCCAGTAGCCGACCATTACCTGGGGACCTTTGATGCATATCTCACCTTCAGAGCCCGGAGCAAGGTCTTCACCGGTGGCCGCGTCTACCACCTTGCATTCCGTATCAAATACCGGCAGTCCCACAGATCCGGCTTTTGTTTTTTCCGGGATCGGCGGGTTGCAGACAGCACCCATGGCACATTCGGTCAGGCCGTAGGCCTCAATGAGCACGCTGGAGGTGAATGATTTCTTCATGGAATCAAGGACTGTCATGGGTAAAGGCGCAGCCCCGGAAGTGATCAACTTGACGCCGGAAAGATCATAGTTTTCAAATCCCGGCATGTTGATCAGCGGAACATACAACTGGGGAGCCCCGCCCAGGGTGGTGGCGGAGAATTTTTTGACTGCCTCGATATATTCCGTGGGGTCAAACCGGGGAAAGACCACCATGGTGGTGCCGCCGGAAATCATATTGTTGAGGTAGCCGATGGTTCCCATGGCATGAAACCAGGGTACCACCACAAGTGAGGTTTCAATATCCCGGGCAACCGGCCGGTCTTTTACCGGGTCCACGCCTTCCGGGTAGATCAGTTCGACCGTATCATCGACGGTTTCAAGTTGGGCGCCGTTAAACCAGCAGCCGAATTGGAGGGTATTGGATGCCACATTTTTATGGGTAAGCATGACCCCTTTGGATACGCCGGTGGTGCCGCCGGTATATGCCAGATGAGCCAGGTCGTTATTTATATCAATGTCAACTTCCGGGGGATTGGGTGCATTGTCCCGGATCAGCTCTGTCATATCCAGCGTATTGGGAACCGGGAGCTTGCCGATGGGTTTGAGCGGGGCAATGATGGAATTATAACAGTCGCCGATGCTTGTAGAGATGACACGTTCCACTTTGGTTTCAGGAATAATCGATTCGATTCCCGGATACAGAAGGTCCAGAGATAAAAGCGTCTTGGCGCCGGAGTCGTTTAACTGGTGGTTGACTTCCCGGGGGGAGAGCAGGGGGCTTAATGGCGTAAACACCGCCCCGATTTTCAGAACTGCATAATACGCGATAGCAAACTGGGGCATATTGGGCAGATGGATGGCTACCCGTTCTCCTTTTTCAATGTCCAGTCCGGCAAGTGCCGTGGCAAAGCGATCAACCAAAATTTTTAATTCCCCATAGGTGAGAACCATGCCGCCGAAATGGATGGCAATCCGGTTGGGCACGCGTTCGGCCGTGTGTTCAAGAAAAAAGTGGACGGGTTTGTCCGGATAGTTGAGATGTTTCGGCCATTG
>JAQYVU010000186.1 GCA_030145385.1 Desulfococcaceae bacterium
GGTATTGAGTAATTGAGGACAGGGTCAGGCAAAGAATGAATGCCGGGGGACTCCCCTTGGCCCGCAGCCGAGGGAATTATTGTGACCGGAAAAAGGGAGCACGCTGTCTGAGCGCATCGAGTTCGTGATCCCGCCGTTGAAAAGGATTGCCGAGGGAAGCCGAAGGCCAAGTTGCAGGGCGGGTTTCTTTTGCTACTTTTCTTTGCCCGCCAAAGAAAAGTAGAGAAAAATTAACGGTATAGAGTATCAAATTTTATGGATCTTAGTCACTTCCAACCTTATACCTTAAGCCTTCTACCTTCGACCTCTTTCACACCGGCAACAATACAGTAAACGTCGTCCCTTTGCCCACAGCACTGTCAAGAGAAATGGTTCCGTTCATTGAATCCACAAGCCCTTTGACAATCGGCAGCCCCAGCCCGGTTCCGGTGATATACCGCGTATTGTCGTCTTTGACCCGGTAAAACCGTTCAAAAATCTGGTCATGGTATTTCGGGGCAATGCCAAAGCCGTTATCAATCACCTGAACCTTAATAAATTTCTCAGCAAGTGCTGCTTTAACCTTAATTTCAGCTCCTTTCGGAGAATAATTAATGGCATTGGCAATCAGGTTGCCGAAAATACTTTCAAGGGCCATGGGATCTGCGGTAAAAAGCGGCAATTGTTCGGATGCCAATTCAAAGGACAATGACTGTTTCTTGGACTGTGCCCGTATCCCTAAAAAATCCACGATACTTTTTAACAAATCAGCAATTTGAATCGATTGAATATTGTGCGATATGCCGCCGGCCTCGATCCGGGACAAATCCAGAAGATCTCCGATCAGAGAAATCAGGCCGTGTGTTTTTTCCTTGGCCCGTTCAATGAGGTGCTGATCAACATCTGTTTCATTGACTGATGTTTCTTTTAATACCAATGCCAGCTGTTCATGAATAGTAGACAACGGCGATCGCAGCTCATGGGACACCTTGGCAACAAATTCCGACTTTAACTGGTCGAGCATTTTGAGACTGGTAATATTGGCAAATGTGACCACCGCACCCATGCATTCATTATTTTCGTTGATTACCGGCTGCCCCCTGGCCATCAGGTATTTAGTGCCGGAAACGGTCAGTTCATACGACGGCACTTCTTCATTAGCGTCGAGTTCTCCTTTGGAAAGCTTTAAAACCATCTCGCAGAAACCCGCATCCGCAACATAGGATGCCAGCTTTTTTGCGGCCCGGCCCGAATTATCCAGGCCCGAATTATCCAGGCCCGAGTCATCCAGATCCAGACTCTTTAAAAAAGCAGGATTCATCAGAACCACTTCACCCGACGTATTGGTTACAACCACGGCTGTTGGCAAGGATTCGAGAATCGTTCGAATACGGCTTTTTTCCATATCCAGATCAATTAAGGTCCGCGCCCGCTCAGCCTGAAGCGCTTCAGCTTCCCTTTTCAACCTTAATTTTTCATGAGCCCGGCGGACAACGATTCTTAAATGTTCCGGCTCAAACGGCTTGGGAATAAAGTCATATGCGCCCTGCTTCATTGCCTCAATAGCCGTCTCAATGGTCGCATAACCGGTAATGATAATAACGATAATATTTTCATCAATATCCCGGATCCGCTGATGGAGTTCCATGCCATCCATTCCGGGCATTTTTAAATCCAGGATGGCAAGATCAACAGTTTCATTTTTAAGAATTTCAAGGGCCTCGTCCCCCTGGCTTGCCTTAAAAACCGTATAATCCATTCTTTTTAGAATACGCTCAATCCCTTCACGGATATCTCTTTCATCATCGACAACAAGAATTTTCAGCGAATCTGTAATTTCAACCAATTTTACGTCCTCCTTCCTGACCTTCTGCTACCGGAAGTTCAATGTAAAAAGTCGTCCCCGCCCCCGGTTTACTTTTCGCGCGAATCAAGCCGCCATGGCTTTCAACGATTCCGTAAACCATGCTAAGCCCCAGACCGGTACCCTTGCCCTGCTCTTTTGTGGTATAAAACGGCTCAAAAACATGCGGAAGCACATCCTCGGCAATACCCGACCCCGTATCGCTGATTTCAATGCACACCATTTCGGTTTCAGACGAAACATGGGTTTTCAAACTCAACTTACCGGACCCTTCCAGAGCATCTGCGGCATTTAAAATTGTATTCATAAATACATGATTCAGCTGTTGGGCATCTCCCATTATCAGCGGCAGGTCCTTATCCAGATTTTTACTGATTTCAATATTATGAAATATGGACTGATTTTCCAGCAAAAACATGGTACGTGAAATAATATCATTAATATCCTGGGGCTTCATGTCATGGCTGGTCTGACGGGAAAATTCCAGAAGCTCCTTGACAATATCCTTGGTCCGCTTGGCATCCTCAAGCACCCGTTCCAGATCATTTAAAGCGTCTTTGGGGAGATCATATTCTTCCATCACCAGCTTGGTAAAAAGAATGATGCCGCTGAGCGGATTATTTAACTGGTGGGCAACCCCGGCTGCCATTTTACCTAAAGATGCCATTTTCTCGGCCTGGAGAAGCTGAACCTGGGTTTTTTCCAATGCTTTCTGCATTCTGATTTCTTCACGCCGGTCATGGAAAAAACCAATGGTCGCGACCTTTTTACCGTTTTCATATACAATCGAGGCATTAAGGCTAATGGGGAAGATCTCGCCGCTTTTATGCTTTGCATCAAGATGATAAGAGATCAGCTTTCCTTCACCACCATATTCCTCACTGAGCAGCATTTTCATGACTTTCCGTGCGCCGCCTTCAGGATATACATCCCGAATGGAAATATCGTTAAGCGCTTCCTCAACGGTGTATCCGGAGACTTCGGCAGCTGCTTCATTGAAAATCAAAATTTTACCGGTTGGATCAGAAGCGATCACACCGTCTACGGCGCTGAGGATCAGGTTTCTTAAAAAAGCATTGGAGCGTATCCGCCTTTCTTCGATATTTTTCAACGCCGGAAGATCGAAATCCAGCATAACCAGTGCATCCACATTATCTCCCCGATATACCGGATATGAATATAAGCAGAGCATATCGATATCGCCTGAAAAATTATAACACTGATCATATCGCAAAGAAGCTTTACCGGTTTTAAGCACTTCATTGGCCGGGCAATTCGGGCACGGCGTACTGCACCCGGGAATCACTTCGTAGCAGGGTTTACCGATAATGCTTTCAGGATGGCCTTCCATCGCCGTGTTGTTGGCAGCGAGAATTTTATAATCAGGCGATATAATGAGGAGTTTGCGATTAAAGGCATCAATTGCATCGATTAAAAAATTTTTCTCAACATCAGAGCGGGATCTTTTTGGCATAATGCGGGGACCATTATTTTTTTGGTTAAATTCTCAAAATACTTAAGAAAAAAACTTACCGCATCAGACAAAAACAGTCAAGGAAAAGTGCTTGGCGTAGGGCCGATAAAATACCGTCTCAAATATCTTTTTTATTGACTTTCCATACAAAATCGGTAGGAATTTAATAAGTAAAGTTTAGAACCTGTTAAGAACATATTGTCAGCCTTATCACCCCTGATCTTTTAGGTAAAAAATCATGTCGCAATTACCGTCAAATGGCCTTCGAAAAGCAGTTACCATTTTTCTTTTTATTTTCTTTTTTTTTCTGGCGATTCCGCTTTCCGGGATTACATCGGAAAACGAATTCCGGAACGATCTGATTTTCATTCAACTGGCAGACGATATGGTCACCCGGCAAATGCCGGACGCTCTTTTTCTTCATGACAAACATACCCAGGCCCTGACAGACCAGGACTGCAGCAAATGCCACATGAAAGAAAACAGCACGTTTGTATTTAAATTCAACCGATTAACAGATGCCGGATATGATGCTGACAAAAAATTGTATCACGACAAATGCATCGGGTGTCATCAGGAAAAAAGAGAGCAGGGGATAAAGTCCGGGCCGCTGACCAGTGAATGCCGGTTGTGTCATACGCAAACGCCTGTTTACCAAAATTCGGCGCAGCCGTTTGGGCTGGACAAATCGCTTCATTACCGTCATGAAATCGCTGAAACAATACCTTCAACCGGTGACGACAAAGACTGGAATTGCGGAGCCTGTCATCATGAATATGATAAAGATCTTGAAAAAACCATTTACATTAAAGGCAAAGAAGGCACATGCCGGTATTGCCATAAGACGGAAAAGACCGATGACGCGCGCTCTTTTCAAACTGTGGCCCATGAAGACTGTCTCAACTGCCATTATCAGCTAAAATCCGACAATAAAAAAGCAGGCCCGACAGATTGTTCCGGATGCCATGATGCGGTCAAACAGTCCAAAATCGAAATTATCGATGATGTCCCCAGAATCCGACGCAATCAGCCGGATGCGGCGCTGTTGTCTTTATGGCTGAAAGAGGCTGTCAAATCCGAAAAACTCTCTCAACAGTTTATCAAGCCGGTTGCATTCAACCATAAATCCCATGAGACAGGTATTGACACCTGCTATTCCTGCCACCATGAATCCATGGATTCATGCAACGGTTGCCATACACGCATTGGAACCGAAGAAAGTAAATATACCCGACTGGGAACAGCAATGCATTCGACGGAATCCATGTCAAGCTGCATCGGCTGTCATAATTCAAAACTGCAGGATAAAAACTGCGCCGGGTGTCACTCCCAAATGAGCAGCAAGAGTTTTTCAGACGCCCAATGCGAAAAATGCCATTCCATCAACAGAAAATCGCTTGAGCCGATACCTGTAGACGATCAAAAAATATTGAAAATTGCCGAATCTGAAATCAATTTATGGACAGCCCCTCAGTCACTGGTACCTGAAAAAGAAATCCCGGAAAATGTGACCATGGAAATTATGAAGGACCAGTATGAAGGCGCGACATTTCCCCACCGGAAAATCGTCCAGACCCTTTCCGCCCGG
>JAQYVU010000187.1 GCA_030145385.1 Desulfococcaceae bacterium
ACATCAAGAAGATCCATTGAAAAGATTGTCGATGACCAGGTCCTCCAGTGGAACCGATTTACCGCTGAAAAAAAAGATGCGCAGAGCGGTATCAGTGTGATTACGATTTCCAGAGAATCCGGGAGCGGGGGAACTATTCTGGCGGAAAAGCTTGCCGGGGAATTGGAGTTTGATTTGTTTCACCGGGAGGTTATCCAGGAAATGGCGGAAAGCGCCAAAATCAGCACCCGAATTGTGGAGACGTTGGATGAAAAGGGGCTGTCGGTGCTCGATGATTCCATTGCGGCCATGATCCGGGATCGCCATTTATGGCCGGACCAGTTTTTGAAGCATCTCATGAAGGTGGTCGGCACCATCGGAAAACATGGCCGGGCCGTCATTGTGGGCCGGGGGGCCCATTTTTTTCTGCCCCAGGATGAAAGTCTTAAGGTCCGCGTGATAGAGCCGCTGGCAATGCGAATCCGTAATGTTGCCCAGGAACTGGATATGTCGGAATCCGACGCGCAAAAGAGGATCTTAAAGAATGATTCGGATCGCCGGTCGTTTTCACGAAAATATTTTTACGCGGATGTCACGGACCCGCTGAATTATGACCTGGTGATTAATACGGCCCGGTTGAGTATTGACGCGGCAGTTAAAAGTATAGTTGCGGCATTGAATCAGTTAAATGCCTGATGTGCTTATAGGTGGATTACGGGACCGGCGGACGACTGAGCGGCAACGCTTACGTTGATCCGGGCGTCTGACATGTGCTCGGAGACGACCCGCAAAGCTTTTTCCGGCGTGTTGTTGGTTTCACTCAGATGTGCCAGAATCACATGGGTCATTTGATCGTGAATGATATCCATGAGCAGTTCCCGGGAAGATTCATTGGACAGGTGACCGGTACGGCCTTTTACCCGCTGCTTGATCGACCAGGGGTAGGGGCCGTCTTCCAGCATCGGCACATCATGGTTTGCTTCAAGTATCAGGCAACAGCAGTCTTTTAAATGTTGCCTTACCATAGCCGTGGCAATTCCCAAATCTGTTGCAATGCCGATTTTTTTTCCATTGCATCTGATGGTAAATCCTGCGGGATCACTGGCATCGTGGGAAATTGAAAAGGGGCGGATGACCAGCTGATTGATTTTAAATTCGGTGCCGCAGGTGAAATTATTGATATACTTGATGTTGCCGAGCTGCTTAGCCGCAGTGTTAAATGTTTCATATGAGATGTATACTGGAAGGTTATATCGTCTGGCTAAAATCCCCACGCCCTGGATATGGTCCGAATGTTCATGGGAAACGATAATGGCATCAATGTTTTTTACATTGAGGTTTCTGGACTTCATGCGGCGTTCAATTTCAACCCCGGACAGACCGGCATCTATCAAAACGGATGTGTCTCCGTCGGAGACGTAGATGGAATTGCCTCGACTACCGCTGGCCAGCATACATATTTGCATTTTTTTGCTTGATGGCTACCTGTAATAAAATGTGTGAGTTACAAAAAATAGTTAATTTCTGATTTGTTCATTTACAAGGCATCCGAAATGAAGCTGTAGCAGCGCTACTGCGAATTTCGGATAACGCCGTAAATGGACAAATCAGGTGCCGGTGTGGCCGAAACCGCCGCTGTTGCGGCTGGTCTCCTCCAGCGATTCAACCACTTCAAACCGGGCCTGGCAGACCTGATTGATCACCATCTGCGCGATTCGGTCCCCCCGGTTAATCACATAGGGAGTTTTTCCAAAGTTGATCAGCGCGATTTTTACTTCACCCCGATAATCCGCATCAATGGTTCCCGGAGAATTGATGATACCGATACCGTGTTTGACTGCCAGGCCGCTTCGGGGACGGATTTGGGCTTCAAGCCCAGTGGGCAGGGAAATGGCAAAACCCGAAGGGACCAGAATGATCTCTCCGGGTTTCATTGTAGTCGGTTGTTCAACCGCTGCGCAAATATCCATTCCTGCTGAATGAGGAGTCATATATCGGGGAAGATCAATATCCGCATCCTGATCCGGCCGGACTCGGCAGCATTTCACAACAGTTTTATCAGACATCAATCAGCATCTCGGGGATATGGTGTTTCAGGTTTAGTTTGATGATTTTATGAAGAAGAACCTGATGGCTATGCTAAAAGGTCCATATACAAGGCGTAGCAGTTTTTCAGAATTGAAATAATACAAGTCGTATATTGAAAGTCTGAAAAACTGCTATAACGCAGTAGATGGGGCTTTTAACGACGCCATTATTTATCTTCAGGTTTTTTTTCGTCTTTTAAGAGTGCCTTGCGGCTCAGCTTGATTTTGCCGTCTCTGGAGACATCCAGTACTTTGACTTTGATCATGTCGCCTTCCTTGACAATATCACTGACCTGTTTAACGCGATAATTGGCCAGTTCCGAAATATGAACCAGCCCATCGGTTTTGGCTTTGATCTGAACAAAAGCACCGAAATCGGTAATCTTGACAACTTTTCCTTCATATATAGCGCCGACTTCCGGATCCATGCCGATATCCTGAACAATCTGAACGGCCTTGTCACCTTCTTCTTTGCTGACAGCAGCAATTTTGACAATGCCATTGTCATTGATTTCAATCCGTGTATTGGTTTCACTCTGGATCGACCGGATCATCTTGCCTCCGGGCCCGATCACGTCGCCGATACGTTCCGGATTAATCTGGATGGCATATACATTCGGTGCATAAGGCGACATTTCATCCCGATGGATGCTGATGGCTTCCTGCATTTTATCCAGAATATGCAATCGTCCTGCTTTGGCCTGTTCAAGGGCTTTTGCAAGGATGTCTTTGGACAGTTCGCGTACTTTTATATCCATTTGCAGCGCGGTAATACCTTCGGCGGTTCCGGCAACTTTAAAATCCATATCGCCGGTGTGGTCTTCATCTCCGAGTATATCTGACAGCACAACGGTTGTTTCTCCGTCGGTGACAAGCCCCATGGCAATACCGGAAACCGGCGCTGTAATGGGAACACCACCGTCCATCAATGCCATAGAAGCCGAACAGACGGTTCCCATAGAGGATGAACCGTTGGACTCTAAAACTTCGGATACCATCCGGATGGTATAATCAAAATCTTCTTTGGCAGGCAGGACTTTGGCAATTGCCCGCCGGGCCAGGGTTCCATGGCCGATATCCCTGCGGCTTGGGCCTCCGGCACGTCTGGCTTCGCCAACAGAAAATGGCGGAAAGTTATAATGAAGCATAAACGATCTGTTTTCTTCGCCGTTTAAAGTTTCTATTCGTTGCTCATCCGGTCCGGACCCGAGTGTCAATACCCCAAGCACCTGGGTTTCGCCTCGGGTAAAAAGGGCGCTGCCGTGAACACGGGGCAACAGACCTGCTTCGCAGGCAATCGGCCGGACTTCGTCAAAGGCACGGTTGTCGATTCTGCGTCCTTGTTTGAGTATCATGTTCCGGCAGATATTTTTTTCCAGATCTTTGAAGACCTTGGAGACTTCTTTTTTGCGTTCCGCATAATCTTCACCCAGACCTTCAAAAATTTCGGTTTTGAGTGCGGACAATGCTTTACTGCGGTCCATTTTTCCTGGAATCGTTACGGTTTCTGCAATTTTTTCACTGGCTGCGACTGCAACTTTTTCCACCAGTTCCGGATCATGTTCTTTGGGAACAAAAACGCGTTTTTCAACACCAGCAGCGGCGATCAGTTTTTCCTGGATGCCGATGATGGGTTGTAATTGTTCATGACCGAAAAAAATGGCTTCGAGCATTTCCGCTTCGCTGACAATGTTGCCGCCGCCTTCCACCATAGTGATGCCGGTTTTTGACCCGGCCACAATCACGCTGATATCCGAATTTTCTCGTTCTGCAATGGTCGGATTGGCAATCAGCTGGCCGTCAATGCGACCTACACGAACGCATGCAATCGGGCCTTCAAACGGGATATCCGATATCATGAGCGCGGCGGATGCGCCGTTTAATGCGAGAATATCCGGATCATTGACTTTGTCCATGGACAAAATCGTCACGATTACCTGGGTTTCAAAGCCATACCCTTTGGGGAAAAGTGGCCGGATGGGTCGGTCGGTCAGGCGGGCGGTCAGCGTTTCTTTGTCGCTTGGCCGACCGATTTCGCGGCGGAAATAATTTCCGGGAATCCGCCCGGCTGAATAGATTTTTTCCTGGTATTCAACAGTAAGCGGTAAAAAATCAACATCGGGTCGTTCATCTTTGGCGGAAACCACTGTCACAAGTGCAATGGTCTCACCATATTGAACCATGACCGCGCCGGATGCCTGTTTGGCAACTTTTCCGGTTGAAATACTGAGCGTTTCTCCACCGATTTCCGTACTAAATGAAATTTCCATATTAAATTAATCTCCTGATAACAAGTCGACGTTCAAAAGTCCCAGGCAAAAGCCTAAGCTTTTTAAGCCGCCTGAATGGGAATATAGATTACCCTCAAACGCCGATATGCTGAATTAATAGACACACATCATTATCAAGGGGAAGTTAATTATCGTCTGAGACCCAGCTCTTTGATAACGGACCGGTAACGCATGACGTCTTTATTTTTAACATAACTCAACAGCCTGCGGCGCTTGCCGACCATGATCAGCAGTCCTCTGCGGGAATGATGATCTTTTTTGTGAATTTTTAAATGCTCGGTCAAATGCTTGATCCGGTCAGTTAAAAGGGCAATCTGAACTTCCGGTGAGCCGGTGTCAGAATCGTGAAGTTTGAACCGGTTAATGGTTTCTGTTTTCATTTGCTCTGGGATATTCACTTTTTCCTCCTCTATGGGTATATTTTATATCTTGAATAGGTTTATATCATATTATGGATTGTGAAAAACACAACAATAATTATACCGGCCATTGTCTTCATCAGGGCTTACAATCGCA
>JAQYVU010000188.1 GCA_030145385.1 Desulfococcaceae bacterium
GGAAAAACTGAAACAGCTTCCCGTAAAACGGCTGCATTTGCAGATCAGCATTGACGGCTCCAGGGAAATCCATGACCGATACCGCGGAAAAGGCACCTATGACAAACTGACGGAAAACCTCACGAATATCTCAGCTTCCAGTATTCATACAACCCTGGCCATGGCCGTGCATTCGGAAAATGTGATGCAAATGCCGGATATAGTAGAGACAGCCGCCAGGCACAATATTGCTGAAGTCCACTATCTCTGGCTGTTTGTAACCGGAAATGCCGATGCAAAAATGTTTGTATTGCCAAAAGAGTTATTCCATTATCTGGTTGAATCAGAAAAAAGCGCCGCCGCAAATGGTATTGTCATTGATAATATCCGGAACCTGGAATCTCAAATATTTTCAAGTTCCGGCACCAAGTACGATCTTGGCAACGCGGGATGGGAATCTCTGGCCATCGGCCCCGACGGGTCCATTTACCCCACCCCTGCCCTGATCGGCAACGCTCAGGCGCTTTGCGGCCATATCAAGAACACTATTGAAACCGTCTGGCGCCAAAGCCCGGAATTATCCCGCCTTCGATCCCTTTCCATCGCTGACAATGAAATTTACATGAAAAATCCCATGCGATATCTGATCGGCGGCGGTGATATTGATCACAGTTTTTATGCCGGCGAATCTTATATCGGATATGATCCGTACGTTGAACTTTACAATATGACAGTCCTCTGGCTGCTAACCCGTTTAATGACACCCGGCACCAATGTTTTTTATCCGCGGATTCTGATGAAAATGGGGGACCGACTGCTTCAGTGCAGCCATAACGGCACAGGGGTGGCTTTGACCCATTCCAACTGTGTGCTCAACGTTTCTTCTACCCATCAGGTTGTGGGAGATTTTTACAGTGAAGCCGCAATCGCTCCGAACACCGACATCTCTAACCCGGTTTGTTACCCGGAATCTGAAATCAGCCATATACCGCAATCTGCCAGAATCCGATCATACGGTTGCGGAAGCCCCGTCCTTGACGCAGGCATCCAAACGGATGAAGTTGTTGTTGATTTAGGTTCCGGTGCCGGCATGGAATGTTTTATTGCCGCCCGCAAAGTCGGTAAATCCGGTCAGGTATACGGCATTGACATGCTGGATCATATGCTCCGGCGGGCCAATCAGAGTCTTGAATCAGTAGCCCGGAAAATCGGTTATAAAAACGTCAAATTTCAAAAAGGGCTGCTGGAATCTATCCCTGTGGATGAAAACACGGCAGATGTTGTGATATCAAACTGTGTTATTAATTTGTCCGAGGACAAACGGAAAACGTTTTCTGAAATTCTACGGATTTTAAAACCCGGCGGACGCCTGGTCATATCCGACGTGGTTACGGACTCAACGCCTCCGCCGGAGATCTTAAATGATGAACAGCTGAGGGGAGAATGTATATCCGGTGCTATGCTCCAGCCTTATTTAACGGTGATGCTCGAAAACTGCGGATTTAATAATATACAATTTTTAAAACGTTTTTTTTACCGGGAGGTGAATAATCATCAGTTTTATTCCCTGACCTATACCGCCTGCAAACCCAAAAATGACATAGAAGTCCCCGTGATCTACCCGGGTCCGTTTGCCGCGGTCGTCACCGATGACGGAAAACTGATGATTCGGGGGCACAACACGTTGCTGAATCAGGAGACTGCACAAAAATGCAATGATCAGATTTTCATCCTAGATTCCGCCGGCAATGCAGCAAACATTGATGCTCAAAACGCCTGTGCCTGTTTTCAGGCACCATCGGAACCTATTATTCAGGCAACATCGGCGATATCCATTGCAGATACTCCCGGAATAAAACCTTTGCATCACAAGGCCGGGCGATTTGCTTCGGACTGTATGGTTTGCGGCAGCCCTTTGACTTACCTTGAAAATGACCGGAAAAAAAAATGTTCATTTTGCGGGATGATCAAAACCGCCAATGCGGTGTGTAAAAATAACCATTTTGTCTGTGATGACTGCCACGGAGACAATGCCGTCGACATTGTCCGGCAGATCTGTCTGAACACGGATGAAACGGACATGATCGACCTGTTAAATATTATCCGAAACCATCCGGCAATTTCGCTTCACGGCCCGGAACATCATTTCATCGTGCCCGGCGTCATAATTTCTACATACCGGAACCTCGGCGGCGCGGCATCTGACGAGGATATTCTCACTGCCATTGATCGTGGGAAAACCATCCCCGGCGGGGTCTGTGCCTTCTGGGGGGGATGCGGCGCTGCCCTGGGCGCCGGCACTGCATTTGCAATTTTATTGAAAGGAAATCCGGTCAAAGCGGCAGAACGTAAAATTGTTCAGCAAATCACCGGTAAAATCATCAATGAAATTAGCGATCTGGAAGCGGCACGCTGCTGCCAGCGCGAAACATGGACGGCTTTAAAAGCAGCCGCCGATCTTTCAAAAAAATATCTGCCGATCTTTTTGCATGCCAAAGGCAGCACGCACTGCACCCAGCAGTCAAAAAACAAGGAATGTTTAGGCAAAGGATGTCCCTATATCCAATGAATAAAGACAGATCCTGCATCATTGTTTTTGCCAAAGCCCCGATCCGGGGTCACGTAAAAACCCGACTGGCAAAAAATATGGACGAGTCGGTTGTCGTTTGCCTGTATCGAAACTTTGTCAAAGATATAATAGATAAAGTCACCAATGCCGGCCATGTTTTAAAAATCTTCTATGATCCGCCGGGATCAGAACCATTGATGCGGGAATGGCTGGGCAACCGGCATGCATTTTTTTTACAAAACGGTTCAGATCTTGGGCAGAAAATGGCAAATGCTTTTTCCCGGGTATTTGAAAATGGAATCCAACAGGCCGTTTTGATGGGCACGGATTTTCCGGATCTGCCCGGCAAAATCATATCCGATGCAGTCTCAGGACTTAAAACCCATGATACGGTGATCGGTCCCACAATTGACGGCGGTTACTATCTGATCGGGTTTTCTTCAAATTCCTATTTGCCGTTGGCATTTAATGATATCGCCTGGGGAACTTCTGCTGTTTATCAAAAGACCATGGACATTTTCGCATCATCCGGGACCACGGTAAATCAACTTCCGAAATGGCGGGATATCGATGTGTATGACGATTTAAAGGATTTAATTCAATCTTTGAAACATCATCCGCAAAAGGCTCAAAATACCTATTCATATTTAGAACAAATCGGTATGATCCAAAAATAAAAAGCCATGAAAATCAACAATCCCCATTTTAAAGGAAAAATTTTTAAAGCCCTGATCCTGTTTTGGTCTGTGCATTTTCTGATTACATTGCCCGTTCAATCAGCTACGGTCAGTGATGTCATCGTCGTGGGTGATTTTTCAGGTTCAGGCCCCGGCAGTCTGCTGCCGGAACACTGGGGACCCATGACATTTGAGAAAATAGCCACTCATACTCAATACACGGTCATTGATGACAATCACACGTCTGTCATCAAAGCGGTCAGTGATCGATCAGCCTCCGGATTAATTCGAAAAATCAGGATTGACCCGGAACAATATCCGATCATTAAATGGCGGTGGAAAAGCACAAACATCTACAAAAACGGGGATGTCACCCAAAAAAGCGGGGATGATTATCCGGCGAGCATCTATATCGCTTTTGAATACGATCCTGAAAATGTTGGTTTTTTTGAACGATTAAAATTTCAAGCATCAAAATTATTATTCGGAGAAGACACACCGTTTGCCGCAATTTCGTATATATGGGAAAGCAAATCTCCAGTCGGCACAATTGTGACGAATCCTTACACGGAAAGTGTTCAGATGTTCGTTGTTCAAAGCGGGCCCCAAAATTTAAATACCTGGATTGAAGAAGAGCGAAATATTTACACAGATTATATCCGGGCTTTCGGCAAAAAACCGTCCATGATATCCGGCATTGCCATCATGACCGATTCGGATAATACCGGTGAAAAAGCAGTCAGCTATTATGGTGATATTGTAATGGAATCCGGAAACAATGATTAAAGATATTTCGATTATCATTCCGGTGATTGATGAATTTTCAATCATCAATCAAACGATAGCACGGATCAAGAAAACCTTCGTCAATGATCAGTATGAAATCATTGTTGTTGATGGCAATTTGTCCGGAAACACCCTGCAAGTTATCTCCAATATTGAGGTAAAAAAAATTATAAGTCCCTGTCAGGGCCGCGGGGCCCAGATGAATGCAGGTGCCCGGGCAGCAAACGGACGTATTCTTATTTTTTTGCATGCCGACACATGCCTTCCGGAAAAGGCGATTGATCGCGTGATATCCGCCTGCAGTTCAAAGCAAATTTCCGGCGGTGCATTTGACCTGAAAATCGATTCTGACAAACCGGCATACCGTCTCATCGAAAAAATCGCGACCATCCGGTCCCGTCTGACCCGAATACCTTACGGCGACCAGGCTATTTTCGTGACTAAAAAAACCTTCATTGCAATCGGCGAATTCAAAGAAATCCCCATCATGGAAGATATTGATCTGATGCGCCGGATAAAACATGCCGGAATTAAAATTAAGTTCATTGCCGAACCAGTAAAGACTTCTGCCCGCCGATGGAAAAATGAAGGGATTCCCTTTTGCACCCTTCGAAATTTTTTTCTGTCAACCTTCTTCTACACGGGTGTTTCACCGCAAACTCTGAAAAAGTTTTACAAATAACAAAAGCCCCCGATTTCCCGGAGGCTTTTTTATTGTTTTTCCATCGTTTGTATTCGTGCTTGCAAAAAAGTGTAGATTTTGGTTCAAGACAAGGCCGCAGGAATTTTTCGACCGCAGGCGTAG
>JAQYVU010000072.1 GCA_030145385.1 Desulfococcaceae bacterium
CCGGAAAAAGTTTCATACTCAATGGATTCGGGAATATCCATTTTAATCGTCTGATTGATTATTTCAATGTCTGCCGCTCCCAGGACCAGCCACTCCTTGTTCCTGATCTGAACCACCGGCTGTTTGATAATGTCGGTCTCATCAGTAATATCTCCCACAATGGCTTCCAATACATCCTCGAGGGTCACGATACCCGTGACCTCACCGTATTCATTGACCACGACAGCGGCATGGTCTTTACGCTTTTTAAACTGGTTCAGCAGCTGATCCAGCTTTTTGTTTTCAGGCACAAAATAAGGTTCCCGCATGATCTGCTCCAAAACCAGGGCCCCGTTTGCGTTTGCCTGCTGCCGGAATAAATCCTTGATATTCACCATTCCGACAATATGATCAATATCACCGTCAATGACCGGAATTCTGGTAAATCCGGATTTAATAATCTGCTCAAGCTGAGGTTGTTCGGACTTGTCGATGACAAACATATCCGCGCTGGGCGTCATAATATAAGAGACATTGATATCATCGAGTTTAACGATATTATTAATCAGTTCCTTTTCACCGGGATTGATCTGCCCTTCTTCCTGAACCACCTCCACAAATGACATAAGTTCCTCTTCTGTCACACGCGGGGCGGATTTAACTCTGCCGGTCAGCATGGGAATAAAATTTAAAAATTTAATCACCGGATAAAACACAAATGACAACCAGTATATGGGATAGATGACAAGCCTTGCGATCATCACATTGTTTCTTGTGGCAATGGATTTTGGAAAAATTTCGCCAAAGACCAGAATCAGCAATGTCATGATCCCGGTGGCAATACCCACCGCATTATTCGCAAAATAATTTAAAGAAATTGCTGTGGCCAGCGCAGACGCCCCAATATTTACCAGGTTATTGCCGATTAAAATAGTCGTCAGCAGTTTATGCGGATCTTCCTTCATCTTTAAAATCATCTGATTGGCATTGCCGGGTTCTTTTGCAAGAAACTTTGCTTTTGCGCGGCCGATGGAAAAAAGAGAAGTCTCGGATGATGAAAAAAAACCGGATAAAATCAACAAGACCAATAATAGAATTAAGTCGCCTGTCATTTATACTGCTCCCTGGTATTTTCGGCAAAATATTTGCCGGCTTTTTATTAACCACATGAAATATTTCAAATATTGAGATTTATTGTCAATCAGATGATTCTGATTAAGGATATCAAATATCATTGCCGCTAAGAATACGGTCATCAATTTAAACGAAGAAAACAGCGCGAACGGCCGGGAAAAAGGAACCTTAAATAAACAGGTTATTGAGGTAAGCATTAATTGTTTTTCATTGTGTATAATTTTATTGTACCGCATAATCCTGATGATGAACATAAACATACTATTTAATAATCTATTGGTATAAAAAATTCAATTATCAATTATGATGATGAATTTTTAAAACATCAACTAATAATAGCCACATTTTTAGAATTGACAATATCAGCAAAAAATTAAATTCTGTCGAACATTCGTGAGATATTGTTATGAAAATTTTAAGTATCAAACGCAACCTTAATCGCCCCTTGCACCGCTAAAATAAAAAATAACATCTGATGAAATCGTTTCGCTTAATCCAGCCATACTTTTATCAACGGCGCCACCTCATTATTACCGGTATCATCTGCCTGATGGGAGTGGATACCCTCCAGTTATTCATTCCGCGAATAATTAAATGGGCGGTTGACGATCTGGCATCATTAAAAATTGATATCAAACAGTTATCCTTCTATGCCGGTGAAATCATCTGCATTGCCGTTTTAATGGGAGCACTTCGTTTTGTCTGGCGACGTTTTTTAATCGGTACATCAAGAGTCATAGAAAAAGAACTTCGTAATAAATTATTCTTTCACATCCAGACATTGTCCGCCGGCTATTTTGATCAGACAAAAACCGGGGATTTGATGGCCCATGCCACCAATGACATTAATAATATCCGGATGGCCGTGGGAATGGGAATGGTTGCATTAACCGATGCCATATTTTTAGGAAGTGCCGCCATATGTTTTATGGCATATATCAACGTCAAACTGACCCTGTTTGCTTTGATTCCCATGCCCGTAATCGTCTGGTTCACCCGGAGTTTCGGGAAAAAAATGCACCGGCGATATACCACCGTTCAGGAAACATTTTCAGAATTAACCGAATCCGTACGTGAAAGTTTTTCCGGAATCCGGATCGTGAAAGCATTTAATCGGGAAAAAAGCGAAACCCGGCGAGTGACCGCTGTTTCAGAAAAATATATCGCTGAAAACCTTAAACTGGTTCGAATCATGGGGACATTTTTCCCCATGATGATCCTTTTTACAAATATGAGTCTCACCATTGTCTTATTTTTAGGCGGCCGCCAGACCATTACAACAACCATCACCCCCGGCGATTTTGTCGCGTTTATCAGCTACCTGAACCTGCTGACCTGGCCCATGATGGCCATAGGGTGGGTGACCAACCTGATCCAGCGCGGATCCGCGTCCATCGACCGAATCAATAGAATACTCAACACACAGCCGGAAATCGTTGAACACCCGAAAACAATAAAAGACAAAGATGAGGTGGAAAGCAAACGCATCAAAGGCGAAATTCAATTCAAAAACGTCGGATTTTCATACAAATCAGCCGCATCACCGGCGCTATCGGATATCCGTTTTACGGTTCCTCCCGGCTCGGTACTCGGCATTGTCGGTCCCCAGGGAAGCGGAAAAACATCTTTGCTGCAGCTCGTTGCGAGGATCTATGACGTTTCTTCCGGCAGCATTACCATTGATCATCTGGATATAAAAAAACATCCCCTCAGCGACCTTAGAAAAAATATCGGTTTTGTCTCCCAGGAACCCTTTTTATTTTCAGGATCCATCCGGGATAATATTACGTTCGGAGAACCCGTGGGCGAAGAAAAACTCATACAGGCAGCAAAAGCGGCTGCCATGTATGAAACGATCACCGGTTTTGCCAACGGTTTTGAAACCGTTATCGGAGAAAAAGGGGTGATTCTTTCCGGCGGGCAGAAACAGCGGATCGTGCTGGCCCGGGCGTTAATTAACGACCCGCCGATCATGCTGTTAGACGATCCCATCGGCCAGGTGGATACCCAGACAGCAGCTGAAATCATCCGCACCATCAGGAATTTATCACAGGATAAAACAATCATTATTGTCTCTCACCGGGTCTCCGCTGTTTTGTTTGCTGATCAGATTATTGTGCTGGATGCCGGGCAAATCAGCGAATCCGGTACCCATAAAACACTTGTCACATCAAACAGCTATTACGCCAAAGCGTACGCGATCCAACGCGCTGAGCAACTGAAATAACATCAGTATTGAAACATGACCGAACGCAACCAAAACATATTTGAAGAAAAAAAACTCGGCAAAACCCATGATTTCAGCCTGCTGAGAAAGCTTTACCCCTATGTGAAGCCCTATCGGGTGTTGTTTTCCTATACATTTATCCTTATCATTTTCATCACATGCCTGGAACTGGTCGTACCATACATCACAAAAGTTGCCATTGATCGTTACATTGTACCTGAAACATCCATCCAGATGCCGGAAGATACACGCCAGCAGCGCTATCTGAGCTGCGATCTGTCTGATCCGGATGTCAGCAGCATTGTTATGGCTTACCCGGATCTTTTTCAGGTGGATAAAAATCATGCCTTCATTTCATATGAAAATTTACCCGACCTGCCGAAAAAGTCCCTGTTACAACTCCGCAAAAATGATTTAACCGGTGTTTCCTATCTGGCGGCCTGGCTGCTGGTCATTGTGATCATCAGTTTTTTCCTGAATTTTATCAAAGTGATTCTCATGGAACTTGCCGGCCAGAAAATGATGCATGACATCAGAATCAAATTGTTTTCCCATATCCAGAGCCTGTCGATTCATTTTTTTACAAAAAACCCGGTGGGCAGACTGGTCACCCGCGTGACCAATGACACTCAGAATATGCACGAAATGTTCACATCCGTACTGGTGTTTGTCATCAAAGACATTTTTATGCTCATCGGCATTACCGTTGTCCTGTTTTCAATTGACTGGCAACTGTCACTGGTTGTTTATACGGTTTTTCCCTTTGTTTTTTATGCCTCATATAAGTTTTCACGCTCTGCGCGCCATGCATTCCGAACCCTTCGCATCAAAGTGGCGGAAATCAATTCCAAATTTTCCGAAACCATCGGGGGAATGCAGGTGATCCAGCTTTTTGCCCAGGAAGATGCCAATTATAAAAAATTTAAACAGATTAATAATGATCACTTTCAGGCTGGCATGCAGCAGATCACGGTTTTTGCATTATTTATGCCGCTAATAGAAATGATGGGTTCCATCGCCCTTGCCATTGTTATTTTTTATGGCGGACAAAGCATTATTGCCCAGCGGATTTCACTGGGAACGCTGGTGGTATTCATCTCCTATATTAAAATGTTTTTCCGGCCGATCCGGGACATTGCTGAAAAATACAATATTACGCTCAATGCCCTGTCATCTGCAGAAAGATTATTTCTGATTTTAGAAGATTCCGACATCATCTGCGAAGCGGATGAAAAACAGCTGGCGAAAATGCCGGCCCGCATGGAATCCTTAACTTTTGACCGCGTGTCATTTTCATATGTTAAAAAAGAAGTTGTTTTAAATGATATTTCTTTTACTATCCGGGCCGGTGAAACCATTGCCATTGTGGGCCCGACCGGTTCCGGAAAGACCTCTCTGGTCAACCTGATCACCCGGTTTTATGATCCGGATGCAGGATCCGTCATGATCGGCGAAACAGACATCCGGCAATATAAAATTTCCGATTTAAGATCCAAATTAGCCATTGTCACCCAGGATCCGTATATCTTTTCAGGCAGTATCCGAAACAATATCTTTTCGCAAAACAGGCCTTTCAGTGACCGGAGAATCAATGAAATTCTGGAAGCATCCTATTGCAGCAGCTTTATCGATAAACTGCCCCACGGACTTGACTCGGAAATGACCGAAAGCGGCGCTTCCCTGTCCAGCGGTGAACGGCAGTTACTTTCCATTGCCCGGGCACTGGCCCATGACCCGGACCTGATTATTTTCGATGAAGCAACATCATACGTGGATTCAGAGACAGAAATCAAAATTTCCGATGCATTGTCAAACCTGATGCAAAACAGAACATCCATCATTATCGCCCACCGCCTGAGTACCGCCCGGGATGCCGACCGGATCATGGTCATTTCCAGCGGAAAAATTATTGAAACCGGTTCGCACAAACAATTGATGAAACAAAAGGGTTTTTATTACCGTTTAAACCAGTTGCAGGGTTAGGGATTATTAAAATAGATATGAACATAAACACATATTGCGCTTGTCAAACTTAATTTTACATGTTATTAGTGATAGTTTAAAAATTTAAAAGCTGTAACTACCCAATAATATTAAAACTTAATTGTATTAACCTTTAAAGTAAGGAGACGAAAAAAATGGCTTTTGATGCAGTTAATATGGCAGATTGGCAGATTTCTGAAGAAGCAGAAAAGAACATGCCCATGCCGGAACAATGGAAAGAAAAATTAGGCCTTACAGACAGTGAAATGCTTGCAATGGGCCGCCTGTCCAAAATCGACTTCCTGAAAGTTATCGACCGCCTGAAAGACAAACCAGACGGAAAATACATTGAAGTTACCGCAATCACCCCGACACCTCTGGGCGAAGGCAAAAGTACGACATCTCTGGGTTTGATGGAAGGCCTCGGCGCTCGCGGAAAAAGCGTTGGTGGTGCTCTGCGTCAGCCTTCCGGCGGACCGACAATGAACGTTAAAGGAACAGCTGCTGGTGGCGGAAACTCCCTGCTGATTCCCATGACCGAGTTCTCTCTGGGTCTGACCGGCGATATCAATGACATCATGAACGCCCATAACCTGGGTATGGTGGCAATGACTTCCCGTATGCAGCATGAAAGAAACTACAACGACGAACAACTTGCCCGCCTGACCAACATGCGTCGCCTGGACATCGATCCTACCCGCGTTGAAATGGGATGGATCATTGATTTCTGTGCACAATCCCTGCGAAATATCATTATCGGTATGGGCGGTCGTTTTGACGGCTACACCATGCAGTCCAAATTCGGTATTGCAGTCGGTTCCGAGCTGATGGCAATTCTTGCTGTTGCTACTGACCTGGCTGACTTAAAAGAGCGCATTAACAACATCACCGTCGCCTTCTCTAAAGATGGCAAACCGGTTACCTGTGGCGATCTGGAAGTTGGCAACGCAATGTCCGCTTTCATGAGAAACACCATTAACCCGACCCTGATGAGCACTGCTGAATATCAGCCCTGCCTGGTTCATGCCGGTCCGTTCGCCAATATCGCTGTTGGCCAGTCTTCAATTATCGCTGACCGTGTTGGCCTCAAGCTTTGGGACTACCATGTCACCGAATCCGGATTTGCAGCTGACATTGGTTTTGAAAAATTCTGGAACGTAAAATGCCGCTTCTCCGGCCTGAAACCGCATGTTTCCGTTCTGACCACCACTGTCCGTGCGCTTAAAATGCATGGTGGCGGACCCAAGGTTGTTCCGGGTAAAGCCATGGCAGACGAATATACCCAGGAAAACCTCGGCCTGGTTGAAAAGGGTATTGAAAACATGGTGCACATGATCGGCGTCATCAGAAAATCCGGCATCAACCCGGTTGTCTGCATCAACCGTTTCTACACTGATACTGATGCTGAATGTGCTATCGTCAGAAAAGCTGCTGAAGCAGCCGGCGCCCGTTGTGCAGAATCCAAACATTGGGAACTGGGCGGCGAAGGTTCTCTGGAATTTGCGGATGCTGTTATTGACGCCTGTGAAGAAGAAAACGATTTCAAATTCCTGTATCCGCTGGAAATGAAATTGAGAGATCGTGTTGCCACCATCGCTAAAGAAGTTTACGGTGCAGACGGCGTTTCCTGGTCTCCGGAAGCAGAAGCCAAAGCAAAAATGCTTGAAGATGATCCCAAGTATGCTGACTTTGCTACCATGATGGTTAAATCTCACCTGAGTCTGTCCCATGATCCGACAGTGAAGGGTGTTCCCAAGGGCTGGACACTGCCCATCCGCGACGTTCTGATTTACTCCGGCGCCAAGTTCCTCTGCCCCTGCGCAGGAACTATCAGCCTGATGCCTGGAACCGGTTCTAACCCGGCTTTCAGAAGAATCGACGTTGACCCGGCAACTGGTAAGGTTTCCGGTCTGTTCTAAAAAATTCTGATACAGAATTTTTTGATCGATTGATATCAAAAAGCCCGGTGGATATACTCCACCGGGCTTTTTTTATTATGATGGGTGTGTAAAAAGCTCAACTTCTGCGTTACGCTGCATCAGCCAGAAACTCAACGTACAAAAAGTACGCCTCGTTGCTGTCTGATTTGCGTGCCTTGAATTTGAACTTTTTACATACCCATCTGATCGATGCTCTACAGAATAAAACCATTCTGAATTTATCCGATTAAAAACGGGCGCTTAGGCAACCCGCTCACTCCATTCTTCCAGAACCTTATAAATCGCCCCTGTCAGTTTGGACAACTGCTCCGGTTCAATAATATACGGCGGCATAATGTAGACTAATTTTCCGAAGGGCCGGATCCACACCCCATTTTCCACAAACCGCTCCTGCATCCAGGGCATTTTAACCGGTATGGTGGTTTCCACCACACCGATTGCCCCAATACTTCGCACATCGGCGACCACCGGCAGGTCCTTGCAAGGTTCAAGCTCTTGAAGTAATTGTTTTTCTATTGCTAACACCTGCTGCTGCCAGGGACTTTCAAGCAGCAAATCAATGCTTTCAACGCCCACCCGGCATGCCAGCGGATTTCCCATAAACGTGGGACCATGCATTAAAACGCCGCTGCCGTCTGCGGAAATGCCTTGTGCCACTTTCGTAGAAGTCAGGGTGGCAGCCAAAGTCATGTATCCGGCGGTCATGGCTTTGCCCAGGCATAAAATATCCGGAACCACATCCGCATGTTCATAGGCAAATAACTTACCGGTTCGCCCGAACCCGGTGGCGATCTCATCAAAAATCAGCAGCACGTCATTTTCATCGCAAAGATGCCGGAATTGACGAAGGTATTCCGCATTGTAAATATTCATCCCGCCGGCCCCCTGAACAATGGGCTCAACGATCACCGCAGCGATTTCATCTCGATTGTTCGCCAACAGATCTTTAAACTCTTTGATCCAGCGATCATCCCACGTTCCGTCATCACGCTGCGGCTTTGGTGCAAAAAGGTGCTGAGCAAGCACCCCGGTAAACATCTGGTGCATCCCGTTGACCGGATCACACACACTCATGGCGCCGAATGTATCCCCGTGGTATCCGCCCCGTACGGTGAGCAGTCGCTGCTTGTTCGTCTTGCCTTTTGCAAACCAGTATTGAATGGCCATCTTGATCGCCACTTCCACGGAAACAGAACCCGAGTCGCAGAAAAAAACATGCTGAAGCGGATCTGCAGTTAATTCGATCAGGCGTTCAGCCAGACCGATCGCCGGTTGGTGTGTTAATCCGCCGAACATCACATGGGCCATTGAGTTTAGCTGCTCTTTAATGGCCGCGTTTAAACGCGGATGATTATAACCGTGAATCGCGGTCCACCAGGAAGACATCCCGTCAATCAATTCTCTGCCATCGCCAAGCTGCAGGCAAACACCCTGGGCTGAACTGACCGTATATGCGGGAAGCGGATCAAGCATTGAGGTATACGGGTGCCATATATGCTTCCGGTCGTATTGCTGCCAGAGTTCCGGAGTATTTGAAACTTTCAAATCAATCATTTGTGGTATACTTTCGAAGATTTAAAATTTTTCACGGTGAAGTCCATTACAAATAACTTCATAATTATCGGGTAAAAAAATGTAGGTCGGGATTCTTTCCCGACAAATGATCATTGCCATGTCAATCGCCGGGTAAGAAAACCGGCCTTGAAATTATTTTTACAGCGGCGCACTTCAGCGCCACAACGCTTTTTACAAAACCATCAATAATACTTTATCAAAATCTCCCTTGCATCGCCAGTCTGAAAGCTGTTACCATTTCCTCACCGGCTTCGTTAAAAGCCCAAATCCTGTGTTGCGCTACATTATTCGCGACTTCAAAGTACAACAAGTACTAATCAGCGCTCAGGATTTGTGCGCCTTGCCAATTTTATGAGATTGGTGAACTTTTATACTTTACCGTTGAATTTCGATTTTTTTGGTAAATCCCTAAAAACATGAAATTATGAATTATGGAGATCATACTGGACCTGAAGAAACATTGCATTCAAACGGCAATTAAAAGAAAATATAATCATCAGATTTCAAATTATTTTAAATTAAAGGCATCAGAAAATACAGAAATAATTGAATCTGAGATATCCCTTTTAAAAAAAGCTCTGGAGAATCTTGATTTCAGATGGCTGCGAGCAAAAAATCCGGAGCTGCGCGGCGGCGGAACAGATGAAATTATTATTGCGCCCGACGCTGACAACAAAATAACCATCTCGATAAACGGCAGGATCATTCATGCGACACATCAGAATTACGAACTTCTATAATCAATCCCCCCAGGGCAATAATTTCGGAAGCCAGATGTTGGGCCGACTGCTGATCAAGTGGCTGTGCCTGACTGGCGCGGTTTTATTCGCGGCCTATATTCTTGACGGAATCTATGTAAAGGACTTTTTCAGTGCGCTTTTTGCAGCTGCTGTTCTCGGCATTTTAAACATGTTTTTCAGACCGCTGCTGCTTATCCTGACCCTTCCCATCAATGTCATGTCGTTGGGATTTTTTACGTTTGTCATTAACGCATTTATGCTGAAAATGGCCTCCGGGGTAATATCCGGATTTACGGTAACCGGATTCTGGACGGCCATATTCGGCTCACTGCTCATCAGTATTGCCAACTGGTTGCTCAGCGCACTGATCCAGGAAAACCGGATGTATGAACATACCCCACCCCACCCCCAACCGACTGATCAAAATGACGATACCATTGATTTGAATCAAAAAGGCAACAAGTGGGAATAAAAGAGCACTACCCGAACAGATAATAACAGGCAATCACCGCAAAAATGACACCGGCAATGTCGGCTGTCAGGGCGGCTGCCAGGGTATGCCGCAGTCTTTTTACCTGAACCGCACCATAATAGACCGCCAGCACATAAAATGTTGTTTCCGTGGATCCCTGCAGCGTGCTCACCAGGTATCCGGCATAACTGTCCGGCCCGACTGCCGGATCGTTGATTACCGATGCCAAAATACCGTATGCCCCGGAACCGGATAAGGGACGCAGCAGGGCCATGGGCAACGCTTCGGCCGGAAGACCGACTTTACCGGTCCAGGCCCCTAAAAACGCGACCATGGTATCCATGGCGCCACTGGCCCGGAACATGCCCACAGCCACCAGAATCGCCACCAGATACGGAATAATTTTAATGGCTACCTGAAAGCCTTCTTTGGCGCCTTCCACAAATACTTCATAAATTCGGACACGCCGGATAAACCCGAATGTCAGAAAACCGATCATTAATGACGGGATAATCCATGGGGAAATCACTTTTCCGTAAATGACTGTTAACGGAATAAAAGACGCCAGTACACCCAGCGATAGAAAACTGACCCACAACGGGTAAGCGGATGCCGAGGGATCTTGTGCCAGCAGACTGTCGGAATCACTGTTCGTTTCCATTTTGGTAGCAGCGTTCGCCAGATCCGCTTTACTTTTGACTTTTGAAAACCGTGAGTACATTTTAGCGGCAATAATGGCGACGGTTGTTGATCCCATGGTGGCAAACAGTGTGGTGGGTAATATCCCGGCGGGATCCGCAGACCCGGCTGCCGCCCGCAGCGCAATCACACCGGTGGGCAAAAGCGTAATACTGGATGTATTGATCGCCAGAAACAGGGCCATGGCATCCGTAGCAGTGCCTTTGTCTGTATTTAACTTGTCCAGCTCCTGCATGGCCCGGATACCGAACGGCGTGGCAGCGTTTCCCAGCCCCAGCGCATTGGCCGACATATTTAAAATCATGGCACCCATGGCCGGATGATCCGGGGGCACATCCGGAAACAGCCTCACCATCAGCGGACGGATCAGACGGGAAATCACTTTAAGAAGCCCGCCCTCTTCCGCGATTTTCATCAACCCTAAAAACAGGGTCATCACCCCCACCAGGCCAATGGCCAGTTCCACGGCACCGGTCGCAGATTCCACCATGGCTACGGACAAGGCTTCAATGGGAGATGTCAGCCCTTCTACCGGCACCCAGAGGATCTGCCGCCATCCGGCAAAAACAAAAGCAATCAGTACAATTAAAAAGAAAACAAGATTCATGGAAGGCCCGCCAGTTCCCGCTTCATTATTTGAGTATTTGCTGAATCATCAAGATCAAATCTTCAATTCCAGTTGTTTAAAATTTTTCCGTCCCGGACCACCGGCATCATCCGTTGGCTTCAGCTCATCCGTTGGCTTCAGATGACTGACCTGGGCGTTTTCGGAATATTCAACTTCAAAACAGCCCGCTCCTGTTTTTTGTGCGGATTGAAGCGGATTGAACATCAGGTTTTTTTCCTGGTTCATGATCACCGGAAATCCGTAATGGCAATTGGTGTATTTTAACGGGCCTTTTGTCTGAATCCGGTCTTGGACAAAGGCATCATGCCGCCGGAGCCTTTCATTGATATAATCATTGGAAAAGTTAACAATTGAATTAAACTGGGCGTCAATGATCTCTAAAAAATTCTGATCGATTTCAACGCCGACACTGTTCCGGCAAGTGGCCATGGCCGCAAGCATGGTTGTTCCGGTTCCCAGAAAAGGATCCAGAACCGTGTCTCCTTTTACAGAGTACATGTTGATCAGCCGGTACGGCAGTTCAAACGGAAAGGCACCGCTTCTTTTTCTGACATTCTTGTCAACCTGGTCCTGCCGGGTTCCCTTTAAGTCCATCCAGACATCCGAAAACCACTGGTTCCGTTCTTCCCAGAACAACGCGCTGTTCTGTCGACCGGCCCGATCATCTTCGCAACAGAATTCCCGCTTCCCGCCTTTGCGCAGTATGAGAATATATTCATGCTCCAGCGTCACATACGCACCGGCCGGAAGAACCCCGGACCCCATGAACTTATTGGGGGCATTGGTCTGTTTACGCCAGATAATTGCCGGCAGCGGGGACAGGCCTTTTTGGTAAAGGGATGTTAATATTCTGGAATGATTGGGGTAAAGCATAAAATCCCCGTTGATGGTACGGGCAGCATCGCCAATATTAATACAGGCAAAACCGCCGTTCCTTAACACCCGGGCCACTTCCTTCCATACAGCATCCAGCTCCTTGTGCATCAGCTCAAATGCCAGGCTGCCGTTTTTTTCTTCAAGCGCAGAACGGATTTTGGGATTATTTTGGGAAAACACGGGATCCCACATTTCGATCATGGGATATGGGGGCGAAGTAACCACCAGATCGATGCTCCCGGACTTGAGCGCTTTCATCTTTTTTGCGTTTTGCAATAAAACTCGGTGCATTGTATTCATATGTGTTTATGACACCAGCGCGGCAACCCCTTTCACAATCTCTAAAATCTCTTCCGGATCATCGGTTACCTTTAAAATATTTAAATCATCAGGAGAGATCAGCTTGCCTTCCAGCAGCCGGGCCTTAATCCACTCAACCAGCCCGCCCCAGTATTCCGACCCAAACAAAATGACCGGAAGCGGTTTCACCCGCTTGGTCTGGATCAATGTAACGGCCTCAAAAAGCTCATCCAACGTCCCGAATCCGCCCGGCATAATAACATATGCCATGGCATATTTGACGAACATCACTTTCCGGATAAAAAAATAATTAAACTCAACTTTGATATTTGAATAGGGATTGGGTTCCTGCTCCATGGGCAGCACGATATTCAACCCCACCGATTTTCCATTTTTCTCAGCAGCGCCTTTATTGGCTGCTTCCATGATTCCGCCGCCGCCGCCGGTGATCACGGCAAACCCATTTTCCGCCAACATCCCGGCAATCTCATGCGCCTTCTGATAATACGGGTCTTCAGGCTTTGTTCGAGCGGATCCGAAAATACTCACTGCCGGCCCGACATCATGCATTTCCTCCACACCTTCCACAAATTCCCCGATTATCCTGAATAGCCGCCAGGATTCACTGAGCCCCATTTCATCAATCAGATATTGTTTTTCCATTATTATCCCGTTTTCTTTGTTTTTTAGTATTGCGGAACCGGCATCCTGCCGACTGCTTAAACGCGTCAACTCCGACCGCCAAAACCAATGGCGACATTTTCACCGTCAACAATGACGGGCACTCTCCGGCCACTGTCCGAGAATTTAAGCATGGATTCCATATTTTCATCACTTGCAAGAACATCTATATACTCAATTTGAACGCCTTTCTTTGCATAAGCTTCACGAGCTGCTGTGGTAAACGGTCATGTTGATTTACCATAAATACGGATTTTTGACTCCACGAAAAACCTCCACTGGCGACAGGATTTTAATTAGCAAAAAACCTATAAATTCAATAATTTAAAAATTATGATTAGTAAATAAAAATATCAGCCGGTCCTGCGGTTGTCAATGATTTACTTTGTGCCCCGACTCACAACTGATCTAAAAAACAGAAACCGGATTCGTTCACCCGTAATGTTTTTGAAATGGTTGCATTGACAAATCTTCTAATTCAAATAAAATTGAGTTGTCAATTCATCCCTCCCAAAACATAAATAAAATTATTTATAATACTTTCAGTACTCTTTCAATATTTATAACAAAAATTTAGTTTGACAAACATAACCGCCGCGTGCTATTCTTATTAATTTAAATTACAAATTTTTTCATAAAAAATGAATGAGTTAGACAACAATCTTAGCAAAAAAACATCCGTAATTAACCAACTGGGCCTTCATGCCAGGCCGGCGGGCATGATTGCCGGTCTTGCATTAAAAGCGCAATCTGATATCTGGCTTTACAAAAATGGAGAGCAGGTAGACGCATCCAGTATTATTGACATATTGTCCCTTGGCTGCCGGAAAGGCACGGATGTCACACTGAAGATTGAAAATCCGGAAGATATGAACATACTCAATGAAATAATTAACCTCTTTGAAAAAGGCTTTGGGGAGTCAATATAAATGTCATCTGATACCACGCAAATAATTCTTAAGGGAATCAGCGGTTCTCCGGGAATCTGCATCGGCAAGGCTTACCTTGTGGATAAAGAAGGTGTTGATGTCATTGAAAAATACTCCATTTCCGAGAATAAAGTTAAAAAAGAAATCAACCGTTTTAAAAGTGCGGTGACCAAAGCCAAAAATGAGCTGGCTGACATCATCGAAGGGGTTCCGGAAGAACTCCGGCAGCATGCCAATATTCTTGAAACCCATCTGGTGCTTCACAAAGACAAGATGCTGTACGGAAAAGCCATTGACATTATAAAAAGCGAACTGGTCAATGCGGAGTGGGCGCTCAGGGAAGCCACTTCACAGGCAAAATCCATGTTCAGCAACATCTCCGACCCCTACCTCAAATCACGTTCCGCAGACATCGAGCATGTTTCCGAACGTATCATGAGAAATCTGGTCGGCTGCAAGGACGTCAATATATCCAATATTGACAAACGTGTGATACTGGTGGCCCATACACTTTCCCCGGCGGAAACAAGCCAGATCCAGCTTGAAAAGATCATGGGATTTATTACGGATCGCGGCGGCAAAGCATCACATACCAGCATCATTGCCCGGACGCTTGAAATACCGGCGGTTCTCGGACTGGACAATGCCACCCAGGTCATCAAAAACGACAACATTATTATTGTCGATGGATCTGAAGGCATTGTCATTATTGATCCTGAAGAAGAAACACTGATTAAATATGACGAACTGAACAAGAGATACGAGACACGCAAGGCCGACATCCTCCGAACCAGTGACCGGCCGGCAAAAAGTGCGGACGGACATTTATTCAGCATTATGGGAAACATTGAGCTGCCCGAAGAAGTCGTGGCAGTCAAAGACCATGGCGGAGAAGGCATCGGCCTGTTCCGGACCGAATTTCTGTATTTGGGACGCATGAGTTTTCCTGATGAGCAGGAACTTTTCAATCAGTACAAAGACGTCGCGGAACTAATGGCGCCGCATCCGGTTATTATCCGCACACTTGACATCAACGGCGACAAGGCGATCTCAGGCATGCCGACACCCGAAGAGGCCAATCCCTCGCTGGGCCTGAGAGCCATAAGATTCTGCCTTAAAAACCCAAAGATTTTTACAACACAGCTCCGCGCCATTTTACGCGCAGCCGCTTACGGCAACGTTCAGCTTTTGCTTCCGATGATTTCCGGGTGTGAAGAGATTCACCAGACCTATAAACTCATTGATGAAGCAGCCGAATCTCTTGAAAAAGACGGACTGGCTTATAACCGGGACATTCAGATCGGCATTATGATAGAAATTCCGTCAGCAGTGATCATGGCGGACGCCATGGCCGATCTGGTTGATTTTTTCAGCATCGGCACCAATGACCTGGTCCAGTACACACTGGCCATCGACCGCGTGAACCGCCATGTGGCATACCTTTACAACCCCCTGCACCCGGCAGTCATCCGAATGATAAAACACGTTGTGGATACCGGAAAAAAGAAAGACATCAAAACCTTTATGTGCGGCGAAATGGCATCGGAGATCATCAACCTCCCCATTCTGCTGGGCCTTGGCCTGGATGCTTTCAGCATGGCGCCCCAATCAATCCCTTCGATCAAAAACATGATCAGAAAAATCAGCGTCAGCGAGTCGAAGAGCTTTTTAAAAGAAGTCTTGAAACAGACGTCTGCACTGGATACCATTCAATTAATAACAGACACCTACGGCGAAACACTGGCAAACGGTATCTATGATAAATAATTTTTCCAACCTTGGATTCCAAAGAAAGCCTTTTAATGGATAACAGCCACATAAAAATTGTCACCAAAAACCGTAAAGCCTGGCATAATTATTCAATTGTTGAAGAAATCGAAGCCGGAATCGTGCTGCTGGGCACTGAAGTCAAATCCCTGCGATCCGCTCAGGCCAACTTGAAAGACGCTTACGGCAGAATTGATAAAGGTGAGCTTTATATCCATCAGATGCATATCAGCCCGTATCCTTTTGCCCATTATGACAACCATGATCCGTTACGCAAAAGAAAACTTCTCCTGCACAGGTCCGAACTCAAACGAATGGAAGCCAAGGTCAGGGAAAAAGGATACTCCATAATTCCTTTGAAAATATATTTTAAAGGCGGCAAAGCCAAAGTTTCTGTCGGACTCGCCCGCGGCAAGCGGCAATACGACAAAAGGCACTCCATCAAGGAACGCGAAATGAAACGGGAGATGGATCGGGCCAGAAAAAAAGACTATTAACTGCATTCACACCCCCATCACCCGCCCGGAATGACGAACATCACCCGGCCCGCCCGAACCTGTAACATAGAGACTGGAACCCGGGACCTGTATTATTTTTTTAAACAGGTTAACACCCCCACCAAAACCATTTCATTAAACCATAAAGGACAGCAGACAATCATGAAAAACAATTATCTGTTCAGCGATTTTTCAGGAATCTTTTCTCTTAAATCAATCCGCCGACTGCTATTTCTGCTTATATTCATGGTCATCGGATGCCAGTCCCCCCCTGCCCCGCAACCCTACCAGGCACCTGAAAACGCGATATCCGCTTCCGGGCGTCCGATTGTCTTTTTATCCGCATCCGACCTGGCAGTCGCCATTCGGTCCGGCACATTTTCTTCGGTTGAGGTGGTTTCCGCTCACATCAACCATATTCATAAATACAACCCGGATCTCAATGCTATTGTCGTCATTGATGAACAGGCCGCATTAAAACGGGCTCGCCAGGCGGATGAAGCCCTGGCCGCCGGAGAACTCTGGGGCCCGCTGCACGGTGTGCCGGTCAGCATTAAAGACCATTTTGCCGTAAAAAATACCCGGATTACCAATGCGTTCATCCAGCTAACCGACCAGGTGACCGATTTTGACGCAACCGTGGTTAAACGGCTAAAAGATGCCGGCGCAATTATTTTGGGGATCACCAATATGCCGGTGATGGCCATGGATGTGCAGACAAATAATCCCATTTACGGCCGGACCAACAATCCATGGGACTTGACCCGGACCCCGGGAGGCAGCACCGGCGGCGGTGCGGCAGCTGTTGCTTCGGGCATGTCCCCGCTGACCATCGGCAGCGATCTTGCGGGGTCCATCCGAATTCCAGCGGCTTTTTGCGGTGTTTACGGTATTAAACCCACTGAAAATTTCGTTTCCGGATACGGCATTTTTCCGGGAATCAGTGACATCAACAAAAGAACGGTTCGCGCCATGGCCTCGCTGGGACCGCTGGCACGTTCCGTTAAAGATTTAAAACTCTGCCTGCCGATTATTGCCGGGCCGGATGGATATGATGCCATGGTGCCGGCGGTTGACATGACTGCCAAACCAAAACCGGGCTATAAGCAATTGCGTATTGCCTGGTCGGATAATTTCGGAGACGTCCCTGTTTCCGAAGAAACCCGCAAGGTCCTGAATCAATTTATTGATAAACTGACTGATGAAGAATGCACGGTAGAAAAAATAAACCCGACGGATTTCGATTTTATGGAGGTATGGGAATCCTGGGGAAAAATGGTTGACCTGCAGCTCAATGCCACCCTCCCGTCTTCTGCGCGATTCTTGATGTATGCGCTGGGCGGAATCCAAAGAAGTAAATCGCCATTGCTCCAGATGGCGTATCCTGCCACCTATGATAAATTTATCGAGGAATGCTCTAAACGCGAGATCCTGATCGCGCATCTTGAGCAATTTCTCATGCAATGGGATGTATTTATCTGCCCGGTCGCTACCCAACCCGCTTATAAACACCTTGAACCCGATGATGTCATTTTAGGATACAATATTTATACTGATCCGGTACCGGTGGATGACCATCAGCTGAATTACTGGATGGCAAATGCAGCTTACACATCCCCCTTTAACACCACCGGACACCCGGCGGTCACCATTCCGGCGGGTTATTCCGACGACGGGATGCCGATCGGTGTACAGATAGTGGGCCGGCGCTGGCATGATATGGAACTGCTGGATATTGCCGAAATGATTGATGCGGTGGCCGGGGACTATAGGGCGCCTGAGGGCTACTAACCCTGATGGCTGTGTAAAAAGCTCAATTTCTGCGTTGCACTGCAGCCTTTGTCGCTCAACGTACATTCGTACGCCTCGCTCCTCAGGCTCTGCGCGCCTTGAACTTGAAGCTTTTTTCTTTGCCATCCGAAAGAGTTTATTTCCGAAACCATCAAAAATAATAACTCAACCAGATATAAACCATATCCGCCGGTATTTCCTTAATCTGAACCCCGGGAAGTTCGATGCCCCCGAACTCGGTTTTGGTTCGCCCGTAATAAATATTTGCGCCGCACATGATTTGAAAATTCTGCGCCGGATCCACGGTAATTCTCGGCTGGACAATGCCGGACGAGTCACCGGTATTATTGATAATCGTTATAAAGCCGTTGACCAGCGGATGCCATTCTATCTGAAGCTGGGCATTGACGTATGAACGCCCCAGCGTAAACCATTCCCCCCGGGCCAGACGTTTGATGATATCCGGGTCGGTCAGCGCTTTTTGAACATCATTTTCCCCCAGGCCGGTATAATAATATTCAATCCATCCATAGAAATTCTTATTCCTCCAGACCCACGAATAATCAATATTTGCCACGACACTTGAAAAACCGGATTGATCGCTGTCAGCATCCAGCCATGTATATGTGGTATCCAGACGCCAGGCCGCATCTGCCAGGTACCCGGTAAATCCAATTCCCACAACATCGTCTTCGTAGTGCTGACCAACCATCAAATCAATATCCGTGGTAGAAATATTAAAATGAAATTTTGCCGCTGCAGAAGATTGCCCCCACTCAATATCGTTATTTTCCGTATTTCTGCGCGGCACATACAGCATCTGCAATTCGCCTGCATTGCCTGCGTACACCTGGGCACTGATCATGTCATCGCCGATTTTATAATCCCGCTCCACATCTGTGGGGGAAAACGGGTTGAACAGATCCATGGGGTTGAACAAAAAACCGTTGCCCCAGGTCAATGCCTGGCGGCCGACCGTTACAGAACCCCGGTCAGCAGCCGCAGACACTGCCAGCCGGTCTAACCGGTGGTAAAAAAGATAATCAATATCCGATGAAATGACATGGGTTAAATCCATCACCCGGCGGTCATCGTTCACACCCTTTGGCACAAAAAGCCTGCCGGAAATATTGGGATACTGTTTTAAAAAGGTCTGCAGCGTTTTTCGCGTCTCACCGCCAGCACCGATCATTTCATAATGACAATCAAAAGTGAGCCAGTCGTTAAATCCGGTATGATTCTTCAGCCGAAACTCAACCGCGCCGTCGTGCAGACGGTCATGATGCAAAAAATCCAAATGGGAATTATTTTCCGGAAAGGAAACCGCTCCTTTCAATCTCAAATGCCCGCCCCATTCCGCTGAAATTTTTTCACCGATGACGCCTCCCGCTGCTGCTGTGGCGGCGCACAGGAATATGGAGAAAATGAAAAGAAAATATAAAAATTTATTTGGATCGATCGTCATCTATCATCCCGTCCCGGAGGAGCACCAGCCGATGGGCATAATCCATAACCATTTTATCATGAGTCGAAAATATAAACGTTACATTCCGACGTTCATTCATTTCAGCCATGATCCTGAGCAGCCCTTCCCCGGTCTTTGAATCCAGGTTGGCCGTGGGTTCATCCGCAAGCACAATGGCGGGATTCGAGACAATCGCCCGGGCAACCGCCACCCGCTGCTGCTGACCGCCGGAAAGCTCTGCCGGCCGGTTATCATATTTTTCAGTTAAGCCCACTTCGTCGAGCATAGCCATTGCCCTGTCCCGGCGCTCTGCTTTTTCAACACCCTGAAGCAGCATCACATATTCAACATTTTCCACTGCAGACAGCACAGGGATTAAATTGTATGCTTGAAATACGAATCCGATCCGGTTCAGCCGCAGTTGCGCCAGCTGGCTCTGATTCATTTCACTAAAATGCCGGCCGTCCACAATCACATCCCCATGGTCCGGCAGATCCAGTCCGCCGATCATATTCAGCAAAGTGGTTTTCCCGGAACCGGACGGTCCGGCAATGGCGGCAAAACTCCCGGCATCCATCGACAGGTGAATGTTGTCTAACGCATGGACCGCAGTATCACCCTGATGATAGACTTTATCAACACCCTTGACCTCTACAATCGGCATTTTTTATCCTTTTAGATTCTCTTCATCTTGCCAACAATATAATTTCGCCTGTTCTGTATCACAAATGGTCCCTTAAAATATTATGATAACCCAAAATCGGCAGGCTAAGTTAAAAGGTTCATATACAAGGCGTAGCTGTTTTTCAGGTTCGAAATCATACAAATAGTATCTTGAGCACCTGAAAAACTGCTACAACGCAGTAGATGGGTCTTTTAACGACGCCCTCATGTGTGGGCCATAGCTTCTACGGGCGTAATCCGTGACGCCTTAACCGCCGGATATATACTTACCGCCAGCCCAAGCACCATGACCACGCCATTGGCCAGAAACACATCTTTCAACACCAGTTCCGGATAAATTATCGATGACACCCCCGCATATTCAAGTCCCGAAGCCAGCGCGGAAAGATCAATTCCGGTCGCGGCAATGATCATCACTAATCCTATGGCCAGCAGGTTTCCGGCAAATGCCCCGATGGCCAGAATAATACCTGATTCAATCAAAACAGACCGTAAAATCAGCGCCGGCTTCATTCCCAGCGCTTTGAGCAGGCCGAACTCCCGCATTCGTTCATATACCGCCATCAGCATCGTATTAACGATGCCAAATGCCATGGCAACAAAAATCACCAGAAACCACAGCACAATAAATCCGTCAAAAACCTCCATATACGATTTCAGCATGGGCAAAAGATCTTTCCATGTATAAATTTCAAGATCAGAACCGTTTAATGCAGTGCTGATGCTTTCTGCGACTCGCCCGGTTTTTTCATGATCCGCCAATACAATAGAAATCTCTGAAACGCCGTTTTCCATCCCCAGCATATTCTGAGCAGAGGATTTGCTGACAAAAACAAACTGCTTTTCCGTTGACGCCAGCTTGGAACGAAAAACGCCGACGATCTTATACGCTTTGGAAGTGATTTCATTTTGGCGATCCTGCGACATCAGAATCAGCTTTCGGCCGATCCGGGTTTCAAACTTTTCCAGCAGGGCCTGGCCGACAACAATGGCATTTTTATCATCTCTGGATATCATACGGCCGTCAAGCACCCCATTGCCGATAAAAGACACCCCCTTTTCCTGGCCCGGATCAATTCCCACCAGCGTAAGACCGGCGGAATGCCGGGCATTGGACGCAATGGCATTGACCCTTACCCGTGATGCATATTGGGTATCCTCAGGAAATGCATTGGCGATTTTTGACAATACAAAATCCGCATCATTGATTTGAAAAGAGATTGACGGATCATCATGAAAGCCTGCCGGATATATTTTAATGTCCCCGGTCAGGGTTGCAATGCCCCTATCAAGCATATCCGCAACCATCCCGCGCATTAATGATGTCAGCGCAATCATCGTCCAGACGCCGATGATCACGGCGATCATGATAATCACCGTTCGCCTCGGATTCCGCCAGATGTTTCGCCAGGCAATTTGGAATTCCATTCGTCAGGTCCTAAGGTAGAAGGCTGAAGACTGAAGGTAAAAATAATAAAATTTGCCTGTATACTGTTTTTACTTCAGCCTTTAGTCTATTCACCTTTGTCTTTAAACATGTGTCATCGCTTCAATGGGTTGCAGCTTTTTTATCTTCATCGCGGGATAAAACGCCACCGCAATCGTAATTATCCATACCAGCACCGGCCCGGCAAATGCCGTGATAAGACTCAACCTTGGATAAATACGCCCTGAAATACCATACTGCTTTAACATTTCCGATGCCCCGGACATATCGATTCCATAAACCTGAAAAAGCCCGGTAATCCCGCAGCCGATGATAATCCCCAGTCCCACGCCGACAATGGTCATAAAATTAGATTCATACAGCAGCAGTTTTACCAGCCGCTGCGGTGTGGTGCCAATGGCCATCATAACCCCGAATTCCCGGGTACGCTCAAATATTGCCATTAAAAATGTATTGAGAATAGAAAATGCCACCACCAGCACCAGAAGAAACCAGAAAATAATCCCCGAGATCAAATCGATCCGAATCGCCTGGGTCAGGCCCGGAACCAGTTCATCCCAATCCATAACCACCAGTTTTTTGCCTTCGGGTATGTTTTTTAACCCATTGATAATTTCTTTTTTAACAGCCGCTACATCATGCAGCGAATTTGCATTAATGACGATTTCATGCACCGCAGCGTCCATGAAATAGACCGCTTGAAAAGTTTTGATCGGGATGTGCAGGGTGTTTCTGTCAAACCCGTCAATACCGGATTTAAAAATACCGCAAATCGTGACGATTGAAGCAGCCACTGATCCGTCTTTTCCCTGCCCCAGAATCGTCAATTCATCACCGATGACGACTTTCAGATTTCTGGCCAGCAACGATCCGATCAACGCCCTGTCAGAACCAGTTTTTTCAGGTAAAAATTCCCCTTTCCGGATCAACTGTTTTAAAGTGGAAACCTCAGGCTCATGCGCGGGATCAATCCCCACAATCATCGCACCATATGTTCTGTCTTCTGATGAAACCAGAGAAAACGTATTGGCCCGAACAGTCATTGCTTCCACCTGCTTGATAGCGGATATCATCTGCATTACCGGTTTCGGGTCATTGATCACCCGGCGCATATTTTTTTTATCAAAATATCCGGCTGCCTGAACCTGAAGATGACCGGTGTTGATCTTAACCGAAGAATTAATCATGGTCTCATAGGAGCCGAACTGAAAAGACAGCATAAAAATCAATACCATGCAGGCAAAACAAATGGCGCCCACCGTCAGCCAGGTCCGCCGGGGATTGCGCCACACATTGCGCCAGGCCATCTGCATGTCCATATTGACTTGCGGGCTTTGCATATGAAACTACCGCCCCGGTTTCTTTAAATTGGATATCGTAAACATATGGTCGGAAAGATCCAGATTAAAAACAATGCTTTCATAATCAATCCGGGTATATTCATCTTCAGCATCTGCTTTGGCCATCTGCCATTGCATGGGATAAAGTTTTCCACCGATCATGCCGATTTTTTCCATGGACAGGACCTTGACCAATTGCCTGTCTTCATCATAGAATTCCTGGCTCAGCAGAATAAAATCCTCCCGGATTTTCAACGTCTGCATTCCCCACACCACCGGGGCATCCGGTTTGGGTATGGATTCGATCACATATACGGTTTTAGCGTCTAAGGTTTCCGTTTTTATAAGTGTATGGTCGTAATCGTCAATCACCGTATCGGATTTGGCCAGGTCATTGTTTGAAAAATCAGACCCCTGCCAGGATTGAGACATCATGGACGGCGGCAGCTTGATCACCCGGTTGACCTTGGGGTTGAAAATCCACATTTCCCTGCCCTTTTTCAGCGTCCCGTTGCCTTTGTCTTTGGGCGGTGATTCGATCCGGAAAATACTGTCAGATTTCCCCTTTGTCCATGCCCGGATGGTCATGGTCCGCTCCCAGTCCGGCCGGTGGATGGTCATATGAACAATCGATTCAGATGTTTCTTCCCGCAGATAATTCACCGCTTCATCTACAATGGCGCGCGCATCGGCCGCCATTGCCGGGGCGCCTGACATTTCAGCCGACGTTTCGGCGGATGTTGCCGTCCCTAAGAACAGAATGAAAATAAATGGGAAAAAACATACCCGGAAAACGGTTAACAGGGTTTTGCCGTGGTGCTCATCAATTATATCCGTTATTCTGTCATTGCGAGGGAGGCACGACCGACGCAATCCCCGTGTTGATATTGAGATTGCTTCACTTTGTTCGCAATGACCGGAGAAATATAAATTTATGAATTGAAAAATTAACCCCCAAACAGTTGCAAATTTCTTTCTCATGTTATTTCCTGACTGTTATCTAAATTGAATCTTTCAAATCGGATTGTTTTTTTGATATCTGACATAAAATACCATTCCACACCAAAAATATCAAACCCACACAAAAGACATTGGAACTCAAAAAAAACCGGCGGCATGAAATCTTGACAAAAACCGCTTAGCGCATTATTTTATTGTGGTAAAACAATTTAAATTAAGCTACCATCAGCGATCTTTTAATTCATCTTAACAAACTTTTACAAAAAGGGGGCGAAACGGCTTCGACGGGGATAAAGAAACAATGGTTGCATACCGAGTTTTCTGCTGACTCGTAAAACAAGCGGAAACAACATAATCGCAGACGATTATAACTACGCATTAGCCGCTTAGGTTAAAGCCGTCCAGCCA
>JAQYVU010000073.1 GCA_030145385.1 Desulfococcaceae bacterium
ATCGGCAAGCTTTAAAAAAATTTAGCGAGTTTTTGATCCCGCTGTAGAAAATATTTCGCGAGGGAAGCCGAAGGCCAAGTTGCTGGGCGGGCTTTCTTTTGCTACTTTTCTTTGCCCGCCAAAGAAAAGTAGAGAGAAATACAGCGGTATGAGTTACAGACATAGGTAACACTTTTCAAAGTAATTGCAGCGGGGCCGGACCACACTAAGCCATATATATTATTACTTATAAGTGTTAATTTAAGCCAAAAAACATAGCAATATCCCACTTTTCAGGCCCCAAAAGAACAATATAGAAAATAAAAAAACCCATGAAAAGAAAGTGGGCAGAAGAAATAGACATTATATTCCCAGTCATGTCTGTCATTTAACGCATCGTTGCCATAAAAAAGAATTTTTGTTTAAATTTTCAAAAGATCAGGTTTATCATCAAAAGATTCAATTGCATCCGTGTGCCATTTGCTATATTCTGATAGAATAAATGGAAATGTGGGGGAGATTCGGTAATGATTAAAATGGTTAACAGCAAGGATTCAGTATTCAAGTGCATAATCAAGGAACGAAAGCGCCTTGAACTTCATGGTGTTAAAAATATCGGTCTGTTTGGTTCATTTGTTCGGGGGGACCAGACGCCCTTGAGCGATATTGATATTCTTGTAGAATTCATGCCTGAAAAACACACTTTCGACAATTTTATGGAAGTCGCCTTCCTTCTTGAAGAAATCCTGGGGCGCAAAGTTGAATTGGTTACCCCGGAGGCCCTTAGCCCGTACATCGGACCGCATATTCTAAAGGAGGTAGAGCGTGTCCCTATCGCCGCATGAGTACCTCCTTCATATCATAGACGAAATCGACTACATCCTTTCTCACATTTCGGGAGTGGACTTTGATTCCTTTGTCCGAGATGCCACACTGAAGAGGGCGTTTGTTCGAAGCCTTGAGATCATCGGTGAGGCTTCAAAAAAGCTGCCGGAAAATATCAAGTCGATGCAACCCGATATCGAGTGGCGCAAGGTTTCTGGAATGCGAAATAGGCTTATCCACGACTATTTTGGCGTTGATTACACTATCGTCTGGGATGTTATAACAAACAAACTGCCTGATCTCCGCGTGACAATCCAAATCCTGCTTGAGGCAACTGAAAATAATGACAATAAATAAGTTGCAGGAACTCGAGAAAAAGAGCCTGGGGTCGCCTTGATTTTTGACGAGCCTGATTATCAAATCTTTAAACTTGAATTATTCACATTCGGGGGAAACCAACATTAATCCGTTTTTTCTTTTTACTTTTCTTGATGGGCAAGAAAAGTAACAAAAGAACCCACCCTGTGCTGCGGCTTCCGTGGCGGAGACAGCCAGTTAAAGTTTTTTGGTCGCTGTTAAAAGTGGAACACCTAAGATTTTTTTGCCTTTCCCGTTTGCCAAAAATTTACGGATTTATCTCCACCTGTCCGCTCAAACAGTTTGTCCCCGTATCCCACGGAAACCATCAGGTCAGGGCCGCATCACAATGGGACTCCCCTCCGACGATATTTTTTATCAACTGTTTTGTATCCATACACAGCAAAGGCCATTGAGTTTCTTCAGATTGGGACAGGCAAAGAATGAAGAAGACCTGGGGTCGGACCACGCTCATCTCTTTAATATCAAGCATTCAATTCTCAATAATGGGTGTTTTCATAGGCTATATCGCACTTTTCACCGTCAAAAAGGGGATTATAGGATGCCCTCAAACGATCGATATAGGAATGGAATGAAAATTGGCAAGAGCAAATAGACATTATATTCCCGGGTATGCCGGGCGTACACCAGCAGCTTGTGCTTACCGGAACAGCACATTCGAAGTTACCAGGTTGCTTGGCCGGAAAGCACAGCTCAGCCGTTCAAGACCCGGCACCTGGACGAGAAATATTTTTGACAATTTATTTCATACTGCCTAAAATTCATCCAGTAAGTCCAATTTATTAGACATATTGGACGATATATGAAAAAGTTAATTCAATTATGATGAACTCTTGTCGGACCAAATCAAGTGATTGAAAAGTTAATCCTTGCTTAAATAACCATTGCTAAATCATCGAGTTTAGCAATATCAGCGATCATTTTTTCATCACAGCCGCTGAAGTCGCTTAATTGGGGAGTGCAATCTTCAATCGCTTGGCGGAGCGGATTGTCTGTCAGTTTTTCGCCGATCTTATTGATAATGTGGTCAACAATTTCAAAACCGCTGATCTTTCCAACCTTGCCCAGTTTACAGGCGATTGCGTCAATGGCTGTCCAGATATCAGGATCATTGATAAGCTTTTCAACGATGGGTTCTACCTGCTGCACCATTTGAAATGCATCAGCAAAACCATAAGAATCTTCATCAGACATGGCATCAATTAACGCCTTGGCATTATATATCGCCATGCCGGCGTCTGTCCGGCCGAGCTCTTCCACTGACATTTTATTGTCAAGATACCGTCCGTATATACCTTCACAGGAAATATCCGCCCCTGTTGCCTTATTGCCTGCGGCATCCCCCGCCACATAGTTCGCCATTCGTTTAAAAGCTAAATAAGGCAATGTCTCCCCGGTAATGCGGTTTGGATCCGGCCAAACGTTTATTTTCCAGCGTATGGAACCTGAAAAACACTTGTCGCTGATAATATCGATACTTTTGAAAAGTGCTTTGCTGTAGCCGTATCCGACACAGGCGCTGATCACTAAATGGCCGGCTTCATGATATGCCGTCAATTTAGCTGTTCTTTCAATGTCATCATCCGTCTTGACCGGATCGGCCATTATGGATTTTTTTGTCATCTTCCTGATTTTCTTTTTTACGGCAGTGTTCAGTTTAAAACGATTCATTGTATCTGCTTCTTATTATGAGTTGTTTAAATATTTGTTTATGTTTAATTCTTGTCGGACCAAATTAACCTATCTGAAATTAAGGAAAAAATATTCAAAATAAGACAGACACAAAACATATCGTTTGCCTCAAGGCTTATCCCGAATACCGGATCATCATCATGGTGATATCATCTGTCTGGGGGGCTCCGTCGGAAAACTGCTGAATTGAACCCATAACATTGTGGAGCGTATCCTTTATTTCCAGACCTGCAGAAAACGCCAGATCTTTTTCCAGCCTTTTTTCAGAAAACAAATCATCGTCATGGTTCATGGCTTCGGTAACGCCATCCGTGTAGAGGAACAGACTGTCACCCGGCAAAAGCTTAAGATGCTCGCCCTCGTAGCGGATGCCCGGCATGGCCCCGGCCACCAGAGATTTAGCACGGGGCAGCCATTTAACCGTCCCATTTTTATTAACTACCAAAGGCGGGTTATGGCCGGCATTGGCATAATGAATTTCACCATTACTCGTATTCAAAAATCCGCAAAAAAGCGTGACAAACATGCAGGCATCATTTTCTGCTGCCAGCTCTTCATTGACATGGGATAAAATCTCTTCCGGCGTGACATCCTCTTTGGCAAACGACTTGATCAATGTCTTGGTCACAGCCATAAACAATGCGGCCGGAACACCTTTGCCGGAAACATCGCCGATAACAAAACAGAGGAGATTGTCGTTGAGCTGAAAAAAATCATAAAAATCCCCCCCGACTTCCCTTGCCGGTATGATCAAGGCAAAAAGGTCAAATTCATCCCGGGTAGGAAACGGCGGAAATGTCTTTGGCAGAATCGACATCTGGATGTCGTGGGCAATTTGAAGTTCGCTTTCCATCCGCTCCCTGGCAGCGGTGGTTTCCGTAAGCAATTGAATATGGTCTTTCAAAGAATCCCGCATGACCTGGAAATCACGGGTCAGAAGCCCGACTTCATCTTTTGATCGGGATTCCGGCAAACGGGCTTCGAAATCACCGCCCGCGATCTTATCCGACGCGGCCGCAAGCGCCCGGATGGGATTTGTAACCGACTTGGCAATAAACACCACCACAATCATCAGAAGCAGAACACCCCCAAACCCCATGGCGGCCATGGTCATCGTAAGGGTCCGGATGTCTGAGAAAAGCTCGTCTTCCGGAAAAACCACCCCAAGCGTCCACCCCACATGCTGCAAAGGTGCATAGTACATCCAGCTTTGCACTCCCGCGAAGGTCTGAAACGGAATAAATCCGGATTCACCGGCAGCCATCCGGCGCCCGATGTCCCTTAGCTCCCGGCTGCCGCGTGCTTCCGCCAGGCTAAACAGGGACTCGTTCATAATGATATCCTGACGGGGATGCGCCAGAAATGTGCCGTTTCTGGAAAGCAAAAACCCATAGCCCGTTTTCAGCACCTTGATGGAAGACACAATGTCTGTCAGGCGTTTAAGGGATATATCTGCCGTTACGATACCGGAAAAGCGTTTTTGATTGTTTTGGACTTCATAAAAAGGCACGGAGCAGGTTGCCATCAAAATGTTGCCCCCGCCTTCATCATAATACGGCTCACTCCATTCGGTTTTCCCAAGTTCCTTGGGAATCTGAAACCAGTCCCGGCACATGTAGTCAAAATTATCCGCAAGATTGATAAACTCCGTACCGCTTCGCGTCCGGTAATAATATGGGGCGTAAGGCCCTTGAAACCGGCCATTAACAGAAGGCTCAAATGCCACGGCAGAACCAAACACATCCGGATGGGAAAGAACCGATATCTTAATAAAATCAAGAAGGTGGGTATTATTAAACGGAAAAAGTTCTAAAGACAGGGCCATGGATTCGGTCAGGGCCGTAACAGAAGCGACCACCGTCTCTACCCTTCCGGCGGTGGCTGAAACCAGGTTCCGGGCCTGGATTTCCATTTTAGCCGTGATCATGTTCCGGGCCTGATAATAATTATACCCCAGGGTCATCCCGAAAATCAGAACACTGAAAACGGAAAACACCACACCCAGCCGAACGGATAAACGGTGACGCCATTTGATTCCGCCGCAATCAGGGCGATCATTAGTTTTCGGCATTTATTTCTCCCGTAAATTCACCATAGTCCGGCTTCTCACCAATCAGACCGGCACGGAGAAGAAAATCCGACACCGTATCAAAATCAGATTGTTTCAGCCTGCAGGAGGCCTGTTTTGCACCGTTTGGCATAATGAGATCCTGCATTCGCGCAAGCATCCATTTCTGATGGGTCCGGTTGGCGGAGATGTTTGCCTCCCGCATATACCGCATAACGATGTCCAGGCCTTCATCCGGATGTGCAAATGCATATTGCCAGCCTTCAAACGATGCCTCGATAAAGGCGGCGGCAAGTTGCGGATTTTTCTTATATGCGGCTTCCAGCATATAGAGGCCGTCTTCCGGAAAATTCAGACCGTATTCCCAAAGGGGGAAAATATCCAGCTCGTCTGCATTCATTCCGGTATTGAGAATTGTATGGTATTCATTGTACCACATGGCAGAAGCGACATCCACGCCATCGCGTAAAAACAGATTGATGGTATAGGCCTGGGGAATCTGTTTCACCTGCAACCCGTATTCAGTAAAAAAAGCCTGGGGAGGCACGGCAAGGTCGCCACTCCAGAGTCCCACTTTTTTACCGTTCATGTCCGATGGTTTCCGGATATTTCTCGATTTTTTAGCCACCAGCATCATGGAAGAACGGGGAACAATCTGGCCCAGATGCACTAACCGGCCGACTTCGTCATATTGCCGGATCGCCGTGGTAAGCCACAAAACCGCAAAATCGACCAGGCCGTCTTTTAAGTATTCGGATACCGAGCAATCCGGCCCGCCTTTTAAAACGACCATATCAATGCCGTGCTTTGCATAGATGCCTTTTTCAGCAGCCACATAATAGCCCGCAAACTGGGCCTGCGGACTCCAGTGGGGAATCATGGCGCAAGGGGTCAGGCCGGGATTCTCATCTGCGCTTAAGGAAGCGGCCGGCAAAAACATCAGAAATAATGCAGCTGCAAAAAATTTGTTCATATTGATAGCCCGGTTTTCTCACGAGTTGGAGCAATTCAGGAACAAGGCACTTCAGCCTGAAGACGTAGTACTCTGCTTCAATGGCTGAATAACGCAGTTCCTGATTTGCTCCGAGTCGCCGAAGGTGAAAAACAATTCAATTTTTTGATTTAAAATATCTAAACAGACGATTTGCCAGTTAAGATCGGTTTTGATTATAATTATTTGAAATAAAGTTATTTTTATATTTATTTGTTTTTTTTATGAGAAATGCGGGCTAAGTCTCTTTTGGATGCGAAGTGCCATCGTCAAGATCCATTGTCAGGCGGAGAATATTTTTATTGTTTTCCCTGCGCCAGTCGGAATGATCGGTGAAATGGCGGATGAAATACACTCCCAGTCCGCCGGCCTCCCGTTGTTCCATCTCCACCGAAGTATCCGGCCTGGGAACCGACAGCATATCAAATTCCGGCCCGGAATCCATGATCTCCAAAACAAAGGCGTCGGGAGTGGAAAAACAAATAAATTCAACCTGGCCCTCATGGCCAGAAAAAGCATAGGTACAAATATTAACAAATGCTTCTTCCACCGCAAGGCAAAGTCCGGGCAGTTTCGCAGGCATAACACCGGCAGCTGCAGCCTTGCCTTCCACAAAAGCCGTCACAGCCGGCAGACTGTTGATCGATGCCGGAAACCTCATGGTTGAATAATCCTGATCCATCAGCCTGCCGTTTCCAGGGCTGCTTCCACGGAATCGTAAAGATTGAAAACAGAACCGAAACCTGAAATTTCAAAGACCTCTTGCACCGGGCCCCGGGCATTGGCCAGCAAAAGCATACCGTCTTTCGCCTTGAGGGCTTTTGCAGCGGCTAAAATTACCCGCAACCCTGCACTGCTGATATACTCAACCCCGCCAAGATCAATTGCCAGACACAATTGTCCTTCCGCGATCAGGTCTGAGACTGATGTTTCAAATGCCGGGGCAGTCATGGCATCAACTTTTCCAAACACAGCGATCACCGTCGCCCTGCCCGCCTGCCTTGTCTGTATATTCATTTTCTGTCACCTCGTTTGATTGTATTTATTTAATGATCCAGATGAAAGCGTAAAGTCGTTTTTCCCTGCTTTTCCTCGCAACTCATGCGATCAGCGGTGCGACGGATGATCACGGCAGAAAGCCGGGTCAAGGCGACATCGTCAGCCAGAAGCTCCCCGGCAGTCGGCTTTTCAGCGGAAAAATCCAGGGGCCGGCCATCATAGGTGATAACCATGTCCAGATTGAACTCATCAAAGGAAATATCCATCCGAATATCATTTTCCGTGAGCCGTGCCATAACGCATGCCTCAAAAAGCTCTGTAACGATGCGTGTTGCCCGGACTATAATTTCAGGACGCGCCCCCCATTCCCGGCCGCAAGTATCCATGAATTCATAAATTTTCTGACCGGAATCCACAACAGGTTTCAGGTTCAGGGTCTTTTTTGCTGTAATACCGATACGGAAAACAAGATTTAATATGACCACGGATACTGTGGCCAGAGACAGCGATGAGCTGAAAATCGGCTGGATCCATTCCGGCACCCCTGCATACACCCCCGGTACCATATCAACGCTCAGTCCCAGGATGATGGGAATACCGACGACCAGCATTTTCCGGGTATCCAGCATTCGCGACGTGATGATCTGAAATCCCACGACAATCATAAAACTGACCGTAAAAACCAGGGTAGCCCCGACCACCGGCGTGGGCATAATGACAAATATCGTTGCGAACTTAGGAAAAAATGCCAGCCCGCAGAGAATCAGCCCCACTGAAAAGGCAATCCGGCGGCTGGTAGCTCCGGTAGCAAGGGACAGGGCAACATTACTGGATGATGTGGATTGTCCCATCCCCCCCAGCAACCCGGCTCCCATGGCACTGGCAGCGTCTGCCAGCAACCCGCCGCCGACGGAATCCATATCCATGCGCTTCCAGTCTGCATCATTAATTTTCTGGCAGGTCACGAGATCACCAATCGTTTTGAGCGAAGAGCACAAAGAAGCCACCACAAACGGCAGCACAATCCCCCAGCTAATCACCCATTTGTGGAATACCGGAATCGGCATAGCAAAATATCGGGCCGTTATCAGCCGGTCAGCCTGATCGGGTGTAAAAAGGCCGAAAATCCAGGACAGCAGATACCCGGCAACCATACCAATAATAATATTGTAAAGACGCAGCTTTTTCTTGCCCCAAATGGTGACCGCACACATAACAGCCAACGTAACTACGGCAACAATGATATCATGAGCCTTGATGGTGGCATCCATTTCGTTGAGGCCGAGAAATCGGGGCATGGCAAAGGGTATCACAGTGATGCCGACCATGGCAACCACGGTTCCGGTGACTTCCGGCGGGAAAAACTGCCGAAGGCGCTTAACAACCCGGGAAAACAGAGCCTCAAAAAAAGCTCCGAAAAACGTACCTGCAAACACGGCCCCCAGGCCTGCCGTTTGCCCGGCCAGAATGGATGCAGATAAAAAAGAAGGTCCGCACAACTGTGGACACAGATAACCGGACCCAACCGGACCTTTTTTTATGGATTGAAGGATGGTGCCCAGCCCCCCGGCAATCATGGACATCTGAATCATTGTGGCCGCATCGGACAAGGTTCCACCGGATTCCTGAACAATGAGCACCGGAAAAATAAATGCAACCGATATGACAGAGACATGCTCCAGTCCCAATATCAACAGTTCATAAAAGGAAGGCTGTTCATCGACGCCGTAAATCAGATTGGATGGCTTTTTTGCCATGCATATCTCCTTTTTCGCTATCCCCAGGCACAGGCTGTTGATTGAGAAGAATATTTAAAATAACAGACAGCCATCAATGTATGCTTATCCGGAATTTCAACCCACAAACAAAGGGACATGTGCAAACTGAGTCACATCAAACAATCCCCGGTCCGTTAGCTTGAGTTCCGGGATTACCGGCAGCGCTAAAAATGAAAGAAGCATAAACGGATCCGGAACAGATGCCCCCATATTACAAGCCGCATTGATCATGGCATCCATTTGACTGCGGACAGCTTCAAGCGGATCAACTGACATAAGGCCTGCTAAGGGCAGCGGCAATTCGGCAGAGACTTTCCCGTCACATGCCGCAGTCAGTCCCCCATTCATCTCTATGATACGTTTTACTGCTATTTTCATATCCTCGTCACAGGTTCCGACCACGATAATATTATGGGAATCGTGTGCCACACTGGACGCAATAGCACCTTTTTTAAAACCGAATCCGGAAACAAAGGCCTTGCCGATATTTCCCGTGGCCTTGTGCCGTTCGACCACGACAATTTTTAGAATGTCTCTGGAAGTATCCGACACGGCCATTTCATCTTTGATTTTTACACAATCTTCCCGTTGCCGCGTCACCACCTGCCCGGGAAGAAGTTCAATGACACGGATCTTTTCTTTTTCTGCGGAAGCGGAAATGGAAAAGTCAAGCGTTCCGGTTTTGACGTTCATAACAGACAAACAGTCCGGTATTTCATCAAACCTGATTTCCGGGCTGATTTGCCCGTCAATCGCCGCCAGAGATCCTGAAGTATAGACTTCTTCAGGCACTGGATTATTTAAATCGGAAAATACCACCATATCCGCTTTTCTGCCCGGCGCAATGGCCCCAAGACTTTTTTGACCAAAATACCGGGCCGGATTCACCGTGCCGATCTTAATTGCAGTCACCGGGTCAAGTCCTGAACCGATTGCCTTTCGGATGATAAAGTCAATATGTCCTTCATCACAAATATCATTCGGATGGCGGTCATCACTGCACCACATGATCCGGTGCGCTGTTTTCTCATTCACGATCGGCAAAAGATCATTTAAATTTTTAGCACCAGTCCCTTCCCGGATCATGATATGCATGCCCAGTCTCAATTTTTCCATGGCTTCATCAGCTGAAATGCATTCATGGTCACTTAAAATGCCGGCGGCAATATAGGCGTTTAAATCCTTTCCGCCTAAACCCGGCGCATGGCCGTCCACCGGTTTATTGAGCCTCCGGGTATCTGTTATTTTTTGCATTACTGCATTATCCCTGAAAATTACGCCTGGGAAATTCATCATTTCACCGAGAGCGACGATCCGGTCATTTCCCAGATACGGTTTCAGCATTTCCGGATTCAGGTCTGCGCCTGCGGTTTCCATATATGTTGCCGGAACACATGAAGGAAGCGTAAAAAAAACATTCACCGGTAATTTCTCACTGGCCCGGAGCATGTAGTCGATTCCAGCGGTTCCCATGACATTGGCAATTTCATGGGGGTCTGCCACCACAGTGGTGGTGCCCTTACAAACCACCGCTTTGGCGAATTCCGCCACGGAGGTCATGGAACTTTCAATATGCACATGGGCATCAATAAACCCGGGAGATACATACCGGTTATTCAGATTAACGACTTTTTGAGCGGGATAATCGCCGATACCCACAATATGACCGCCGGACACGGCAATATGGCCGGAGATGATTTCATTGGAAAACACATTAATGATCCGTGCATTGGTGAACAGGCAGTCAACCGCTTGCTCACCTTTGGCTGCTGCAATGATATCTTTAAGATCCATTTTGTTGCCTAATTTATTCCTGAATTGAGCGTTTTATATTTGGGATAACCGCGACAATCGCTCAAGTCAGGTTATTGTTGCATGATTTTGTTTTATCGCTAAACCAATTGACTTCGCTTTGTGCATAACATCTTTGACATCTAAATAAACGGGGACATAATTTCGCATCAACGCCCTGCCGGCCACAAATACATCTGATACGTCCGCCCCGTTTGCCGCATACACCAGATGGGATTCCGGATGATACATCGGGGTCAGGTGCGGCTTATTGGTATCGATAATAATGATGTCCGCCTGCTTGCCGGGTTCCAGGGAGCCAATCGAATCCCCTAAACCGATTGCTTTTGCCCCTTCAATGGTGGCCATTTTAACAATGAGTTTGGCAGCCATCACTGTAGGATCACTTTTAAACACTTTATGAAGCTTGGCAGCAGAATCCATTTCCGCAAACAGGTCCAGATTGTTATTACTCGCGCATCCGTCTGTTCCCAGGCCGACAGAGATGCCTTTTTCAATCATCTCCGGTATTGGCGCAATGCCGGAAGCAAGCTTCATATTGCTTTCCGGGCAATGCACAATTTTTGCTTTTTGATCGGCAATAATTTCGATTTCTTTTTCGTTAACCCACACGGCATGGGATACTATGGTATTTTCATTGATAATGCCCAGATTATCGAGATATTCCACCGGCGATTTTCCATTTGTTTCCATACTCTGGTTAAACTCGAACTGTGTTTCCGCCACATGGATCTGAAACCGCACACCCAGCGAATCAGCCGCTTTTTTTGCCTGTTTCAATGTCTCTTCTGAGCATGTATAGGGAGAGTGACAGAATATGGACGGGGTTAAAAGCGAAGAACGGTTCTTCCATTTTTCAACAAATGCAACTGCGGTTGCGATATTTTTTGCAGGATCGGCAACACCAGGGGCCGGAAAATCAATCACCCCCTGAGCGCAAACAGCTCGCAAACCCGTTTCAAAAACAGCATTTGCAACGTCATCTTCATAAAAATAGCCATCACAGCAGGTGGTGGTGCCGCTCATTATCATTTCCGCGCATGACAGCAGCGAACCGATTCTGACTGTTTCCGGTAAAATATGTTTTTGTTCCGCCGGAAAGATATATTCATTGAGCCATTGGGCAAGGGGCAGGTCATCGGCTAAACCCCGAAAGATTGACATGGGCAGATGGGCATGGGCATTGACAAGGCCGGGCATAATAATCCCGCCCTGCGCATCAATTGCATCTCCGGCATCATAAAGTGTGATATCTTTTTTTCGAGCTTCTACAAATTGAATAATACCGTCTTTGATGCCGACCACACCGTTTTCAATGATTTGAAAATCCGGATTAACGGTAACGACAAACCCATTGTAAATGATCCGGTCAAATTTCATTCTAATCCTTCATCAGGCTGTTGAAAAAAATGAAAAACCATATTTCACGGCATTTTTTCATCAACCATAATTTTTTTTTTACGTTGAAAAGTCCGTTCCAAAAGGTTTTATTATAATGATCAGCTGCGGGAGAAGCGTCAGGGCTGAAATCAGCGCGATGAGCATGGCCAGACCGGTCATCAGACCAAAGATAATGCTCGGGATAAAATTCGACAAAATGAGAATTGAAAATCCGATAATAATTGTCAGCGAGGTGTAATACATGGCATGGCCGATACTGCTGTGACAGCGATGCATGGCTTTTGTATAATCCCCGTCGATCCGGATCTCTTTTTCAAACCGGTGGATATAGTGAATCGTATCATCAACCGCAATACCGACACTGATTGCCGCGATGGTTATGGTCATCATATCCAGAGGAATATTCAGCCACCCCATCACCCCGAGGACGACACCGGTTGCCAGAAGGTTTGGGAAAATAGCGATGACTGCTAAACGAAGGGACCGAAACAGAACAAAAAACATCACAACCAGGGCCAGAACAACAATTCCCAAAGTCATGATCTGGGATTTAAACAAACTTTGAAGCATATTGTTGTATAACACCAGCATCCCGGCCAGATGCACGTTTTCCGGTTGATATTCAAGCTTATGGGTCAGGTCATATTCGATCTGCTTCAAAAGTTCGTTTCGTCTTAAATCTTTTTCTGAATCCTTGACCCGGACAAAAAACCGAACCTGGTTGTTTTCCACCGAAGCATACGGTTCCACCAGCAGCTGTTTGATTGTTTCCGGGATTTCGTTGTAAATCAGGGAAAGATCGAAGCTGTCAAGGGGCTTGCCCTGGCTCAGACGATCCGCCATCTTCATCATGGTTCCTAAAGACAATACCTTGCCGATACCCGGAACACTTTCCAGGTAATTATGCACTTTAAGCACCTTGTTCATTTTATACGGCGTAAACCAGTACTTCGCAGCGCTTTCCGGGGCAGCCGGCTCATCAAATTCTGCAAATTCATCGAATTCGTCAAAATCTGAAAATTCATCGGATACGCTGGTGCCTGAAGGGTTGAGTGGCGATGAGTTCCCGGGAGCCGCTTCCTGAAAATCAATCAGAACATCCAGCGGGGTGGTCCCGCCAAGCTGCTGATCGATGACTTGCATACCCTGGTATATTTCGGTGCTTTTCTTAAAATAATTAATAAAAGAATTTTCCACCTTCAGCTGTGAAATACCGACAGCACTTAAAACAAAAGCCACGGCACTGACAATAAGAATTTTTCGTCCGTGAACTTCTGTAAATCCCGCCAGAATATGCGTCAGCGAATACCGGGACTCCTTCAGGTTCGGGGGAGCTGTTTTTGCCAGCAGCATCATTGCCGACGGAAAGAGTATAAAGGTAATTATCAGGGAGACGATGATTCCGGCGACCATCATCCAGCCGAATGTTATGACCGGGAAAATGTCGCAAGACAGCAGGGACCCGAATCCGGCAATGGTTGTTAACGCCGCATAGATGCAGGGCGTCAGCTTGAGTCGGACGGTTTCAAGCACCAGTTCCCGCTGTGACCAGTCCGGATTGGTTGCTGAAAGTTCACGGTATCTGACAATCAGATGAATGGTGACCGCCATGGTGATAATCAGCTGCAGGGAAATAAAGTTTGACGAAATGACCGTGACTTCCCAGCCAAACAGCCCCAGCAGACCGATCATTGCGATAGCGGCAAACACGCAGCAAAACATCGGTAAAATAATCCACTGAATCTTTTTAAAAATTACGCCTAACGTAATCACCAGAAAGCTGAAAACACCGATGCCGAAGAGTTTCAAATCATTTTTTACAAACCGGACCAGGTCATCTGCAATCATGCTGATGCCGCCCAGAAAAAGATCCGCATTTCCCCGGTAATCATCCATAATAATTCGGATGGATTTAATATCTTCATGCCTCAGACTGTCCGCAAAATCCCTGTGCCGGTCCAGCTGAGCCTGAACCCGACCGTATTCAATGGTTTCTTCTGCTGTTAATCCCTGTTCAGCCAATTTGTCCCGCAGCATGTCATTGCTTTGGATCAAATCCATAAACAGGGTATCGTTTTTAAAATTAACCTGGATACCGGTGGTTTTCAGGTCCGGGCTGACCAGCAGATTCCGGTATACCGGGCTGTTTGCCAGTTCAATCCGGGCCATGGACCGGTCAATAACGGGCGATTTCAGGGTGGGAACTTCACCGGCCAGTTCCTGGATCGATATTGGCGGGCTTTCAAGAATCGGAACATCTAAAATCGTGATAACCGAATCCACCCGATCCAGTTGTAAAAGGTCTTTTTTCAGATTCGCGATATCGTCGAGCGCCTCATCGGACAACAAATCAGCATGAGGGGCATAGGCAATAACCAGAAAATCCTGGATGCCGTATCGTGAATATACCTGGCGGGACAGCAGCAGATCTTCATCATTCTCCCGGATTAATGTTTCGGAAGACGCGTCAATTTGAAAGTCTTTTGCAAAATACCCTAAACCGGAAATGGCAGCCAGAAGGAGAAAGAGCACCACAACAGGGTGGGCAATAATGATTTTATCAAAAAAGCGGGTGGTCAGTGAGTCCGTTTTGAGCATAATGCCAACTATTTTTATCTAAATTGAGCGTATCAAATGGTTATTCTTCTAACGGCTTTCTCAAACTTGTCAGCAAGTCTTCTGCGGTCCCGCTTTTTAAAACCTCTGAAAATTGCGCCTGGTAGCTTTTGATCAGACTGACGCCGTTAACCTCCACATCATAGGCCTTCCATCCCTCGCTGGAAGAATAAAACTTATATAACATTTTCAAAGGTTTGTCTTTGGCTTCGACTTCAATCGGGACATATACTTTATTTCCCTGCATAAACGCCGGTTTGTAAAAAACCTTCACACAGCAATACATTGAGCTTTTATCAAGATATGATTTTTCCAACCGCTTGACAAACAGATCCACAAATTCTTTCTGCTGTTTTTCGTTCAACTTTCCCCAGTTGGCTTTACCCAGCGTCAATTTGGACATGATCTGAAAATCAATGATCGGCCCGACGATCTCCATAATCTGGTTTTTCTTCACTTGTTCATCAATATCATTTTCCTGAAGAATCTCTAAAACCGCTTCGGTTCTTTCCTTTAACAAATTTTCAACAGTTTTCACATCACTCGCCATTACCGGAAAGGCCAGTGCCAGCAGGCACAAATTCAATAAAAAAGCACGTTTCATCGTATTATTCCTCTATGGCTTTTTGCCGTCTCATTTCGTATGCATCTCTCTGAAATATATATAAATCGATCGCTTCAACACGCAGGGCGTCATATTCATTCACATACAAAGACAAGGTGTTAAAATGATCCACAACAGTAACGGCAATAGTTGCCCGGATATCACTAACATAAGTCATGGGCCGGAGCAAGGTATCCGGAAAGAACCCGAAAAAATCGCGCACATTTGAAGGTCCCATTATCGGAAGAACAATATGAAACCCCCTGCCCACACCGTAATACCCCAATGTCTGTCCAAAATCCTCCGGATATGCATCCAGCCCCATGCATCCTTTTGCCGGATCAAACAGGCCGGCAATTCCCAGCGTACTGTTCACACAAAACCTGGCCGTTTCGATTCCTGCCCGTTTTACTTTCAACTGAAGCAGGTTGTTGACAAATCTGACCGGATACAATCCATTGGTGAACATCCGGTCAATCGCCAATCGAACCGGTTCTCTGACAACATATCGATATCCTTTGGCAACCGGCTTAAACACCCATACATAAACATGGTCATTGACCCGGGTCATAAACCGGTTATAACCGCTTAACGGATCATATACTTCAACAACTTCATTAACATCGAATTCGTCAAACTCATCGAACTGGGCAAACTGATCAAATTCTCCAAATTCGGATTCTGCCGATTCATTAAACACATCATCTGATGCCGAATCGATGGGCGCTTCTGCATACGCAAAAGAGACACTCGAAATGAATAAAATAATACATACGCAAGAACGCATAATAAAGAATTTAAATCGATTGTATTCCATTGTCAAATTACTCAGTTCTATGTGAAAAACAAATAACTCAATATGCCCCCTGGCCGGTATTTCTCCGGGAGCATACACAAATTAGTTTGACTAACATATAATGTGGTAAAAGTTCAACAAAAGGTTACAGCTGTGAAGACCGGAAGTAAAAAAAAGAAAAAAATCGAACTGATAAATATGTGTATGGGGAGAGAGTATATTAAAACGGGCGGTATTTAAAATAAATACCGCCCGTTTTATTTCTTTTAAGCAACGCCGGAGAGTTTGACGGCGCACACTTTATATTCGGGGATATTGGATATTGGATCCAATTCCGCGTTGGTCAGCCGGTTGGCCGCGGCTTCCGAGTAATGGAACGGAATAAACACCGTACCGCTGTCCACCATGTCTGAAATTTTTGCCCGGACCTTGATTTCACCCCGGCGGGATGCCACGTTAATCATGGATTCATCTTCAATACCGAATTTTTTGGCATCTTGGGCGGAAATTTCCGCAAAAGATTCCGGGGCCCGCTCGTTAAGTCCTTCCGTGCGACGGGTCATGGTACCGGTATGGTAATGATACAGAACCCTGCCCGTAGTCAGATACAGCGGATATTCCTCATCCACCTGCTCTGCCGGCGGGATGTAGTCGATGGCATGAAATGTGCCTTTACCCTTGGTAAATTGCGCGGTATGCAGGATCGGGGTTCCCGGATGGTCTGCAGCGGGACACGGCCAATGCAGCCCTTCCCGGTCTATCCGGTCATAGGTGATGCCGCCGTATGATGGGGAAACATTTGCAATTTCTTCAAAAATTTCCCGGGCATTTTTATATGCCATGGGGTACCCCATCCGCTTGGCGATTTCACTGGTGATCTTCCAGTCATCCCAGGCAATTCCGGGAGCATCTACCGCTTTTCGAACCCGCTGCACCCGCCGTTCGGTATTGGAAAAAGTCCCTTCCTTTTCGGCAAAACAGGCGGACGGCAGAATCACATCGGCTATCCGGGCGGTTTCAGTCATAAAAATATCCTGCACCACCAGAAAATCAAGATTACCAAAACTCTTTTCCGCATGGTTCAAATCAGGGTCCGACACCAGCGGGTTTTCACCGATAATATACATTGCCTTCATGTCACCGTCATGGGCCATGGGCACCATTTTCGTTACGGTCAACCCGACTTTGTCCGGCAGGTCGGTAACGCCCCAGGCTTCTTCCATTTTTTTCCGGGCACCCTCATCCGTGACCGGCTGATACGCCGTAAAGACATTGGGCAGGCCACCCATATCACAGGCACCCTGAACATTATTCTGACCCCGAAGCGGATTCACACCGCCGCCGGCAATCCCGAGATTTCCGCACAGCATGGACAGATTGGCCAATGATTTGACGTTGTCCGTTCCGGTCGTGTGCTGGGTAATCCCCATACAGTAAAGAATAGCGCAGGCCTTGGCATTGGCATAGAGCCGGGCGGCATCAATGATCTCCTGGGCCGGAATACCGGTAATCTGTTCCACATAATCCGGCGTGAATTTTTCAACCATTGATTTCAATTTCTCAAAATCAGTGGTCCGGTTTTCGATAAATGCCTTGTCATGAAGATTTTCAGAGATAATTACATGCATCAGCCCGTTGATCCAGGCCACATCCGTGCCGAGATTCGGTCTCAGCCACTGATCGGCAAACTTCGTGAGCTTGATCCGTCTCGGATCCACCACGATCAACTTGGCATTTTTATACTTAACCGCCCGTTTGACATAGCTTGACAGAACCGGATGGTTCTCTGTTGTATTGGAACCTGTCACCAGGATTACGTCTGCTTCTTCAACGTCACCGATGGTATTTGTCATTGCACCACTTCCGAAAGCTGCGGCCAGACCGGCCACTGTGGAACTGTGTCAGAGACGGGCGCAATGATCTATGTTGTTGGTCTTTAATACGGCCCGGGTGAACTTCATTGCCGCGTAATTGTCTTCATTGCTCACACGCGCCGAAGTCAACACGCCGATCGTGTCTGCGCCATGCTGTTCCTTGATCTCGGAAAGGCGTTTGGCCGTCAGGTCCAGGGCTTCATCCCAGGAAGCTTCCCGGAATTTCCCGTTTTCCTTAATCAGCGGAGTGGTCAGCCGGTCTTCTGCGTGAACAAAATTAAACCCGAACCGGCCCTTGACACATAAACTGCCGTAATTGGGGGCCGTATCTTCGGCACCGGTGATTTTAACAATCTTGCCGTCTTTCACGTGAAAGTCAATCTGGCACCCGACACCGCAATAACTGCAGGTACTTCTGACTTTTTCGGTTTCCCATTGTCTGTCAAACCTGGCATCTTTGGGAACCAGTGCACCCACCGGGCAAACCTGAACACATTCACCGCAGAAAACACAGTCCGATTCTTTCAGCAACTTGTCATCACCGGCAACAATTTTTTTCTTCTCTCCATCATAACCGAACTCAATGGCATTATTCACCTGGATTTCATTACAGGCTTTCACGCATCGGCCGCAGAGAATACACCTTGAAAAATCCCGGATGATAAACGGATTGGCCATTTCCATGGGATACAAAGTTTCCACATTTGAATAATCGCTGCCGGCAACCTGGTAATGATAGGCCAGATCCTGCAGGCGGCAATCCCCCCAGGCCGGACACAATTCCGGGCTGTTGTCTTCTGTGTGAACCTTGAGCTGGTATTGGGTCCAGCTTTCTTCGTGGGGCGCGCGCACCGCACAATTATGGTTCCCCATTGACAGCATTTGCTTAATGGTTTGTTTCCGGGACGCCACAACGCGGGTGGATTCGGTCTGAACAATCAGACCGTCAAGTGCCTTTGTGTCACAGGATGTGACCAGGTCCGGTTCTCCGGCAATATCCACCACACATACCCGGCAGTTCCCTGTCGGCATTGTTCCTTTAAGATGGCAAAGAGTGGGAATTTCTATATTATTTTGGCGGGCGACATCAAGAATCGTATCCCCCATGGTAAAATTCAAACGGTTTCCATTGATGACGATGGTATTCTGATTTTCCATAGCCAGTATGTATCTCCTTATTGTTTATTGCAGTGTCACAATCAACTCCAGATTCTTTTCGCAAAAAAATCCTATATAAATAAATGGCTATAATGTCAACGGGATAATTTAGGTCCTGATTTCTTTTGCGATCTGATTCACATCCGCCATCACCTTTTGAATCTCCAATGTCTTCAACTGCCGATTTTCCATAACCACCTGCCCGTTGATTATCGAAGTTTCCACATCATTGCCTCCGGCTGCATACACCAGATGGGAATGGATGTTATACATGGGGGTCAGGTGCGGCTTGTTTGTATCAATAATAATAACATCCGCTTTCTTTCCCGGCTCCAGGGATCCGGCTTCCTTATCCAGTCCCAGCGCTTTTGCCGCATCAATGGTTGCCATTTTCAGAACAGTTTGCGCATCCATGACCGTGGGATCTAATGTATTTACTTTATGAATCTTGGCTGCGGAATCCATTTCCAGAAACATATCAATATTATTATTACTGGTACATCCGTCCGTGCCCAGTCCCACACACACACCCGCATCCATGAGCTGAGGTACCGGGGCAATGCCGGATGCCAGCTTCATATTACTCTCCGGATTATGGGAAACCTTGACATCAAATGAGGCCAGCTGCTCAATCTCTTTATCCGTCAAAGCCACACAATGACAGGCCAGCAGCAAAGGGGACAGCACGCCGATATCCGCCAGGTGGGCGACAGGGGTTTTCCCATAACTTTGCCTGATCGTGTTCACCTCGGTTTGCGTTTCCGCCACATGGATAATCAGCGGAACTTCATATTTTTTCGACAGCTCGCCGGCTTTTACAAGCAATTCCGGGGCACACAAATAGGGAGAATGGGGCTCCACGGCCACGGTGACCAGCGGATCGCCTTTCCATTTTTTAATCAGATTTTCCGTGTATTCAAATCCCTGTTCAATCGGCCCGTAACAGGGGGAGGGAAAATCATACAGCACTTCGCCGACTACGGCACGCATCCCGGATTGCCTGGCGGCTTCTGCCACGGCGTCTTCAAACAGGTACATGTCTGCAAAACAGGTGGTCCCGGAAAGAATCATTTCAGCACATGCCAGCAGCGCGCCGGCTTTTACTTTTTCATAATTTAATTTTGCTTCAGCAGGAAAAATATAATCGTTAAGCCAGGTCATTAAATGGAGATCATCGGCAAGCCCACGAAAACACGTCATGGATGCGTGGGTATGGGTGTTGATCAGGCCGGGCATGATAATCCCGTTGTTCGCGTCAATGACTTTTGCTGCCCGACAGCCTGAAAATTTTTCAGCAGAACCGATACCAACAATCCGATCCCCTGAAATGGCTACCGCACCGTTGGCAATAACCGTTTCCTTACTGTCCATTGTTACGACAACGCCGTTTGTTATCAGGATATCAACTTTATTCATTTTGACGCCAGTTCCTTTGCAATGCCTTGTATGATACCGGACAATTTGGATGCAGCCTGTTGTGCGACTTCAATAATCGCCTCAACCGTATCCGCTGTCGGATTATCCGGATCATTGATATTGGTAATGATTGAAAGGCCCAGCAATTTCATTTTTGCATGAACCGCAGCAATGGCCTCCTGTACTGTAGAAAACCCCACCGCATCCGCGCCGATTTGCCTTAAAAAACGTGTCTCCGCCGATGTTTCAAGTGACGGTCCTTTTAAACCGGCATATACGCCTTTTTTTAATTCTGCACCGCACGATCTTCCCGCTTGATATGCAATTTCCGCAAGATTTTTATCATACACATCCGTCATATCCGGAAACCGGTCCCCCCATTCATCGTCGTTTGCACCGACCAGAGGATTCTCTCCGCTCAGGTTGATATGATCTTCAATTACCATGATATCACCGGCAGAAAACTCAAGGTTCAGACCGCCTGCGGCATTTGTCAGAATCAGGACCTGAACGCCAAGCTGCTGCATCACCCGGACCGGAAACGTCACTTCCAGCGGAGAATATCCCTCATAAAGATGGAACCGCCCCTGCATGGCAATGACGTCAAGGCCTTCCAGAGTCCCGGATATCAAACGTCCGTGATGACTCTGCACGGTTGACACCGGTATATTAGGTATTTCTTTGTACTCAAAAGATTTCTTCACTTCAAGGGCTTCGATACTTTCACCCAGCCCGGTACCGGTCATGATACCGATAGCCGGCGGGCGTTTAATATGGCATTTCAAGAAATCGACCGCTTCTTCAACCTGCTGCTTGTATGTTTTCATATTTTGTAACCGTATATTAATAATTTCTATCCTGAGTCCTGGAAAAACTGCTACAACGAAGTAGATGGGATTCTTAACGACGCCATCGATATTAATATTTTCCCGATAAACACGTCAAGGAAACAAATTATTGATTCAGATGGCAAATACAGACGATGAACTGTATTGACATATTATAAAGATTATGAAAAAAATAATTGCTTGAATTTATCATGTCTTTACAGACATGCCATTAATATTGTAATTTAAGCTTGTTGGAATAATTTGTAACACCACTTTAATGATACGGTTCAGACATTTCGAATCAGGAGTAGAGTTATGATTGAAGCATTTTTAGTGATGGGTGGAATGGGCGTGATCATTGGTGCCGGCCTGGCTGTGGCATCGAAAGTTTTTTACGTTTATGTAGACCCCACAGTTGAAAAGATTGATGATCTTCTTCCCGGCGCAAACTGCGGCGGATGTGGTATGCCGGGGTGCGCTGCCAATGCGGAAGCGATTGTGGCCGGCAAAGCAGCCCCCAATTCCTGTGTGGCCGGCACGGATGAACTGGCCCAGGCCATTGCAGAAGTCATGGGCATAAGTATTGAAGCCAAAGAACCGGATATCGCGCTTCCCGGCTGTACATACGGCGTCAAGGACGCAGCATTAAAATTTTCCTACGACGGCCTCAGTACCTGCCAGGCCGCTGCCATGATGTACGGCGGAATGAAAGAATGCCAGATCGGATGCCTGGGTCTTGGTTCCTGTGCAACCGCCTGCCCGTTTGATGCTATCAAGATGGGTGAAAACGGCCTGCCGGTGGTCGATGAAGTCAAGTGTACCGGCTGCGGCACCTGTGAACGGGTTTGCCCCAAAAACATCATTACCCTGTCTTCGGTCACGCGGAGAATCTTAAAAGAATACACCACCGACGACTGCACCACGCCTTGCCAGCGGGCTTGCCCGGCAGGCATCAACATCAGTGAATACGTTCATCAGATTGCAGAAAAGAATTACCATAAAGCGATCCAGGTGATTAAGGAAAGAAACCCTTTCCCGACCGTTATCGGCAGAATCTGTCCCCGGCCCTGTGAAACCGACTGCCGCAGACAATTAATCGATGAACCGGTTGCCATTAATTTCTTAAAACGGTTTGCCGCTGATTATGAAATGAAAAACAATAATCGCGTGTTGCCGTTCAAGGCCCCTGAAACCGAGCGCCGGATTGCGGTGGTCGGCGGCGGTGTTGAAGGCCTGTCCACGGCTTTCTTTGCAGCGCGCCTGGGCCATGCCCCCACGGTCTTTGAAGCAACTGAAAAACTCGGCGGCTTACTGAGAACTGCCATCGCTCAATACCGGCTTTCCCACGACATTCTCGACTGGGATATCACCGGAATTATTGAAATGGGTGTTGAAACCCGGACCAATCAAACCCTTGGCAAAGAGTTCACCATCGCGTCCCTGCTGGCCGGTGACTATGAAACCGTATTTCTGGCTGCCGGCGGATGGGACAGCCGAACCGAACGCCTGAAAGACGATGCTCCCGAAGAAGCCGTACCCGGAACATTTCTTTTAATTGACCTATTAAGAACCGGTGCGGAAAACAAATACCAGCTGAAAATTGCCAAAGATGTGGTAATGGCGGAAAGCGGCAAACTCACCGCTGATGCGGTAAAAATCTGCAAAAGCCTTGGGGCGAAAAAAGTTACCGTTGTCTTCAAGAATTCAAAACAAACAGCCGTTTTAAATGACGCGGAAATTAAAGCACTGGAATCAGACGGTGTCACGATCATGTTTGACTCCACCATTACCCGCATGACCGGAAAAGGAAACAATCTGACGGGAATCACCGTCAACACCAACACCGTCATTGACGCAGGCACGCTGATTCTTGAATCCGGCCGTCTGCCCGAACTCATTTTCTCCCTGCCGAAAACCGAAAAAGAGGGAGAAAACGAAACTGAAAAGCCAAAAATGCCGGCAGATCAGCTGGAATGGATCGCGGTCACATCCTATAAGAATCCCGAGCATGGCCTTTCAAACGGCCTGCTGACCAAAGGCGATGTGATCACGGATTTTTCCGCTGCCATCCGCGCCATTGGTGCCGGACGCCGTGCGGCTGCATCCATTCACAAGATTCTGTATAATATGGATCTGGAACTTCCACGCCATGCAATCACGCAGCAGACAATCCTTCAGAATGTGGATCACCTGGAAAATGTAAAACCCAGCTCTCGCCTGATTATGCCGCTGAACAATATCAATGATATCCCGAATCAGGTAGCTGAATTTGAAAAAGGATTTACCGAACAAATGGCTGTTGCAGAAGCAAACCGCTGCTTGAAATGCGGCCTGGTCTGTTATGCCGACCAGACAGTGACGATCCGGGAAGCATCCTGATTTATTTTCGTGTTAACAAATGAAACGATAAAAAGTCAGATTGTGATGGCAAAGAAAAAAGCTCTAAATTCAAGGCACGCAAATCCTGAGTGATGATTCGTACATATCGTACTTTGAAGAAACGAAGGATGCAGCGTAACGCAGAAGTTAGACTTTTTACAAAGCCATCAAAGAATACCAGACAAATGGAAGGCGACTAGCCTTCCATTTGTTTTTTAAGTCCTTTTTTTTATTCATAATTGATAGTTGCCCATAAGCCTGACTGTCCATGGTAAGATAAGGATTTCTATCCATATTTATTTTCCCTGCAAGTCCGCATGAGCCCTTATAATCCGGACGCTTCCGCGATTATAAATTAATAAATTGCTATCCCCCCCCTGCCCCCTGTCCCATATCGATTATGCTATTGACAATTATTATAACACTGTTCTAATAATAATTATCCGAACAGTGTTACAATAATTATATTAGTGAAAGCGATATTCGTTATGGCCAGACAAACAAGATCCCCGGAAGTGATTGAAAAAATAAAGGACAATATTATTGACGAGGCCATGAAACTGATCCTTGAGATGGGTTTTACCAATATGAGCATAAGAAAGCTGGCCGACCGCGTGGGAATGTCTGCAACCAATATATATTATTACTATTCGAGCAAGGACGAAATATACCTGAATATCCAGATCAAAGGCTTTCAGGCGCTGCAAAAACAGCTTGAAAAAATTTACACACCTGAAGAGGACCCGCTTGAAAACCTGCGAAAAATGATCCGGGGCTACCTGGAATTCGGATTCAAC
>JAQYVU010000074.1 GCA_030145385.1 Desulfococcaceae bacterium
ACAACTGAATTATACTTCCGTCAAACAGCATGATCCGCTGGGCGTGATATTATTGTTTCCGGAAACAACGCTTGGAGAAATTTCTTCTGAGCTTAGACCGGACAGTGAAATAATAAAAACAATAATTCCTTCCATGTCTGCAGATCAGAAAAACACACGGCTTGAGATTGGATTAAAGGAAGATCTTTCTTATGAGGTGAAGAAGGAAGGATTTAACCTTAATATTGTATTTCTGCGTCCGAAAACTGTCACAACTGAAGAAAATCAGGCTGTTGAACCGAGCAAGGAGTCGTCCGAAGATCAAAGTCCCCTACGCGCATCGGTTGCTGACAGCTCCCCTGAAGTGACTGCGGAAAGAATAATAGAAAAAAAAGCTGCGGCTGAAAAAGCGGAAGCAAATACAGAAACAGCGGTAATTAACCGGATCGATTTTTCAACCCAGGCGTCCGGAAAATCAATGATCATATTGGGAACAGATTCTCCGGCGGAATTTGACATTCAAAAAATAGCTGAGCGAACATTAAAAGTCAGAATTTATAATAGCCGGCTTCCGGAATACCGCCGTCACAGACCATTGATAACAACACGCTTTGAAAGCGCTGTTGACCGCATCAGCCCGATTCTGGCAACCGACTTAAAAAATGCGACAGACCTTATTATCGAGCTCCGGGAGTGGGTGCCTTACCGGCCGGTTGCCGAAGATAATCTGTTAACAATATTTTTTGATCCGTCTTCAATTGGTCCCCGGCCATTTGAATCTGCGAATCTGCCGCCCTGGCAGCAGGTTTTAGAAGAAATAACTTACTCTGCTCAGATTCCTGAATCGCAGGCAAAAGAACAGGCTGTGGTTGAAGAAGATCTATATGAAAATATTTTAGGCGGCAAGAAAAAGTATACCGGTCAGAAAATTGCGCTGGATTTTTATAAAACGGATATAAAAAATGTTTTTCGAATTCTGCAGCAGGTCAGTGGAAAAAACTACGCGGTTGATAAAGATGTAACCGGCGAAGTTACCATTTCTCTTGAAAAGCCGGTCCCCTGGGATCAGGTTCTTGATTTAATACTGACGATGAACCAGCTTGGCAAAGTTGAGCAGGGAGACATTATACGGATTGCTACCAATGCGACATTAACCGGTGAGGAAAAAGCTCAGCAGGAAAAGATACAGGCCATCCGGGCGCGCAGGGAACAGCAAAAAACACTGGAACCTTTGGAAACAGAATATATCCCCATAAATTATGCAAATGCCCAAAGCGAGATATTAAAGCACATTGAAATCATAAAGACAAAAGAACGAGGAAATATTACCGTTGATGATCGGAATAATCAGCTCATCATAACGGATACACGGCCAATACTTCGAAAAATGGCTGATATTATTTCTCAAATTGATAAAGTCACTCCGCAGGTTCTCATTGAAGCCAGAATTGTGGAAGTGAATGACGACTTCAGCCGTGAAATTGGGGTATCCTGGGGAGCCAGTGGTGAAGATATTTATAAAAGCAATCTTGACGGCCAATATTCATATAATATTGCTATGAACACGCCGATTAGAGCGGAAAATGTTAACGCCGGGGAAGGGGTTATTGATTTTAATTTTAGCCGGCTCGACGCCTGGGGAACGCCAATTGTCTTAGATGCAGCCCTGAGAGCAATGGAAGAAAATGGTAATGGGAAAATTATTTCATCGCCGAAAATTCTAACCCTGGACAATAAAAAAGCAACAATCAGGCAGGGTCAGCGGTTTCCTTATCAGACGGTGGAAGATAATGATGTTAGTATCGAGTTTCAGGATGTCGACCTGTTGCTTGAAGTTACCCCGCATGTAACCCCGGATCGACGGGTTTCGTTAAAGATGAAGACGACAAAAAATGAAATTATTGGATTTATCGCAACCGGTGATCCGATAATTTCTACCAATGAAGCGGAGACGGAACTTCTTGTGGACGATGGGGAAACGATCGTCATCGGTGGTGTTGTGAAAAATGATGTTAAATTCACGGAATCCGGATTTCCGATATTAAAAGATATTCCCATGATCGGATGGTTGTTCAAGAGTAAAATCGAATCCAATGCAAAGCAGGAATTGCTGATTTTCATGACTCCCAGAATTGTACAGCTTGAGCAGCGAGAGATGGTGCAGGCTGAAAATTAATAATATGATCTTACGATATTTACTTTAGCGTTCAGGTTAAATTGTCCCACATACAGAATTGAAAGGAATTTTCCATGAAACATTTGTATGCAAAGATGACTTTTCGGATTATCCTTATAAGTTTTCTTGCATTTATGCTTATAGGGTGCGGTGAGTCCGGAACACCTGGGGGCGGCACGCAACCCGGGCAAACGGCTGTGATAAGCCTTAATATCCAAAATGACAGTCTTCCGGCTGACGGCAGCAGTTCAACCGCAGTTACTGTAGCGCTTAAAGATTCATCAGGTAATGCAGTTGATGTGGGAACATCAGTAAAATTGAACACTACAATGGGAACGTTTCCAAACGGAAAAAAAGAATATCGTCTGAGCACACCGGATGATTCAGGTGTTGTGACGCTTTCTCTGATTGCGGAAACCATGACAGGAGACGCTGTTGTTACGGCTGTATCCAATAATATTACACAAAAAGTAACGATTTCATTTACTGGTGACATTATCATTCCGCCGGTATTCCTTTCTTTGGGTTCGTCATCCAATTCAGTTAGAACAACTGTTAATGCTGACGACACGTCTAGAGTAGCGAATATTGTAGCTGTTGTTCTGGATGAAGACAGAGCGCCTATCGAAGGTGTAAGCGTTTTTTTTACTACTATTTCAAGTGACGGCACGACTGGCGCCGGTCAGATCAGCGCGTCGTCTCTCCTGACAGATGAAAACGGTGAGGCGATTGTTCAGTTTACTGCCGGAGTTGAAGACAAAAGAAACCAGGTTGTTACCATTGAAGCACGAGTGGATGGGGTGGGCTCAAAACAGATCCCCATTAAGGTGACTGGCTCCTACCTGGAGGTTTCTGCTGAAGGGGAAACCAATATTGAAATTGGTATGGATTCAGTTCTGAAAGTTGCGGTTTTTGATGCGGATAGCCTGCCTGTTTATGATGCACCGGTCAATTTGAGTTTAGCCTCTGTTTCCACAGGTGCCGTGAGCTTAAATCCGGCCAGCGGCAAAACAGATGTTAACGGTGAGTTTCAGGCTACCTTGACCGGAACTATCGTTGGAGATGTCGGCGTGCAAGTTGAATCCTTAGGCGCACTTGGTTTGCAGGCATATGTGGTTGATGATCCCAATAAGGCTTTTCGAATTGATAACCCGTCTACTTCAATTACAGGAATTGGAACAAGCGAGGATTTAATTGTAACCGTATTGTCTCCTGGCTATGACAAGGTTATTTTTGCCGCCTCGGTTGGGGGTTGGGATGACTCTTCAACAAAAGTAATAGAAAAAACCGTAACAAATGGAACCGCATCAGCAGTATTCAGTTCTGCCGATGCCGGCACATCAACGATTCAGGTCTATCCGGCAGAGGCTCCTGCAATTTCGGATTCGATTAGAGTAGTGGTTTCCGCACCGTCCAGTGAAGCCAGTAAAATTCGGATTCAATCCTCCTCCTCCGTGGTGGGGCCAAGCACCTCCGCTGTTAAAAATTCCGTAACGCTCTTTGCCACGGTCACTAACGACAAGAACCAGGTTGTTAAAGGCGCGCCTGTTTTATTTGGGATCCAAAATCCGACGGGTGGCGGTGAATATGTAGCGCCGGCTATTGCTTTCACAGATGATTCCGGGATTGCCACATCTGTTTTTATATCCGGTTCTTTGGTGGCAGGCGCTGCCGGGGTCAGGGTTACTGGAGAACTTATTAGTAATGGTGCTTCAGATTTAGTTTCCATTATTATCAGTGGCCAGTCGGCATCTGTTTCCATTGGCCGAAGTTCTGAAATTGAGTCTATAAATAATGGAACTGCTTACCGTCTTCCCATGTCAGTACTCGTGACCGATTCCAATGGCAGTCCGGTTAATCAGGGCACTGTTTCGCTTAATCTTTGGGCGTCCCACTATTCTCTTGGCGTCTGGGAGAGGGTTTATCCCCTGGGAGTCTTTGACAATATAAGAAATTATGTTTGTGAACCAGTCATGGGAGAAACCAGGGTCAATGAGGATTTAAACAAAAACCTAATATTAGATCCAGGGGAAGACATTAACCTGGATGGTGAATTGACCCCGCCGCCTTCAATGGCCGGCGAGGTCCCCGCGATTCTCGTAACTGATGAAAACGGGGTGGCGGAATTTGACTTGATATATTTGAAAGCCGCAGCCTTATGGGTCAAGGATGAAATAACCGCAACCACCGTGGTCTCGGGAACTGAAGCCTCCTCAACATACCGGCTTGATCTGCCATATTTAAGGTCTGATTCTGAGGAATGCGTTCTTCCGGATTCACCGTTTTTTTTCGAGGATGAAGTTCCCCAAATTGGCGGGATTATAGTCAGTGCAGGAGCCGAAACAATCGTTGCAGACGGCACCAGTACCTCCGTTATACGGGCGTCAGTTTTAGCAACTAATGGCGAGCCCATGGCCGATAAAGTGGTTACATTCTCGACGACTTTAGGAAGTTTTACTTCTGCCCCCACAGTGCCAACCGATGTGGCGGGAATCGCCATGATTACCCTGAAATCTTCCACTGCCCCCGGGACTGCGGTAGTGACCGCTGATGTCGAAGGCTTTACGGGCCAGGATGAAATCATAATGACGGCATCAGAACCTGATAATATTTCCATCACGGCAATTCCGAATCCGGTTGTTCCCGGTGGCAATGTGACACTGATTGCCACACTGGCAGACGAGTTTGGGAATCCGGTAGCCGGAGAATCGCTTAATTTTTCGGTTACACAAAATAACACAGGCGGCAGCCTGTCAGGTGTCAGTGCAACTACGGATGTTAATGGGCAGGCGACTTTGGTTTACACGGCCGGAACACTTGGTGAAGGGGTTGACCAGATCAAGGTAATCCTTAACAGTAATCAGAGTATCTCCAGTACAGTTAATATTGAGGTGGAAGCGGCGGATTTTGTTGTGGGCAGTATAACGCTGGATTCAGCAAATGATAGCATTCCTGCGGACGATAGCAGTTCCACCGCAATTACGGCAACTGTTCTTGATAGCTTGGGGCAAGCTGTTCCCAAGGGAACCGTAATAACTTTTACCACAACCCTTGGAAGTCTTTCCGGCGGCGGAACAACTATTTCACGTCAAACCGCAGATGATAGCGGTGTTGTTGTGGTATCTCTTACTGCTGGCACCATTACAGGTACCGCAGAGATCAAGGCAACTTGTTTGGGTGTATCTCAGTCGATTACCGTAGAATTTAGCGGCGGCGGGCTTACAGTCAGCCAGATAGAGGTGCGTATTGTTGATACGGTTCTGGACGCAGACGGGGCAAGCCAAACAAGTGTGATTGCGACAGTTAAGACCGCTACCAATCAGGCGATCGAAAATGCGGAAGTCATTTTTGAAACAACCGGTGGCACCATCACGTCACCCCATAAGACAGATGCAAGTGGCCAGGCCACAGCTGTAATCACGAGTGACCGATGGAACCGGGAAGATGTTAATCGGGTTGAGGTTACTGCTCGAAGCCAAGGTGTTTTCGATACCGCAACCATGGCATTTTCGGGTGTGTCGATTTCTTTAACCGCAATCCCTGACAGTTTATTGACCACAGAGACATCAACTATTTTCGCCACGTTACTTGACGCAGCGGGAAAACCCATTGCTGACGAATTTGTGACTTTTACCACTGACAAAGGTACCATTACTTCAACTGCAACAACAAATTCATCCGGTGTTGCGATGGTGTCTACTACATCGGATCAGTCCGGGACTGCAACGGTTGAAGCAAGTTCCAGAAATGCAACGGGAACAACAACTGTTAATTATGGCAGTTATCTTCTGAAATTTATCAATCCGGATCCGTTAGATCCATATTATCCCGGCTTGAATTCTGCGCCGATTTCCGTTAACGGAGGAACAAAAGATTTAACTATTGCATTATATGATTTTGGTACAACGGTTGTGTTGGTTGGCGAGTCCATTCATTTTAGCACCTCTTTAGGATCGTTATCCTCTCCAAACCCTGTCATAACAGCTGGACCAGCCGGCAGTCCCCCTTATGCCTTTGCGACTATAGAATTGACAGCGGGCGCGCAAACCGGACAGGCAGTTGTAGATGCAGAGGTTACGATCTCAGGAGATAGCACTGTTTTACGTACACAGACCACCGTTCTGATTCTTGCGGACGATGCAAGCAAAATCGTTCTTACGCCAAATCCAGGGATCATAAATGTGAACAATGGCGTCTCAACCATCCGTGCAGTCGTATACGATGCTGATGATAATCCGGTGCCGTTCCAAAACGTATATTTTAGAATCAACAATGCTCCTGGCGGCGGAGAATATCTATCTAATAGCTCAGCTGTCACAAATATTGCCGGCATTGCGGAAGTCCAGTTTTACGCCGGTGGCATTTCCAGCATCAGTATTGACGATATTGAAATAGAAGCTTCCACGGATTCTGCTTTTCCATCACCAATGGGCTTGTGTCGACTGACTATTGCCGGACCAGTATCAGCAATCAGTGTCAGTGTGAATCTACAGGAACTAGTTTCACCGGGAATTGAGCAAGGTCATCTTGAAGTCGGTGTCAGTGCCATTGCAACCGATATAAACGGGAATCCGGTGGCAGACGGCACACAGGTATATTTTGGTGTTTCGTCTATTGGGTTTGACGAAGATCGTGATGATGACGGAATTATTAATTGCTACGATGACCCCGATCAGGTTAATCCTATTTCCTGTCCGGGGCTTTCGACTGGATTGGGAACCGACTTTTTTAGTGATGATGTAAATTATGATGGGGCAATGTATTCGTTTGGAACACCAGGCGCACCTGCAAAGATGTGTGATTCTGAAGATGCATTATCAAATGGCGGCAACGAAAACGGAATTCTGGATCCCGGCGAAGATAAAAACGGCAACGGCGTGATGGATCCGGTTCAGGGATGTACGATTCAAAGCCCAAAATCCACGACATTGGGCATCACGACAGCAACTTTGAATTACCCGATGAGCTTTGCCGATAATATCAAAGTTCGTCTGACCGCCGAATCCGGAGGAGTTTCAAACTTCTATGATTATGTCCTTCTGTGTACTGAAGCGATGGTTGATGCTGGTACCTGCGGTTTAGGATATTAAAATTTTCTGGTATCAAAGTGTTATATAAATAAGGTGTTTTAAAATTAAGACTATAAAAAGCAGGGCGTCTGAAAACCAGACGCCCTGTTTTGCGTTATGACTTCTATTTCAGGCTAATTTTCTTGCTTTGACAACTTTTTCTGCTTGGTGTAAGTAAAGAATATCGAAAATTGATTGGATTGATATTTCGTAAGAAGATGCAATGATAAGGATATAAATGAAAGGATAAACATGGCACGGGGACTGAATAAGGTAATGTTGATCGGCAGGCTGGGAAAAGATCCGGATGTTCGGTTTACACAAGGCGGAATGGCGGTGGCCAGTTTTTCGATGGCAACCAGTGAGGGATGGGTGGACAAGGCCACCAATGAAAAGAAAGAACGTACGGAATGGCACCGGATTGTTGCTTTTGGAAAATTGGGTGAAATCTGCGGCGAATATCTGGCCAAGGGAAAACAGGTGTACATCGAAGGACGTCTTCAGACCCGGTCCTGGGAACAGGATGGCGTAACCAAATATACCACGGAAATTGTGGCCAGTGACATGCAGATGCTGGATCCGAAGAATTCATCCGGATCATATGACAATCAATCAGGATATCAAAACCGTCAGCAGCAGGCGCCGCAACCGCAGACATCGGCGCCGCAACGAGCCCAAACTGCAGGGCCTTCTAATATGCAGCAGCAGCAGGCGCCTCCGGCCGGTGGTTTTGATGATGATATCCCGTTTTAGCGGTTGAATGTTTTTGATGCCTTTGCAAAAAGCTTTTTATGATGGACTTTTACTGCTCCATGAAGAGCTTTTTATCTGTTTATCCTTACATGAATAGGTAAAAGTACGTGTTCTTTATCTCCTGGCATTTAATTGGCAAAATGCTCTTTTATGTGTACGTTTAGATGTACACGTAAGCCAAAAGGAGAGTCCTATGAAAACGGTATCTTTCACAGATTTTAGGAAAAAGGCTTCAGGTTTTATAGCTGAGGTCGAACATGGCGAGACGATTATCCTTCTCCGACGCGGGAAACCCGTTGCGGAAGTAATTCCGTTTTCAGACAGATCCCACCGAGAACCCTCTTGGAAAAAACCGGGGATTCGCCTAAAAATAAAGGGCAGTGATCTTTCATCGGCAATTTTGGAAGATCGTGATGCTCAGATATGAAACTTGTGGTTGATTCGTCTTTATTTGCCAAAAGGTATATACAGGAAGGCGGCAGCGAGGAAATGGATCTAATCCTGCAACGTGCTTCGGATTTGGCTCTTTGTATCATTTTGGCACCTGAAATAATCTCTGGGCTTAACCGGCGGCTGAGAGAAGGCTTTTTATCGAAAAGAGACTATCACCGGGCAAAAACGCAATTGTTGGAAGATGTTCATGATGCGACTGTGATTCAGCTAACGCCTTCAGTCGTTTCCCATTCAGTAAAATTGCTGGAGAACAATGTTTTACGTGCAATGGATGCTTTTCATGTTGCTTGTGCATTGGAATGGTCGGCAGATCTTTTTGTAACATCCGATAAAAGGCTGTTAACTGCTGCAAAAAAAGCTGGTCTTTTGACTGAATTTATTGGATAGCCAGATGTTTGAGACGAGCGCGGGGCAAGCTGCTGAATTATGAATCTTTTTTATCTTCGATCTTTTCCTGTTTTTCTTTTTCAGAATCTTCTTCAATGGTTGCTTTTTTAAAATTTTTTATTCCTTTACCCAAACCCGCACCGATTTCCGGCAGTTTTCCTGCCCCAAATATTATCAGGATAATAATCAGGATAATAACCAGTTCCGGTATTCCTATGCCAAACATAAATTCCTCCTTATATTGAAAAACTTACTTTTTTTGATAGATTACGTTAAATCCCGGTGGTGTGTCAATTGTTTACCGTCACAGGGATTTAAGCAAATATAAAAAACTTGTCAAGTAATATCAAATCATTTAATATTATAGGCTTTCAATAATATAAGCATATTGTGCAAAAAAACGATTATCAATTGTATAAAAAGGATACCGTCTTCATGAAAATCGATTTTAAGCCATGCGGCTTGCCGGCATGGATAGGCAGTCTGCCGCTGGAAGATCATGGCAAAGCAGCCCGAATAATGATGGAATATACACCGGATATTCCGCTGTGGATTCAACTGCCCCATTTTAAGTCCGAAGGGATGATTGCGCAGTTTTTGCCGGGCATGCCGGGACTTAAAATTGATGGGGACAAAAAATTTATTCAATCCGATGATGAATCTTTTGATCGACAAATCCTTGAATTTTTTGAAGAATACATGGCGATTTTGGAAGATGATTCTAAGCTGGCCGACTCCCGGTTTGCGTTGACCCGCAAGGCAGCGCCGGGTTTTTTTGAGTTTACAAAAACTCTGGAGGCCCTTGAAAAACCGCCAAAGGCAATAAAGGGGCAGATTACCGGTCCGTTTACATTTGGCACCGGTATCGTGGACCAGGATGGACGAGCCATCTTCTATGATGAGCAACTGCGTGATGCGGCAATCAAGACCATTGCGTTAAAAGCCCGGTGGCAGGTGAAGCAGCTGAAAAAATACGGGGTTCCGGTGATTGTGTTTTTAGATGAACCCGGCCTGACCGGTTTTGGCTCATCGGCCTTTATCAGTGTGTCCCGCCAGGATGTTGAGGCGTGTCTGGAAGAGGTGATTGCGGCTGTTCATGAAGAAGGGGCCCTGGCCGGCGTTCATGTATGTGGCAATGCCGAATGGTCGGTAATTCTGGATTCATCGGCCGATATTGTCAGCTTTGACGCTTATTCGTTTTTTGATAAGTTTATACTGTATCCTGATCAAATAAAGAGGTTTATTGAAAAAGGCGGTCTCATTGCCTGGGGGATTGTGCCCACCGGAGATATCGAATCCGTGGAAAAAGAAAGTGTTGAATCCCTGGCATTGCTCTGGGAAAAAGAAGTTCTCCAACTGGAAGCGATCGGCATTGAACGCTCAAGGGTTATTGCGCAGTCATTGATTACACCGAGTTGCGGAACGGGTTCTTTGCCGCTTGATATTGCAAAAAAAGTAATTCGTATGAATCGTGAACTGTCAGAAAAAATAAGAAAATTGTCAGGTGTATAGGTGGGATATAGAAGGCTGAAGCAAGGATTAGCTGTTTTGCGCAAATAATGATATGTTTCTTATCTCAAAAGATAGGTATGATATGCCCGGGTTTTTTATCATCCGGCAGCCTTTTTGGCAATACATCTGGATAGTTACAAATTAAATAAATATAGGAAAACTTATGTCAACAAAGGATAATGAAAAAGGTTTTAAAGGCGCTAACAAGTATATTTTAGATGACGAACTGGCAAAGATTGTCAATATCACAATGGAACTGGAAATGCCGCTGCTTTTGAAAGGAGAGCCCGGGACCGGCAAAACCATGCTGGCCCATGCCATTGCTGAATCATTACGCATGCCGCTGATTGTTTTAAATGTCAAATCCAGCATGAAGCTGGTGGAAGCGCTGTATCAGTATGACACGCTTACCCGCTTGAACGACAGCCGGTTCGGCGATTCCAGCAGAGATGCCAGCCGCATTGAAGATTATATTAAAATGGGAAAGATCGGCCAGGCGTTTACCGCAGACCAGCGAACGGTTCTGCTGATTGATGAGATCGATAAAGCAGATACTGATTTTCAGGATGATATGCTGGATGTGCTGGACCAGATGGAATTTGATATTATCGAGATTGACAAAACCGTCCAGACGGTTCATCGGCCGGTGTTCATTATCACTTCAAATGCCAAAAAAGATCTGTCAGACCCGTTTTTGGGTCGATGCAATTTCCATCATATCGCGTTTCCGGACCCCAAAATGATGCGGAAAATTATTAATGTTCATTTCCCGAACCTGGCACCGGACCTGATGGAAAATTCCATTGCCACATTCTACCGGTTGCGAGACATTGATGCTGTGGAAAAGAAACCGGCCACCCGGGAACTGATAAACTGGATCCGGGCGCTTGACGCGGATCCGGATTTTAAGGCAAAACAGCTGGCAAAAGGAGATATTCCCTTTTTGGGGATATTGTTTAAAAAAAGCCAGGATTATGTTGCGGCCAGTAATCTGACCAATCGGCGGAAACTTTTTTAATGTTTATAGAATTTTTTTATAAATTAAAAGATGCGGGTATCCCGGTTTCGCCCACATCTTTTTTAACGCTTCAAAAAGCATTGTCCAGAGGGCTTATTCAGTCCCTTGAGGACTTTTACACGGCATCCAGGGCTATTTTAGTTAAAAGCGAGCGGTATTTTGATCTTTATGACCAGATATTTGCCCATTATTTTGAAGGTGCGGAAATGCCGGATATTGAAGGGGTTGAACTGGATCAAATCGCCAAAACACTGCTCGAAGAATGGTTGAAAAATCCCAAAGAAATCGCAGATGCGATGGGCGTTGATGAATCGGTATTAAAAAAACTTTCCCCGGACGAGCTGCTGGATTATTTTAAAGAGCGCTTAAAAGATCAGACTGAAAGACATGACGGCGGAAACAAGTGGATCGGCACCGGCGGCACGTCCCCGGTCGGGCACTCCGGGCACCATCCGGAAGGTCTTCGGGTGGGGGGATCTTCCAGGAACAAATCAGCGCTCAAAGTGGCGAACGAACGGCGCTACAAAGACTATTCCCGATCCGGCCCGTTGACCCAGGCACTGATGGGGGAAGCTTTAAAATTGCTCAGAAATATGGTACCCTCCGGTCCGAAGGACCAGGTCAATATAGATGCCAGTATCTATCAAACCATGAAAAATGCCGGTGAAATTGAAATTATGTTTGACCGGAGTTTGCGGGACCGGCTCAAAGTGGTGCTGATGATTGATAACGGGGGGTGGTCCATGGACCCCTATGTTCAGGTGGTCCAGACATTGTTTGATTATACCCGGTCTCAATTCAAGGATTTGAAAACATATTTTTTTCATAATACGATTTATGATACGGTTTGGGAAGATCCCTCACGGTACAAGAAACCGAAACGGGTAGACGATTTTGCCCGAAAAGACCCGGACACCCGCCTGATTCTGGTGGGCGATGCCAGTATGGCGCCGTATGAACTCATGGCCCGGGACGGGTCAATTTATGTTCATGAGCGGAGCGGACTGGCCAGCATCGACCGGTTGAAATTTCTTGCGGACACCTTTGCTCATAATGTCTGGCTGAACCCGGTTTCAGAACGTATGTGGCCGTATACGCGGTCGATTAATGCGATCAGCCAGATTTTTCCCATGTTTGAACTGTCCATCGATGGTCTGGAACAGGCAGTCACACACTTAATGGCTGCATAACATTAAATAATTTAAGGAGAATCTATGAATAATCGGATACGGAAAAATCGTCGGAAATTAAAAACAATCATGTTTGTTTCCGTGTTCTTTTTTGTTTTGTTTTCATTCAGCAATGTCTTTGCCCAGAAACTGGCGGTAAAAGTATCTGTGGCCAACATCCGGTCCGGGCCGGGGACTACCTATGAAGTGCTGTGGCAGGTGGAAAAATTTACTCCCATGCAGGTACTGGATAAAGATAAAAGCGGAAAATGGTATTATATCAAAGATTTTGAAGGCACCATTGGGTGGATCAGTAAAGATGTGATGGCAAAAATGGATACGGTGATCACAAAGCCAAGAGATGAACGGTGTAATATCCGATCCGGTCCCGGCACCGGCAATGATGTGACTTTTAAAGCCATCAAAGGGGTTCCGTTTAAGGTGCTTGAGCGAAAAGGCAACTGGATTCATATTCAGCATACAGACGGCGACGACGGCTGGATTCACAAGAACCTGGTTTGGTAGCCAGCGAAGACGCTTGACTTAAAATTACCCGGCACTGATTTGACAGATTAAAGATTAAGGTTCTGGGAAAAATTCAGATTACGAAGTCATCAAATAATATTTAGAACCGGTAAGGATAAAAATGGGCAGATTAAAGATTCCGAAGGATCGAAAAACAGTTGTCGGCGTCGGTTCCGCGCTGATGGATATGCTGGTAAAGGAACCCGATGCATTTATGGATCAGCAGGGTGTTGAAAAAGGCGGGATGAACCTGGTGGATCAAGACTATATTGATCAATTGCTCGCTCAGGCATCCTCTCCGCCGTCAATTGTCTCAGGCGGTTCCGCTTGCAATACCGCGTTTGGCGTTGCAAGACTGGGGGGAAGCGGTCGTTTTGTGGGTAAGATGGGAAACGATGAACTGGGGGAACTTTTTAAACAGGATTTACAGAACAATTCGGTGGATCCGGTTCTTTTTAGTTCCAAAACACCCACAGGAAGAGTTCTTTCCGTAATTACACCGGATGCCCAGCGTTCCATGTTCACTTATCTGGGAGCGTCTGCTGAAATGCATCCGACTGAAATATCATTGGATTGTTTTAAGGATGCGGCCATTGTTCATGTGGAAGGGTATCTGTTGTTTAACCGCGATTTAATGATGGCTGTATTGAAATCGGCAAAAGATAACGGTTCGCTGATCAGTCTGGACCTGGCCAGTTTCAACGTGGTGGAAGAATCCATGGATATTTTAGATGATATTATCAAGCAATATGTTGATATTTTAATTGCAAATGAAGACGAAGCCAAGGCATACTGCGGGCATATAAATGAAGAAGAGGCTGTAAGGGCTTTGTCTGAAAATGTTGATGTGGCGGTTCTTAAGATAGGTCATCGGGGCAGCCTTGTCGCCTGCCAGGGACAGGTCCTGGCCATTGATCCGATGGGATCAGGTGAAGCGCTGGATACGACAGGGGCTGGCGACCTGTGGGCTTCCGGGTTTTTATTTGGAATGGTCAATGGGTATTCGTTTGAAAAAAGCGGTCAGCTGGCATCCGCCTGCGGGTATGAAGTCTGTCAGGTGGTTGGTGCAAAAATCCCTGACGACGGGTGGGCCCGTATAATGAATCTTTTATAATGAGAGCTTTGTTTTTATAAATTAACGACTGCAATGGAGACAGTTAAATGAATGATGAACAATCTCGTAAGGAGTTGCTTGAAGAGCCGGATCCGTTTTTAGTGTTTGTCGGCAACATGCTGGAGTTTGTAAAAAAATATCAGAAACAGATTATGGCTGCTGTCGGTGTTGTTGTTGCGGTGGCCATCGTGATAACCGGTGTCATCTATTATAAGAATCAATCTGAAGATCGTGCGGCAATGATGCTCGGCAAGGCGATTGCAAAATACAATGCGATCAAAAAAGATGAATCCTCTTTTATCGCGTATGAAGAGGTGAAGAAGAATTTTAAGGCTATTGCGGAAAAATACGGCGCAACCGGTGCCGGAAAAGCCGCCATCATGCAGTATGCGGATGTATGCTATCTGACCAAAAATTACGATGAAGCCATCAAGATTTACAATCAGGCACTGGATGCGCTGGGTAAAACAGAGTTTAAGACCATGATTTTAAGCGGGCTGGCATATTCCTATGAGGGAAAGGCGGATTATGAACAGGCGGCAAAATACTTTGAAATGATTGTGACAGATGATGCCGCCGTGAGCAAAGACCAGGCGCTTTTTAACCTTGGCCGGATGTATGGTAAGCTTGGAAAACCGGAGCTGGAAAAGGAAGCGTTCAGCCGGCTTGTTTCTGAATATCCGGATTCCATGTATTTTAATTTGGCCAGTGAAAAAATTGCCGGTTAAGCTTTTTTTTCCAGTACCTCCGTTAAAAGTTGTTTGGGGGCTGAACAATATCGGTTGATATTTTTATCAGCCCCTTTCCTATGCAGAAAATGGTTTTAATATGCCGCTGACACGTTTTTGTTTTACACATTCGTGTGGGTTTAAAATATTGACAAGCCAATATCAACAGGTCATCCTGAATTGACTGTTTGTTCTTAAAAAACGGCAAGATGGGATGGCCTTTTTTGTTTTGCGGATGTTTTGTTTCAGGTAATCGGCATTTAGCCGGGAATCCTCAAAATTTGGAGCGGTTCAGGAACAGGGCGTTTCAGTCTGAAGACGTAGCCCTTTTTTTCAATGGCTGAATAACGAAGTTTATGAACAGCTCAGCTCTTCAACCTACAGATTTGAGTTTCATCTTATGCGGGTAGACCTGACCGGTCAAATTGAACGAATTACGTATACTAACCCGGAAAATGGATATACCATCGCCCAGGTGAAAGTCCGGGGGGAAAAACGGGTGGTCACCGTTGTGGGAAACCTGATAGAGCCCATGCCCGGTGAGATTGTGGAATTGCAGGGACAATGGAAAATCCATCCGAAATATGGTGAGCAGTTTGAGGTCGAGGAGTACCGGAACACCGTGCCGGCCACAATTCATGGTATTAAAAAATACCTGGGCTCCGGTTTGATTAAAGGGATCGGGCCTGTGATGGCCGGACGCGTTGTCAGCCGGTTTGGTAAAAAAACACTCGATATCATAGAAAATAAGATAAACAGGTTGTCTGAAATCGACGGGATCGGTGATAAACGGATTGAAATGATTCAGACGGCCTGGAAAGATCAGAAAGAGATCCGGTCCGTGATGATGTTTTTGCAGTCTCATCAGATCAGTGCCGGCTATGCCACCAAAATATTCAAACAGTATGGTGACCGTTCCATTGCGGTGGTCACTGAAAATCCCTTTCAGATGGCAACTGATATTTTTGGTATCGGTTTTCTTACCGCCGACAAGATCGCTGCAAACATCGGTTTTTCCAAAGATTCCCCCCTGCGGACCCGGGCCGGAATTCTGTATGTCTTAAATGAACTCTCAAGCGACGGCCATGTATATTTTCCTTATCCGAAATTAATCGAAAAATGTTCTGAGATTCTCAAAGTTGACGGACGTCTTGTTGCTGATGGGCTGAACCAGGTTGCCGCAGACAAACAAATTGTCATTGAAGCAGAAGATGATGTCTTGTCCTTGCCCGAAAACCAAGATGCCGGCCGGGCCGTGTATCTGTCCAGGTATCATTTTTGTGAAACCGGTATCTCCTATATGTTAAAGCGCCTGATGGCCACTCCAAAATCGATTGGACCGGTTGATGCCCGCCAGTCGGTAAAATGGGTGCAGGAACAACTTGATTTCAGTCTGGCGGATAATCAGAAAAAAGCCATTTTATCTGCTGTTCAAAGCAAGTTCATGGTCATTACCGGTGGTCCGGGAACCGGAAAAACAACCATTATCCGGGCGGTTTTGAAAATCTATCAGAAACTGCACGTAAATATCCTTCTGGCCGCACCCACTGGCCGGGCGGCAAAGCAGATGAGCGAAACAACCGGTTTTCCGGCCAAAACCATCCACCGGATGCTTTGCTTTAACTTTCACAGCGGGGAGGGGCAGAAAAACGAACAAGACCCGCTGGATTGTGATTTATTGATAGTCGATGAAGCCTCTATGGTCGATACGGTATTGATGCATCACCTGCTCAAAGCAGTGCCTCAGGAAGCAACGCTGGTTCTGGTGGGAGACGTCAATCAGCTGCCGTCAGTCGGTGCCGGTAATATTCTGGCCGATATTATTGCCTCCCATGTGGTGCCGGTTGTCCGATTGAATGAGATTTTCCGTCAGGCTCAGCAAAGTCAGATTATCATGAATGCGCATCGGATTAATAATGGATTTTTGCCGAAAACCGACGTTAAAAATGACGAGAATACGGATTTTTATTTTATTGACCAAAAATCACCGGAACGCGTGTTGGAGATTATTCTTGAGCTGGCTGCAAACCGGATACCCCAAAAGTTCGGTATTGACGCAATCGATGAAATCCAGGTGCTTTCTCCGATGCATAAAGGACTGGTCGGGACCGCCAACTTAAACATTGAACTCCAAAAACGCCTGAACCCTCAGAAAGACAGTATTCTTTACGGTAACACAACGTTTCATTGTCATGACAAGGTGATGCAGATCCGCAACAATTATGACAAAAATGTTTTTAACGGCGATATCGGACGGGTGGTTGCCGTCAACCGGGAAATCCGGGAGGTCATGGTTGAATTTGATGGCAGAAAGATCGCTTATGACTTTACGGAACTCGATGAGGTTGTGCCGGCATACGCCGTTTCCATTCATAAGTCCCAGGGATCCGAATATCCGGCGGTCATTATTCCGGTGCTGACCCAGCATTATATCCTTTTGCAGCGGAATCTTATTTATACGGCGGTCACCCGGGGACGGCGGCTGGTTATTCTGGTGGGCACCAGAAAAGCGCTGGCAATTGCAATTAAAAATGATAAGACTCAGCAGCGGTTTACCCGCTTGAAGAATCGGTTGCAGGGAAAAACTTATACCCGTCAAATAAATTGAATTGGCATCGTGTTCTGTTTCCATTATAATGGACTGAATTTTATTTAATCTCTTAAAAGGAGAACTTGTTGAAGATCATAATCGTTGGCGCCGGTCAGGTCGGCTTTCATATTGCCAGTCGGTTGGCCTATGAGAATAAAGATGTGGTGGTAATAGATACGGATCCGGAAGCAATCAGCCAGGTCTCGGAAAAAATTGACGTGGACGTCATTGTCGGATCCGGCAGCAGTCCCATGATCCTGGCGGAAGCCGGAATCAAGGAAGCGGAGATTCTGCTGGCGGTAACAGACAGTGATGAGACAAATCTTGTGGCCTGCCTGATGGCGGATACGATTTCTCCGACGACCAAGAAGCTGGCAAGAATCCGGAAAAGGGATTATGATGAATATCATCGAATATTTCATGATGCCCCACCCCATATTGATACCGTAATTAACCCTGAAATTGAGGTCGTTAAAACAATTGAACGCTTCATGAGCGTGCCCGGCGCGGTCGATGTGGGAGAATTTGCCGATGGTCGTTTAAAGCTGATCGGCATATTTATGGATAAAGATGCCCGCCTGGCGGGTGTCCGGCTATCCGGCTTGTCTGAGAAAATCGGCGCGCGGATCCTGGTGGCGGCCGTGGTCCGTGAAGGGGTAACAATCATTCCCCGGGGAGATGACCGCCTGTATCCCGGAGATCTGATATATTTTATCAGTGAGGAAGAAGGGCTTGGAAATATTTTAAAGGCGTTTAACAAGCATGTAAAGCCAATTAAGCGGGCAATGATTGTCGGTGGCGGGCGGATCGGGTTAAGGCTGGCAAAAGTATTGGAGCGTCAGTCAATATACACAAAATTGATTGAACGGTCTCCGGAGCGGTGCTCTGAAATTGTTGAGCAGATGAATAAAGTTCTGGTCATACAGGGAGACGGTTCAGACCAGAGTCTGCTCAATGAAGAGAATATTCAGGATATGGATGTGGTAATCACCCTGACCGATGATGAGGAAACCAATATCCTGGTGTCGCTGCTTGCCAAGAAAATGGGGGCGCGTAAAACAATTACCAAGCTTAGCAAGTTCGGTTATTTTTCCCTGATGTCCACCATCGGACTTGAGCAGGTCGTCAGTCCCCGCCTGTCAGCTATTAATACGATTCTCCAGCATATTCGCCGGGGCAAAGTGCTTTCCGCCCGAACCATGACCGACGAACAGGCAGAAGTTTTGGAGGCAGTAGCGTTGGAAACATCTGATATTGTTGGAAAACCATTAAAGCGGACGAAGATTCCGCAAGGTGCCCTGGTTATCGGGATTATCAGAGATGACGAAATTGAGATTCCTTCCGGAGAAAGTATCATTAAGCCCAATGACCGGATTCTTATTTTTGCCAAGCGTGAGGTGATTTCAAAGATTGAAAAAATTCTTACCGTGAAACTGGAGTTTTTTTAAATGCGCTGGAACTACGTTTTTTATATGGTCGGGATCCTGACTTTTTTTCTGGGCGTGGTAATGGCGGTGCCCCTTTTATGCGGGTTGTTTTTCAATGATGCCAGTGTTGTGCCCCTGATGAAGTCCATGGCCATAACTACAGCAGTCGGTGGTGTTTTGTACATCTGTTGCAGGGGACCGAAAACCGAGTATCTCAGCCAGCGTGAGGGAATGGCGATTGTTGCCATCGGTTGGATTTCAGTGGGTTTTTTTGCCGCATTGCCGTTTTACTTTAACGGCGTGTTTGATGTTTTTGTGGATGCCTTTTTTGAATCCGTTTCCGGATTCACCACAACCGGGGCATCCGTGATGACCGATATTGAATCGGTTCCCAAAGGAATCCTTCTATGGAGAAGCCTGATTCAATGGCTGGGCGGCATGGGAATCATTGTATTATCCGTGGCTATTCTGCCATTTCTGGGGGTCGGCGGCATGCAGCTTTATAAGGCGGAAGTGCCGAGTCCGGTGCCGGATAAGCTTAAACCCCGGATCAGCGATACCGCAAAAGTTTTATGGAAAGTCTATGCACTCATGTCGCTGGCGCAATTATTAATGCTGCTGATCGGCGGCATGGAATTTTATGATGCTTTATGCCATACAATGACCACATTGCCCACTGGCGGGTTTTCTACAAAAAACCTTTCCATGGCACACTATAACAGCGTGTATTTTGATGTTGTGGTGATGGTCTTTATGGTACTGGCCGGCATTAATTTTTCGCTTCATTATCAGTTTCTGAAAGGCAATTCTCTGGCGTTCTGGAAGGATTCCGAATGCCGGTTTTTTTTGGCTGCTGTTATCGTATTAACGCTTGTTGTCAGTTTCAATATCCACGGTGCCGTATACAAAAGCATCGGCGACGCCCTCCGGTTCGGGTCCTTTCAGGTAATTTCAATTGTTACAACCACCGGTTTTGCAACCGCAGATTACAATCAATGGCCGCCCATGTCAAAATTGATTATACTGATGTGCATGTTTCTTGGTGCATCTGCCGGTTCAACCGGCGGCGGCATGAAATGTATGCGGATTATGTGCTGTTTTAAATACTGCTACAAGGAACTGTTCAACCTGCTCCACCCTCATGCGGTAACCACTGTAAAGATCGGCGGAAAAACCGTTTCAGATGATGTAATCCGGGGGATTCTCGGGTTTTTAGCCCTTTATGTGGGGATTTTTGCCTTGTGTTCCGTGCTCCTGGCCGGAATGGGGGTTGATCTGGTGACATCCATATCAGCGGTGGCGTCATCCATCGGTAATATCGGTCCGGGATTTAACCGTGTCGGTCCGGTGTATAATTATGCGGAAATGCCGGCCATGGGGAAATGGCTGCTGACATGGTGTATGTTGTTGGGACGACTTGAAATTTATACGGTGATTATTTTTCTGGTGCCGGAGTTCTGGCGGAAATAATTTTTTGGCTTCGTAAAAAAGCCAACTTATGTGATGCGCTGCGTTTCGAGCTTTTTCATAATACGACAAGTACGAATCATTACACAGAATTTGCGCGCCTTGCCAATTTTATAAGAATGGTGTTTTTTTTCTGTTCATCGGAATCGGACTATTGAAATTTTTCGTGATTGAAAAAAGATAATAAATGCGTTATTTTTTTTATTGACATGAATTAAATAAACATATATCAATCACACTTTATGCAGACGCGGTGAAAAAAAAATTGGGTCGTTAACTCAGTCGGTAGAGTATCTCCCTTTTAAGGAGAGAGTCATTGGTTCGAGCCCAATACGACCCACCAAATAAATTTGCTTGCGTCCCCATCGTCTAGCCTGGTCCAGGACACCGGCCTTTCACGCCGGCGACAGGGGTTCGAATCCCCTTGGGGACGCCATTTAATTTAAAGGGTTTAGCTAATCGGCTAAACCCTTTTTTATTTTGCGACCTTCCTTCAAGGCCTTTTCCGATTTTTTTTGACCGGCCAGAAGAAATTATTTCCGCCATTCCGGTTTCGATTTTGTCCGGAGCCGCTCTCGTGCTTTTCCGTGATCAGAACCATGCGCGTCCAAGGTTTTTACGGTCCCCCTCATGCTTGTCACGTGTCCGAACGTTCATTCTTGAGAGCCTGAAGCACTTGTGGAGTTATTTGTCGATGGATGTCATCGATGTCATCAGCGGCCATCTTTTCGCTTAAGGTGTTCTTGATCGCTTATTTCCTCACCCGGTCTTCCCAGGTGCCGCAGGCGGCCGGACGCTACCAGTCGATGGGGAAATAATCCTTTAAAAATTTGCCGCGCCAGTGCTTTCCCGTCAGAATGCCGTGGAAAAACGGATCACAGACCCTTGCTGCCCCGTCCACAATATCCAGGGGCGGCTGGAAGTCATGGCATTCCTGTTTGCGTTTGGCCAGGATGGCCGGATCTTCATCCGTGACCCATCCGGTGTCAACGGAATTTATGAAAATCCCGTATTTGGCCAGATCACTGGCTGCGGTATGGGTGAGCATGTTCAAAGAAGCCTTGGCCATATTGGTATGGGGGTGGCGGCTGCCTTTTTTAAACCGCATGAATTTGCCTTCCATCGCAGACACATTCACAATATGTTTTTGCCCGGTATAATCCTGTTTCATCAAATTTGCCAGCCGGTTGCACAGGACAAAGGGCGCCACGGAATTGACCAGCTGGATCTCCAGCAGTTCCGAGGTCTGGATTTCCCCCAGTCGCAGCCGCCAGGAATTGGTCTTCCGAAGGTCCACCTGCTGGAGGTCGGCATCGAGTTTCTCTGCCGGAAAGGCCCCGGGCACGTCCAGGGAATGATCATAGGAATAGGGAATCTGGGACAGCTGGGCGGATATGCGCAAGCCGATGCCGGGTGCTGTGCCGTTCCAGGTTGCGGGTACGGTTTTTTTCTTATCCAGCTTTTCCAGTTTCATATTTTCCGAACCCGCACCGTCTGCCTGGCCGTATTTCAGCTGGGAAATGCAGGACTCGTAGTGCTCCAGAAGGGCCTGGGCGTCTATTGGCAATTGTGCCGCCGTCCTTGTTTCATTCTCCATGAGATGGGCATAAAATCCGGGGGGCCGCCGGACCGTCTGGGCGGCATTGTTGATGAGGATGTCCAGTCGCTGGTAGGTCTCTTTGAAGTAATCGGTAAAAAGCTCCACGCTGGGTGTGTGGCGCAGATCCAGCCCATAAATATGGAGCCGGTGGCCCCAGTCGGAAAAATCCGGTTCCCTGGAAAATCGTAAGGCCGAATCCTTTGGAAAGCGGGTGGTGGCAACCACCCTTGCCCCGGCCCTGAGCATCATCAAAGTGGCCTGGTACCCGATCTTGAGCCGTGAGCCTGTGATCAAAGCCACCTGTCCTGTTAAGGAAGCCGTCTGGAACCGTTTCTGATAATTGAATTCCGCGCATTTCGGGCACATGGCATCGTAAAACTGATGGAGCCGGGTAAACTCGGCCTTGCATACATAGCAGTTGCGCGGCGATTCCAGTGTCTCGTCAATATTTTCGCGTTGCGCCGCCTGTTCGGATTCAGGGTTGGCGCACAAAATTTGTTGGGGTGCAATAAAGACCGCCGCTTCCCTGGCCCGACGGATGCCTGTGGCCGCTCTTAGCCTGCGCTCTTTTTCCAGAATAATCAGGTGAATATGCCGTTTTTTGTCCTTATGTCGCTTTTTGATTTCCTTCCGGTCGGGCCGGGATATTTTTCCGGCGGCAGTGATCAGGGCGATCCGTTCAGGTTCCGGCAAGAGCGCCAGAAGTTCGGATTGGTCCGCAATTTTTTCCAGAATGGGAATACACCCCAGCATATCAGCCAGGGATTTTTGCGTGTCGTCAATTGTTGTATCTGTTTTTATGTCTGTTTTTATATCGATTTTTGTGTCTGGCGTGATGGGTGTCACTGTTTTTTCATCCTTGTTTTGGCCGGAACGTCTGCTTGGCTATGTTTTAAAAGAATGAAATCATTATAGATATTCGGCGGCTTTGTCAATCAATCTTATAAGTGGGGTTCCCGGCCAGTGCCGATATCCCAATGAAAAAAATGCACCGGTAAATTTTAAAAAAGTATTGACAGGATTCATATATCGCAATATTACGATATATAAACAAGGAGAGATGATGAAATCTTTTTTAAAAGTCACCAAAGCGCTTTCAGACCCCAGCCGGGTCAAAATAATGAAGATGCTTCAGCAGCGAATGATGTGTGTTTGTGAAATCCAGGCTGCATTAAATTTCGCTCAGTCAACCACCAGTAAGCATCTGCAGATTTTAGAAGATGCCGGTTTGATTTTATCGAAAAAGGACGGCTTATGGGTCAATTATATGATTGCCGACGGCAATGAAAGCCCCTATGCGGCGAGCCTGATCGGAAGCCTTAAACACTGGCTGGATGAAGACAAAGAAATTCAGGCGCTGATTGAGCGGCTGCCGGATATCAATCGGTTAAATATCTGTAAACGGTAAATTTTTTTATTTAATAATATCGTTATAATACGATTTTACGTTTTATTGATGGTAATGAGGAATCAATTTTATGCCAGCCCAACCCTATGAAAAATGGAAATTCTTAACCTTAATATTATCTACTGCAATGATCGGTATATTTATTGTCAGCGCATCGACCGGTCTCTGGGTGCTCACCGCTGTTCCCATTGGATTTTTGTTCGGATTTTTTCTGGAAAAAGCCGATCTTTGCGGCGCGTCTGCTTTCAGCGAAATTTTATTAATGAAAGACTGGCAAAAGTTTTTAGGTATCTGCACGGTGATTGTTGTCAGTATGATCGGTTTTGCCGCATTATCCGCCCTGGGATGGGTTAAACTCAATCCCAAACCATTCATATGGGCAAATTATATTGTGGGCGGCATTGCTTTTGGCGTGGGTATCGTGCTGGCCGGCGGCTGTGTCAGCGGATGCCTGTTTAAGTCCGGCCAGGGCAATTTAAACTCCATGGCCGGTCTTATCGGTATTCCACTGGGGCTGGCTGCTGTGGAATACGGCCCGCTTCACGGATTGACCATGTATCTGAAACAATTCATTGTTAAGGCTCCGGGCGGATCTTCCGTGACTTTTTCATCTGTTACCGGCATTTCGTACGAACTGCTTGCTGCAATATTTGCCATTGCCGCCATTATCGTTGCATGGATGTTGAAACAAAAGAAGCCGGCGCATGCCAATAGCATCCAAAAAACGGATATGCCGTTTTTCCAGCGGATCATGACCAAATCATGGAAACCCTGGCAGGCCGGGATTGCCATCGGCATTCTGGCCTGTTTTGCTTATCTGTCGTCTGCGGCCAGCGGCAGAAATTATCCCCTGGGTGTATCTCACGGTGTATTGCATGCACAACTTCTGTTAACCGATACGCCGC
>JAQYVU010000075.1 GCA_030145385.1 Desulfococcaceae bacterium
AATAATAGTCTTTTGAAATTCATAATTTTTTAGAATATAATATGAATTTTATCGTACCGGAATTCCCAACCCTGTTATACAACCAGGCGAAAGGAGATAAAGATGGAAGATGCAAAAAAAATCATCAACACCGGCTTAAGAGGTGTCACTGTTGCCAGCACCCGAATCAGCCATGTGGATGGCGAGGCCGGCAAACTGATTTACCGGGGTTATCCGATCTTTGACTTGTCTGACCAGACAAACTACGAAGAAATTGTTCACCTGCTGTTGTATGAATCCCTGCCAGACGAGCAACAGCTCAACGCTCTGAATGAAAGGCTGGCTGCTAATCGGGCCATCCCTGAAAGCCTGCTTGCCGCGTTAAAAACACAGCCGGATAATGCCTTGCCCATGGATATCCTGCAGGCAGCCATCCCAATGCTGGCCGGCAATGACCCCAATGCGGCGGAACTGACCATTGAAAACGCACAGCGCATCGCCGAAAGCCTGGTTGCCAAAATCGCCACCATTGCGGCCGCCTGGCATCGCATCCGAAATCACCGGGAACCGGTTGCCCCGGATCCCGCGTTAAATCACGCGGCAAATTTTTTGTATATGATGACCGGTGAAAAATCCGAAGATAACACCGCCCGTTTTTTTGACGTCTGCCTGGTTCTTCACGCCGAACATTCATTTAACGCATCCACATTTTCGGCCCGGCAGGTGGCCTCCACCCGGGCGCACATGTATGCCGCTGTTGCCGGTGCGATCGGGTCCCTTTCCGGAGAACTGCATGGCGGCGCCAACACCCGTGTCATGCAGATGCTCAAAAAAATCAATTCCGTTGATGCCATTGATGATTATGTAAAGCACATCCTGGAAACCGGCGGCAAACTGATGGGACTCGGCCATGCCGTTTATAAAACAGGTGACCCCAGAGCCCGGATCCTGGCGCCTATGTCCAAAAAACTCGGGGAGCTTACCGGCAACACAAAATGGTATGACATGTCCGTCACTTTGGAAGAAAAAGGGAAAAAAGCATTTAAAGAAAAAAAAGGAATTGATATTTATCCAAATGTCGATTTTTACAGTGCGTCCCTGTACCATTACATGGGCATTCCCGCCGACCTGTTCACACCGGTCTTTGCCATTTCAAGAATTGCCGGGTGGACGGCCCATGTGATTGAAGAGCAGTTCGGGGGCGCGGATGCCAAACCGGTACTCTACCGGCCCTCTTCCGACTATATCGGCGAATACTGCGGCCCGGCAGAGTGTGATTTTGTGCCCATGGAGGATCGTTAAAATAACAAAGGAGTTTCTATATTATGAGCCAGACCATCACATTGATTCCCGGCGACGGTGTCGGGCCGGAAATTGCGGAAGTCGTTAAAATATGTGTGGCCGCTTTAGGCGTAGACATCGACTGGGATATTCAGCATGCCGGGGGAGCGGTGATTCAAAAGGAGAACACCCCCTTGCCCGATCGGGTGCTGGCTTCCATCCGGCAAAACAAAATCGCTTTAAAAGGCCCGGTTGAAACACCAATTGGCAAAGGGTTCCGGAGTGTCAATGTCCGGCTGCGACAGGATCTGGATCTGTATGCCAGCGTAAGACCCTGCAAATATTACGAGGGCATCAAAAGCCGCATCACGAATCCGGAAGCCATTGACCTGATCATTGTCAGGGAAAATACGGAAGACCTGTATGCCGGCATTGAATTCATGGACAGCTGCGGCGAAGAAGCACCGATTTTAAAATTTTTAAAAGAGCAGAAAGGGATCGAACTGGGCTGCGACACCGGTATCAGCATCAAACCCATATCCATTTCCGGTTCCAAAAGGATCGTTACTTTTGCGTTTGAATACGCAAAAAAACATGGCCGTAAAAAAGTGACCGCCATTGATAAGGCCAATATCATGAAATACAGTGACGGTCTGTTCATGCGGACAGCCGAAGAAGTCAGTCAAAAATATCCGGATTTCATCTACGAGCATAAACTGGTGGATAACATGTGCATGCAGCTCGTCCAGTACCCGGAAAAATATGATGTCCTGGTCCTGCCCAACCTCTACGGCGACATCATCTCCGACCTGGCTGCCGGGATTATCGGCGGTCTGGGGGTTGCACCGGGCGCCAATATGGGAAACGACTATGCCGTGTTCGAAGCCACTCACGGCAGTGCCCCGGACATCGCCAGCCAGAACAAGGTCAACCCCACCGGACTCCTGCTCTCAAGCGTGCTGATGCTCCAATATATGAAAAAACCCGCTGCGGCCGACCGGCTGGAGCAATCCATTGCAGCAGTTATCAGAGAAGGAAAACATGTAACCGCTGATTTGAAGAAAGCCGATTCACCCCATCCGCCGGTGGGAACCCGGGAAATGGGCGCGGCTGTTGTAGAAAAAATCAACTCACTTTAAATTGAAGGCAAAAATTCCGATCCCGATACCAAAATAATTTTTAAAACAGGTTAAAAAATGTCCGCAAAACCAACCGATAAGTCATTGGATCAAAGAATCCGGCAGCTGGAAAAAGAAAACGCAAGGCTCAATAAAACCAACCAGGAATTGAGCAGAACCATTTCCAGAGTTAAATCTTTTTTAGAAAATGTTGACGATTCTGTTCTCATCTGTGACCGGAAGGCAAAACCGATGACATGGAATTCAGCTTACGAAAAAATTATGAATGACATTTTCAGGGTCAAGATGGAATCCGCGCCGGGGCCGTACCAGTGTTTACCGGGTAAAGAGGAGAACGACCTGCGTAATATCGTCCATGAGCAGGTGCTTTTCGGGAAACAATTCAAAGCAGAATACACCCCGGCTTCATCAAATAATGAGGTTTCAGAAGAAAACAAAGCTTCAGAAGAAAACAATGTCCGTTATCTGGAAATTACGTATTCCCCGATTTATGACAGCAATCATATAGCAGGCTTTTCCGTGCTCATACGAGATATTACAAAACAAAAGCTGGCAGAGGAAAAGTTAAGTATTTTCAAGAAAGCGGTTGATGCCTCGGCCGACGCCATCGGAATATCGACTGCCCGGGGAAAACATTATTACCAGAACGCGTCTTTTAATGATCTGTTTGGGGATATCGGCAATGATCCGCCCAGCACGCTTTACGCGGATGAAAAAATCGGGCGCGAGATATTTGCGACAATTACAGGCGGAAGTCCCTGGATCGGAGAAGTGGAAATGCACGGGAAAGACGGCAAAATTCTAATTATCTTTCTGCGAGCTTACCCGGTAAAGGATAATGAAGGCAAGGTCCGGCGCTTAGTCGGGGTGCATACAAACATCACAAAGCAAAAACAGGCGGAAAACGAACTGCGGACACACCGGGAACATCTTCAGGAACTGGTCACAGAACGCACCTTAGAACTGCGGGAAAGCGAAGCACGGTTTCGCCAGATATCCGATAATATCAATGATGTTTTTTATCTTTGTTCAGATGATTACACGAACGTCTATTATGTCAGCCCGGGATTTGAAAAAACATGGGGAAAAAATGTTGCCGAGCTCTATAAAAACCCATGGGTATTTTTGGAATCAATTCATGATGATGACAGACATCGGGTGGAAGAACATAAAAAAAAGATTCTGAATACCCATGATTTTATGGACACAGCCATTGAATACAGAATTATCAATACAGAAGGAAGCATTCGCTGGATCCGGGATGAAATGGTTCCCGTGTATGACTTAAACTGCAACCTGACACGCATTGCCGGCTCTGCCCGGGACATTACCCGGCGCAAAACAGCGGAAGAAGCCCTTCGCCGATCCGGTGAGAAATCGCAAGAACTTTCCAGGTATCTGCAACGAGCGGTGGAAGATGAGCGTAAAAGAATCGCCAGGGAAATCCATGACGACCTGGGGCAGACATTAATTGCCCTGAAAATGAACATGGTCAGGTGCCGGGAAAAACTTCCGGATAATCTCAATCCGCTTACAGAGATAACATTAAACATGGAAAAAACAATAGACCGGATGATTCAATCAATTAAAATCATGATATCTGATTTACGGGCCGGTCCCCTTGCCGATCTTGGCCTGGAACCCGCCATTGAATGGCTGGCGAACACTTTTTTAAAAGACACGGGCCGCGATATTAAAATCGAGCTAAACACCGAACCAGTCGACCTGGACCCGAACCGATCCATGGCTCTTTTCCGGATCGCCCAGGAAACGTTGACCAATATTATCCGCCACTCTGACGCTGCAGCCGTGACGGTCAACATGTTTGTAAAAAACGACCACGCAGTTTTACGTATTTCGGATAACGGTTCAGGAATTCCCGATACAAGAGCCCTGCCGGATTCCTCATACGGTATCATGGGCATGAAAGAGCGCGCCCGGTTTTTTAAAGGCGACCTGCTCATTGAATCAAATACGGGAAAAGGGGTGACGATTACTGCCAGCATTCCGGTCAAAGATTGATATTTTTTAGTAGCCGAAGAATTTTTCCAGCCTGACATCGCTGATCCCAAGCTCTTCAAGCACCTGGCTGATCCCGCCCACGAAATTCGGCGGCCCGGCCACCATAAAGTATCTTTTCGCATATCCGGGGATATTGTCGGCAATAAAGCGTGCGTTCATCCGGCCCCTGGGCCCGGGCCAGGATTCATCCCGGGTCATGACAAAATAGGCATTTACAAGATATCCTGCTGGTGCCATTTGCGAAAGTTCATCATAAAATGCCGTATTGGCCTTGTTCTTGTTTGAATACAAAAGCGTCACCCGGCGTTTTTCTTCTTTTAAGACAAGATCCGCGAGCATGCATTTAAACGGCGTGATCCCCACCCCGCCGGCCACCATCACGATCTCTTTGGCCACGTCTTGCGGCAGGATAAATTTGCCGCCGATTTTGGTGATTTTAGCTGCGTCCCCGGACTGCATGCCGGCAAGGATCTGTTTAAAACCGGTACCGGATATCCGCGTGGCAATTTCAATGCTTCTGTCTTGGCCAGCCGGGTTGACGATGGAAAAATACCGCTCCGGGCCTTTTTCATCCGGATACTTCAAAGGCAGTTTCAGGCAGGCATATTGCCCGGGTGTATAAGATAGTGCCTCATCCGGAGAATCAAACCCAAACAATAACGTGTCATCGGCTATTTCCTTTTTATATTTCAAATAAACTTTCATGTTCACCTTTTACAAAAAAAATAATATACGGGAGGGCATAAAGCCTTACATAGAGCAAATCCTTCTATGTAGGGACGAGGTTTACCCGCCCGTTAAGCGTTCTTAACCATCTGCCGGATCACATACGGCAAAATCCCCCCATGCCGGTAATATTCCACTTCCACCACTGAATCCAGCCGCAGCATGGTCTTAAATTCCTTCAGGGATTCCCTGCTTGACACTTTGACCGTGACTTCCTGGCCGGGGGCCATTGTTTCACTCAGATCCTGGATTTCAACCACTTCTTCCCCGGTGAGCCCAAGGGTTGCGGCAGTCTGTCCGTCTAAAAACTGGAGCGGCAGCACACCCATAGCCACCAAGTTGCTCCGGTGAATCCGTTCAAAACTTTGGGCTATGACCGCACGAACACCCAGCAAAAGGGTGCCCTTGGCGGCCCAGTCACGGGAACTGCCGGTGCCGTATTCCTTTCCGGCAATCACCACCAGATCGATATTTCCCTGCTGGTAAGCCATGGCCGCATCATAGATGGATTGGATTTCCCCGGACAACAAATTCTTTGTCCACCCGCCCTCAGTGCCCGGTGCCAGTTGATTTTTCAGCCGCATATTGCCGAACGTCCCCCGCATCATCACTTCATGGTTTCCCCGCCGCGACCCATAGGAGTTAAAGTCATCTTTGTCCACCCCCTGGTCCGTCAGATAACGGTCTGTTGGGCTGCCTGCCGGGATCGCACCGGCCGGTGAAATATGATCCGTGGTAATGGAGTCCCCCATCAAAGCTAAAACCCGGGCATCCTTAATCTGCTGCTGCTGTTGGGGTTCAAGGGTCATTGTCTTAAAAAACGGCGGTTCCTTGATATAGGTTGACCCGTTGTCCCACGGGTAAATCGTGCTTTTGGTCAGGGGCAGCGCCTGCCAGTTCTCATCCCCTTCAAACGCATTGCCGTACTGCGCGGAAAACATGTCCGGCGAAAGATGTTCCATAGCCTCTTTGATTTCTTCTTTTGTGGGCCATATATCTTTTAAAAAGATCGGCTCATTGTTCGGATTATGGCCCAGAGGTTCTTTTTCCATATTAATGTTGACCGTTCCGGCCAGGGCAAACGCGACCACCAGCATGGGGGAGGCCAGGTAATTGGCTCGGGTCAACGGATTGATGCGCCCTTCAAAGTTGCGGTTACCGCTCAGAACGGATGCCACCACCAGATCGGTTGCCTGAACCACCTGCGTGACATCGGACGGCAGCGGCCCGCTGTTGCCGATGCATGTGGTGCAGCCGTAGGCCACCGGGTGAAACCTTAATGCTTTCAGATAAGTTAAGAGTCCGGCGGCTTCCAGATATTCGGTGACCACTTTCGAGCCGGGGGCCAGGCTGGTTTTGACCCACGGTCTTACCTGGAGCCCGAAATCCACGGCTTTTTTGGCCATCAGGCCGGCGCCCAGCAGAACTGAGGGGTTGGACGTGTTGGTACAGCTGGTAATCGCCGCAATCACAACGGATCCATGATCCAGGTAAAAGCTGAGATACGGCCGTTTCACTGAAATTCCGTCTTCATCTGCGGGTTTTCTAAACACTACCTGCTGGGTCAGCTTATCCGGGTCCACCATGGCCCCGCCCTCGCCTTCCCACTCTTCATCCCGGACTGCGGTGCAATCACCCTTGCTGTAAATATTGGCCAGGTCATCGATAAATGATTTTTTCATCCGGTTAAGCGGAATCCGGTCCTGCGGACGCCGGGGCCCGGCCAGGGCCGGCGCAACGTCTTTTAAATCCAGATGCAGCGTATCAGTAAATTCCGGCACCGGCATTTCCGGTTTCCAGAACAAAGCCTGGGCTTGGAGGTAAGCTTCGATCAAACGGACATGGGATTCAGACCGGCCGGTAAATTTCAGGTAATTGAGTGTTTCGTCATCTACCGGAAAAAGGCTCATGGTGGCGCCGAACTCCGGGGTCATGTTGGCAATCGTGGCCCGGTCCGGCAGGGTCAACTGTTTTAAACCGTCTCCGAAAAATTCGACAAACTTTCCAACCACGCCCTTTTCCCGCATCATCTGCGTGATGGACAGCACCAGGTCTGTGGCGGTTGCGCCTTGCCGCATCTGCCCGGTCAGCTCAAAACCGACCACCTGGGGGATCAGCATGTAATACGGCTGGCCCAGCATCACGGCTTCGGCTTCAATCCCGCCGACGCCCCATCCGAACACGCCGACTCCGTTTATCATGGTGGTGTGGGAATCCAGCCCCACCAGGGTATCCGGGTATAGAAATGAATGGCCGGCAACGGTTTCTTTCATCACCACGTGCGCTAAAAATTCCAGGTTCACCTGGTGACAAATCCCGGTGGCCGGGGGAACCACGCTGAAATTTCCAAAACTTTTCTGCCCCCATTTTAAAAACATATACCGTTCCCGGTTGCGCGCAAATTCTTTTTCCGCATTTACGGCCAAAGAGTTCGTGCTGCCAAATTGGTCCACCTGGACCGAATGGTCGATCACCAGATGCACGGGAACCTGGGGATTGATCAGTTCAGGGTCCGCACCCAGCCGGGCCACTGCGTCCCGCATGGCCGCAAGATCCACCACTGCCGGGACCCCGGTAAAATCCTGCATCAGCACCCGGGCCGGCATAAACGGAACTTCCTGCCGGCTCTCCAAATCCGGGGCCCAGCGGCTCAACGCTTCAATATGCATTTTCTGGACCCGCTTACCGTCTTCGTTTCTGAGCATGTTTTCCAGCAGAATTTTAATGCTGACGGGCATTTTGGCAGAATCGATATTCAAACGGTCAAACAGTTTGGGCAGGCTGAAATAATTGAAATCCTGATCATCAATCCGAAGAATGGACTGGGTGGAAAATGTATCCAGACGCTTCATTGAGATCCCCCTTTTTATCCTTATATCGTATCAAAAATTTGATATTATTTAAAACAGGGTTTTTTCTCTTTTTGAGGCTGAGTTATGCGAGCAGGGTTCGGTGTGCTTAAATAGAAATCCTTAACTAATAGAAAGTATTGCAGAAAAAAAAAGATAGATCAAGCCTCAATTCTAATCGCTTTGAGGCACCGAAACGGCTGAATGGAATCACTCGCTCCGCCAGTTTATCGTTTTTAAAAACAGGCGGAATACCTTATTCAAAATTCGATGTTCAATGCTCATAGCAATGTTTGCTTTCGTCTATTCCGCCATATCCTCCCACTGCTGCTGCTTTAAAAACGACAAGACCAGTTTCAACATGCTGAAATCGTATTTATGCTTCAGCGACTTTTTCACCGCTGACAAACCGGGCGTACCCGTCTTTTTGAAAGCCGCAAGGATTTCATCCAGCACGTCTTTTGACATGAGCTGGTCAATATCGACCTCGCCCTCTTCAATCCAGTAGGCCAGGTGCCCCCGGATGGTTGAAATTTTCAATGACCGCTCTGCGGCTATATCATGGATGGTTTTGCCGCTGTTAAACATCTCCAGGGTCATTTCTCTGGTGTCCGGTTTATATTTTTGGGAAGCCTTATTGCGCCCGGCACCCCCTGCGGCTGATTCATGACGGATCCGGCCCGGCCCGGCCATTTTATTTGCAGCACAAGCGGCCGCAACCGCAGCGCAGCGCTCCGGCATGATGATGCTTGATTTTGTCAGTTCTTTATTATCAATGGCGGCATCGACTAAGGCCATGGTTTTATAAATTTTGCCGAGCTGACCGTAAAACAGGAGATCCAGATCCTGCAATTCACGGATATATTGTTTAACGCCCTTTTTGCTTGTCTGCAATTCTGCGACATGTCCGGCGATCTTTTTTGAAAATTCGTTTAAAATAGGTTCAAAATAATTCTGCGCCGCGCAAACACGCTCCCTTAAAAACTGACGGTCCGCCCCATCGCCCGGCTGTAAAATCCGATCCAGCTGGTTTAAAAATTTGTCCCCCACTTCTTTGACCGGCTTTAAGTCGGATTGAAGAGACCGGGCCCAGTCCAGGTGTTTCTGCTTTTCCGAACGGGTCACGTCTTTGGTGTAAGTGCGCAGATGATAATCCAGGTCCGAGCCCAAACCCTTAAAATCAAACGCCAGCATTACTTCTTCACGCAAATATGACGTTGATGCGTCCTGCAGCCCTTGCTCCAGATTTGCCGCATCATTTTTCAGCCGGGCAAATTCTGCAAGAGCCGCCTCCTGCTTTAGCCCCTGATGCCTGAACGGCGAAGTCAGCACAAGCCCTTCCAGGGACGTGAGCCGCGACAATGCCACATACACCTGTCCGGCGGCAAACGCCTGCGAGATATCGATAATGGCTTTTTCAAACGTCAGCCCCTGGCTTTTATGCACCGTAATGGCCCAGGCCAGCTTTAAGGGAAAATGGACAAAATTCCCGATCACTTTTTCTTCGATCTCACTGGTTTCCTTGTTTAATTCAAAGCGTTTATTTTCCCACGTATATTTTTCCACCCACACGGGCGAGCTGCCGTCTGAAAACGCCACCTTGATTTCATTGCCCTTTAATGCGGCCACTTTGCCGATTTTCCCGTTGAAAAACTGCCCTTCACCGGACGGATCATTTTTAATAAACATCACCTGCGCATCCATCTTCATCGCCAGCACATGATCCACCGGATGAATGTTTTCCTCAAACTTGCCGTCAACAACCGCACTGTACTTAAATATCTTTCCCGGCAGCTTTTCCAGTTCTTCGCGGTTGATCCGATCGGCTTTATAGTTGTGCGTGGTCAGATACACATAACCCTCTTCTGCCGCAGGGGAAAATCCGGGTTTGTAATGCTGGTTTAACGTGTCCACATCTTTGCGGGTCATTTGATTATCGCGCAAATGGTTTAACACGGAAATAAACGTTTCGTCCGACTGCCGGTATATTTTTTCCAGCTCGATATACAGCGGCTGGTCGTTTTCAAGCGCCTGGGCGGCAAAGAAAAACAGGGTCGGATAATACTGGGCAAGCACCTGCCATTCCGCATCTTTGACCACGGGCGGCAGCTGCAGCAGATCGCCGATAAACAGAATCTGAACGCCGCCGAAAGGGACATGACGCCGCCGGACACGACGCAAAACAGCATCAATAGCATCCAATGTATCCGCGCGCAGCATGCTTACTTCGTCGATGATCAGCAATTCCATTTTTTTCAGCAGATTCCGCTTGGCCCCGTGCATTTTCATCTGGCGGGTAAGGGTCTGGGGGGTATTGAGCTGGAAATTGGGCGCTTCTTCCCCGGAAAAATGATCCGACGGAATAAACGATCCAAACGGCAGCTGAAACAGGGAATGCAGGGTCACGCCCTGGGCGTTGATAGCGGCAATACCCGTGGGGGCGGCAACGATGGTGTTTTTATGGGTACTTCGGCTGATGGCGTGCAGAAATGTCGTTTTTCCGGTCCCGGCCTTGCCGGTCAGAAACACGTGACGGCGGGTGCTGTTTACAAACCGCGACGCCATGGCAGCGGCATTGTCATCCCATTGGGTCATAATAATATGCTTGTTCTGATTAATGAGCCGGGGATAAATGGCCGGCCCGGCAAAATTTATCGCCACCCATCGTAGGGGCAGGCCCCTGAGCCTGCCCTTGCAGGGGGCTGCATGGATTTCGGGTATTGCAGTCAATTCATTAAAATGAATATATGTAAAAAATTATTTCAGAAATGAAATGATTCATCAAGCCTCAATTCCACCTTATGTTAAAGAAGTTGACCGCTATAATGGACCACGTTATAATATGACCTATGATACAATCTTTCAAAACCAAGGGCACAGAGGACATCTTTGATGGATTGGCATCTCAAGCTGCCAGAAAATGCTGCCCACAATCAATCTGGCCTGTTGCGCGTCGAAAGTTGGATCAAATAAACCGGGTCCGAGAAGTCAGTGAACTCAAAGTGCCTCCGGGAAATCGCCTGGAACAGCTTAAAGGCGATCGGGAGAATCAGTATAGTATCCGGATAAATCAGCAATACCGAATTTGTTTTATATGGGAGGAAGGCTATGCCTGTGAAATCGAAATCACAGATTACCACTAATGAAGTTGTCGGACGGCGACTCCCCCGCAAGCGTCCGCCAACTCATCCGGGGGAAATGCTTTTCGAAGAATTTATTAAGCCCCTTGCGCTAACGCAAACAGAACTTGCGCGTCGTCTGGGAGTTTCGTACCCTCGCCTGAACGAAATCATTAAGGGGCGGCGTTCGGTAACTCCGGATACCGCTTTGCGGCTTTCCCGTGTGTTGGGTATGTCAGCAGATTTTTGGTTGGGTTTGCAGCAGGATTGGGATCTTTGGCATGCAATGAACAGTCCTGAGGCGAAGGCGATTTATCGGCTGAAACCAATTCTTCGTGATGGGGAAAAAATTGCATAAACGTTGATCTCAATATGGCGAGGGGCTGCCCGTGACTCATTTAATTTTTTAACAAGAGTCAAAATCACATCTGCCTCCCGACACATTGGGTCATAATAATATGCTTGTTCTGATTAATGAGCCGGGGATAAATGGCCGGCCCGGCAAAATTTATCGCAAAACCCCGTAGGGTCAGGCCCCTGTGCCTGCCCTGTAAGGGGCTGCATAAATTTTGGGCATTACAGTCAATTCATTAAAATGAATATATGTAAAAAAGGAAAATAGGGTCGGGCCAAGTTAACTATTTGAAAATTTGGAAAAAGTTATAAAAACCAGGCCTCATACAGAACCTATCTGGCTGTTTTCGATGACAAAAAGAGCGTTTTTAAAAAAAAATACATGAAAAACGTTCTGGCGTAACCACACCTTATTAATCGGTTTTTCCTCTTTTACTTTTCTTGATGGGCAAGAAAAGTAACAAAAGAACCCAGCCCTGCGCTGCGGTATTCCCTGCCCCGATGGCTTCCGTGGCGGGGTCAAAAACTCGCTGGTAAAGCGGAATACCGGAGGTTTTTTTACCTCTCCCGTTTATCAAAATAAACAGGTTCATAGTCATTTACCCGCTCAAACAGTTTGCCCCCGTGTCCCACGGAAACCATCGGTTCAGAGCCGCATCACAATGGGCAAAACCCCTCCGCCGATCATATTTCACCATTTATTTTGTCTCCAGACAGAGCGAGAAAAAAACAGATATGAATGCCCCCCTGCTACATCCCGATTTCACAACATTTTTAGCAAAGAATAAACGCCGGGGGATTCCCCATTGTCACGCAGCCGAGCACCGAAAAACTCGCGAAAAGAATTTTGGACTGTTTGAGCGCAGCGTTTCCAAAATTCCGACAGCTTTGAGGAGCACAGGGCATCCCGACGAAGGAGGGACAAGTGACAGGGCGGGCTTTCTTTTGCTACTTTGCCTTGCCCGCCAAAAAAAAGTAGAGAATAAACGGGATCGCCTTGATTATTATATTATAAATCACACAAAACGAACCCTGAATTGCGAATAACATCAAATATTGTATACTCTTTCAAGAATAGCAAAATGGCTTTGGGATCATTTAACTATAAACACGACTGAAGGTATACAAAACAGATTTGAATGTACACGTTCCTTGATTATTTTTTCATCATATTCCATGGCAGCTTTGTGCTGTTTAATCTAACCGGCTGGGCCTGGAGAAGGACACGACGCATACATCTGGCAACTATCGGCCTGACTTTGCTGTCCTGGTTCGGCTTGGGAATATTTTACGGTTGGGGCTACTGCCCTTCCACGGACTGGCATTGGCAGGTCAAGAGCAAACTCGGCGAGACTGACTTGCCGTATTCCTATGTTAAGTATTATTTAGACAAACTGACGGGATTTACATGTAACCCTTTGATAGTGGACGCGGGCGTCCTGATTCTGGGTCTCCTGGCATTTACTCTGTCATGCTGGTTCAACTGGAAAGACTTCAATTCGTATCGGCATTCACGGCACAATGATTCATCGTGAGGGGGCATCGCAATATTTCGAATAATAGGGACATTCGTTCCTCGCGCCCCACACCCGTTATCAATTTCAGGGAGATGTTGCCAAATTATGCAAACGATGGTCACAGATTTCCGGGATGCCATTTAAGTTGCAATTACTTTATTAATTGTGTATTATTTCAAAGATATAACGTTTCCCCAAACAATCGGGCCTGAATGAAAAGCAGATAAAAATTTCGGAGACAGATATGACCAGATTTTCGTTCTCAGACATTGAAAATGCTTTTATGTATGTCAGCTCAGCAATGTACGGGATGAATTCGGCTGTGCTGTGCAGAGATACCGGCAAGATCCTGTACAGCTCTGAAATGTCAGGGATCGATGAAACAGAAGACGAAGATGATCTTGATTTGGATCAGTGCATTGAGATCCCCCACAAGAATGACCTTGATCTTGGGAAAAATCTGGTATTTGAGTTCGTCGAAGAATTCCTGCCCGACGATTACGAGAATGTCCGGCAAATGTTCCGGCGCAACGGAGCATACTCCCGTTACAAAGATCTACTGGAACGGCGCGGCCTGCTCAATAAATGGTACGAAATAGAGAACAGTCGGGAAGAACACGCTCTTGGCAAATGGTGCAAAGAAAACGGGATTGATGTTGTTTAATTTCAACTAACACCGTGTTAACCCGCATTTCTCGCGGGATGAAAATCACTTTTTCATTTGCTTCATAAACAGAGCTTCTGATTTGCTGGCGGCGGTATCAGCCCTTTCGGCGGCAGCTTCGGCCCGATCGGCAGCCTGCCCGGCATTCTGGGCAGCTTTGTCACAACTCGCTGAGTAATTATCAGCTGCTGCTGTTGCCGCATCGGCGGCGGCCTTTGCCGCTTGCGCTGCAGCCATTGCATCGTCGGCCTTTTGCGTCGCCGTATCGACCTGAGCCTGAAGTTGTTCGACCTGGGAGGAGGTGGCACATCCGGCAGCCATAAACGACACGGCCATCATCAGAACACAAATAATTGTAACCATTTTTTTTAATTGTGTTTTCATTTTAACAGCTCCTTTTTTAAAGTTAAATGCCTGTGATAAAGGTTTTGTTTGTTACATAATGAATATGCCCATGTTAAAATGTCGTCTCCTTTTTAAATAACCCCGATAACTTCAGGCGCCCCGTTTTTTTCAAGCAGGCACTGCTCAACCTTATTCCAGTCAACCTTGTCCAAAAGGCCTTTCTGCATGATCAGCGCTACTGTATGCTTAAACAGATCAGGAATTCTGTTGTAGATGTCGGGGTGTACTTCAAGAAAAATCCTGCTGTTAGCAAAACCGATTTTAACCGGTTCATAAATCAGCTCAACAATGGTTCCCTTAATAACTTCTTTGAAGAACCGGGAAACATGTTCCGGATACATTCGTATGCATCCCCGGCTGACCAGCCTGCCGACGGCCCAGGGGAAATTGGTTCCGTGAATCCCGATGTGCCGTGTGGATAAACCGATCCAGAAATCGCCAAGCGGGTTATCCGGCCCCGGCGGAACAACTGTTTTACCGTATGCATCCCTTGCAGATGGCGGCACAGTCCAGGATGGATTTGTCTTTAAATCCGCAACTCGGCTCACGGTTACCGGAGTTTCAAAACCTTGCCGGCCGATTCCGATCGCATAGGTTTTTACCATCGAGATTTTTTTAAAAAACCGGTACAGGCGCATTTCCGGGATATTAATAACCACGTCTTCATACCGGGTCGGCGGCAGAACCCATTGGGTCGGAATATGCAATCGTTTGCCCGCACCCGGAACCCATGGGTCCAGGTCCGGATACAACAGCTCGATTTCATTGAATCCCAGGCCGTAATTTCTGGAGATATCGAGCAATGTCTCTTTGTCCCTGACAAGATGGTATTGACGGAATCCGATCACGGTTAACTCGGAATCAAGTCCGCAAGGATGTGAGAGGTGATACTCATAGGATCCGGCGCCGGCTGATCCAAAGGTCGAAATGACCATCAGGATTATGATAAAGCATTGATGATTAATCATTTTGTGTCTTTTTTTCACATATCGCATTGATATTGAAACATTTCCGGTTTGCCATCAACGACAGTGCTGCCGCAAACAAACAGCATCCGAAATGAATACAATGATCATCGGGTCAGTCGGTTAAGAATATAATGAATAGTCTTTGATCGATCTGAATATCAGCAACGAAGCTACAAGTGACGGTACGGATGACATAATTAAATGGGATCATCATACTGGCGAGAGCGGGGCGCGGACGAAAATAACAGAGGCCTGAACGGTATTTGGTTCTCGTTTCCCGGACGCTTGTTATAATAAAAAAATTAAATATTTTGGATTATTTGTCAAGCCGGGAATTTTTGCTGGCAGTTTGCTTAACCATGATCAATAAACAGAAACAATCTACAAATCAGATAGTTGTTGAATCCCGTCTTTTTTCAATAGAGAAGGGGTGTGGAAATAGGAAATAGGGTCGATCCAAGTTAAGCTTTTGAAAATTTAGAAAAAGTTATAACACCAGGCCTCATACAGAGCCTGTCTGGTTGCTTTTAAGGCTGAAAAGGATATTTTAAGAAAAAAATCATAAAAACCGTTCTGACGACACGATTAAAAAAAATCACGAAGCCCGACAAGCGGTGAGCACAGCATTCAAATCCGCATGATCACCGGCAGCCTGGTTGCGGTGCTGAAAAAGCATCTGATTGCCTAACTGATCGCTGGGACCAATCACGAACATACCGCCCTGCTGCCAGAGATCGCCGGCATTCTTTCCCTGACGGAACCCCGCTTTCATCGCCGTCATTCCGCGCCCTATGGATGCAGGACCCAGCGTGCGCCACAAACCGCGAACAAGCTTGAATGCTTTATAGGTTTTCAGGCTTGGGTCTACATACATCTCACCTTCAAACGAAAACAACGCGACAAATTCTTTGGCCTGGGCCGGTTTCCCGCTGCCGATCGCCACCAGGCCGACCCCGGCGTTGTCCAGCTGATCCTTAATTTCCATCAGGGCAGCAGCCTGCTGCCGGGCAAACATTCATCCAAAATGCCGTAAAAAGGTCAGTACTATTTGCCGTTCGTGCCACAGAGATCCCAGTTGAACAACGTTTTTCTCCATGCTCAGAACAGTCAAACCGGAAACATCCGGTGCCGTTGATTTTTCATTTAAATCGATCATTTCTAAAATCCTTTTTACTGTTGGCGACGCATACGTTACTTTTTGATTTTTTTATCCGGCGTCATCAGACTCCCCCCCCCTGTCCATTGATACATTATTTGGTTTCTCTCCATTGCACAACAATGGCCGAACATCCTGTATGAAAATAAGATGTTTTTTGCTAATGGCCAACTTTTACCGGGGGAAATTTCGCTGATCCTGCTGCAGGAGTGGATATAACACCTAAGACACGATAAAAAACCCAAGCATAAGGGGTTTGATAAATGGATGCTGTTGTCCGACACGTCAGCATGTGATTGAATTTATATTGACCCCAAAAAAATAAAAAACCGTCAATGCCCGTTCAACGACCAGTCATAATCCAGGTACTTGACTTTAATCTGGTCTTGCCGGGCCTGAATCTGTTTTTTTAAAGGCTCATCCGCATATTTAATAAAAAATCCGATCACATCATCGTTGAAATCTTCTGAAAACCACTTAAAAATACTGGTCACATACAGTTGGTCCCCGGCCAAATAATTTTTTTTCGGGTCATTGATAAATGCACGGGTTGACCGGTCCAGCTGTTCATCCAGACGAATCCCATCATAGGGTTCTGCGATCAGCGGCGGGCACCCTTTTGATGCACAGTTCACGGCAAAATGGATACGCGGATCTTTATATGTCGGTCTTAAAATTTCATGTTCAACATGGTCAAGGGTTACAATGCTTCCGTTTAAACGGACAAATTTTTTCTTCCACGGCCCCGAGAAAAACCCGCCCAGATCCTTAATCGATTCGACCTCCGGATATCCGGACAGGATGAGCTTGATGGTCCACGCGTTATAGGCATTGATATAAAAGGCCATCTGTTCGTCACGGGACAGCTTATGGACATCCGTGAATTCAAAAATTTCCAGGTACCGGTCCAGTTTCTTTTCATCCTTTTTAAATCCCGCGTAATTGACAACACCATTTTGAACATACATTGCCAAAAGTTCGGCATAGATGCCGTGATCCGGATTTTGTGTGTTTTCAGCGGCAGCATCTTTTGGAACCGACAAAAAGAGCAATCCCATGATCAGTCCGATGCCGATGAATTCGATTTGCCGTATTTGTTTTGAACGCATTGTATTGCCTCCGTTTCATCCATCCGGATTGGCTGAATGGTAAAATTTTTTATCAATGAATATAAGGACCTTACAAACTATCACAAAACCATACATCTGCGGTTCGCGTAAAATATACTTCCCTTTGGATCGAATATTTTAAAGTGCTTGTTCAATTTAATTTTTACTTTGATTTCTAAATTATGATATACATCTGACTGTTGAAAAAATTCCCTTCAAGTAAACTATAAAAGACCAACAGTATATGAGATATCAATTCATTGTTTTTAAAGCAATCATTCTGACACTTTTTATAGCTCTGCATGCGTATGCCGGGACAAATACCGCTCAAAACATTCTTATCCTGAACTCCTACCATCCGGGATACAAATGGAGTGATGATATCACCAGGGGCATTATCGATGTCCTGTCGGATAAATATCCGGAAGCGGTTCTAAGTATCGAATATATGGACACGAAACACTTTCCAGACGACACCTATATTCTTCAATTATTTGCACTTTATAAACAAAAATACGCACATAAAAAATTTGATGTGATCATTTCATCTGATGACAATGCATTTAATTTTTTAACTTATTATTCCGAATATATTTTCCCGGACACTCCGGTTGTGTTTTGCGGTGTTAATTATTATCAGCCCGAAGACATCAGCGGTTTGCCTTTATTTACAGGCGTCAATGAAGAAGCGGATTTAAAAGCCGGAATAGAGATCGCATTAAAGCTGCATCCGGACACCCGCCGCATTGTTTTTGTCAATGACACCACCACCACCGGAAAAAAAGTGCAGCAAAAATTTTCAGACGTAATTTCAGATTACCGGGACACCATCCGCTTTGAATTTCTTGAAAATTACGAAATGCATGCCATCTTGGATTACCTGGAAAAACTGCCGCCAGACAGTCTTGTATTTTATACTTTTTTCTTCAGGGACCGTGCTGGTAATTTTTTTGAATACGATGAAAGTATCCGCCTGATTTCAAACATCAGCCGGGTTCCGGTCTACGGAGCATGGGATTTCAGTCTGGGGTCCGGCATTGTCGGCGGGAAACTGGCAAGCGGTTATTTTCAGGGAGAAGCGGCGGGCAAACTGGCCTTGCGTATTCTTGCCGGCGAAAAAGCCGACCGTATACCGGTGATACAAAAAAGCCCGAATCACTATTTTTTTGATTTTCGCCAGATGGAAAGATTCGGAATACAACCTTCTGATCTGCCGAAAGGCAGCATTGTCATCAACCAGCCCTATTCCTTTTTTTCAGAATATAAAAAGCTAATTACCACCATACTTGTGAGCATCATTTCCCTTTTGATGATCGTTTTTCTGCTTTCCATCAATATCATCAAACGCCGGCAGGCGGAAAAAAAACTCAAAGCCGCCCATGAAACCCTGGAACAAAGTGTTATCCACAGAACCCAGGAACTGTCATCCGCAAATTTACAGCTGAATATCGAACTGCAAGAACGGAAAAAAATTGAAGCCGCATTGTCTGGCAGTGAAAAAAAATACCGTGAACTGGTTGAAAATGCCAACAGCATCATTCTTCGATGGGATAAAACAGGAAGCATTACATACTTTAATGAATATGCGGAAAAAGTTCTGGGGTTTCAAAAAAAAGAAGTTATCGGAAAACACGTGATTGGTTCAATTGTCCCTGAGCTAGAATCGACGGGTAGAAATTTAACAGAAATCATGAGTGATATCTGCTCAAACCCGAAAAATTACCATTATCATATAAATGAGAATCTCTGCAAAAACGGACGCAGGATCTGGGTTGCCTGGACCAATAAAGTATTTGAAGACAAAAAAACAGGTATAACTGAAATATTGAGCATCGGCAGCGACATCACGGAGCAGTTAAATGCTGAGGCGGAATTAAAAACAAAAGAGGACCTGCTGCGCCGCGCACAAAAGATGGAAGCCATCGGGACCCTGGCCGGCGGCATTGCCCACGATTTTAACAACCTGCTGTATGTTATTTCCGGAAACGCGGAACTTCTCATGGATGGCGCATCCCCTGAATTTAAAGACGGACTGGAAGAAATTTTTAAATCCGCCAGGCGGGGGGCTGATCTCGTAAAGCAGCTGATGACTTTCAGCAGAAAAGCAGAAACAAATCTCATGACGACTTTCCTGAACGTGGAAATCCGGAAAATCAAAAAAATGCTGGAACGTCTGTTTCCGAAAATGATTGAAATTGAACTGGATCTTGAGGATGATCTTTATACCGTTAACGCAGACCAGTTACAGATCGAACAGGTGTTAATGAACCTGTGTATTAATGCCCGGGATTCCATGCCGGGAGGCGGCAAACTGATCATTAAAACAAAAAACGGGTTAATTGACAAATCTATTGCAAAACTTCATTCCGATACTTTAAATTACAGCCAAGCCTTCCGTGCCGTTATTTTAACCATTTCAGACAACGGTCACGGAATCCCCGCAGAAACCCAGGAACGCATATTTGAGCCGTTTTTCTCCACAAAAGAAGTGGGCAAAGGAACCGGTCTCGGATTATCCGTTATTTACGGTATTGTTAAATCTCACAACGGGCTGATATTCTGCGACAGCAAAATCGGCTCGGGGACCACCTTCACGATTTATATTCCGGCTGTTGAAGGCATTGATATATCCGGCACACCGCATCCGGACACGGAACATCTGATGACCGGCATTGAAACGATTTTAATCATTGATGATGAGGCATCTATCCGGCAGCTGACGCAGGGCATACTGCACTCCCTTGGCTATCAGACCCTGACTGCCGAAAATGGGGAAAGCGCGCTCAAAACATACGCTGAGTACAAAGAACGAATCGACCTGGTGGTGCTTGACCTGAGCATGCCGGGGATCGGGGGGTTCCGATGCCTTGAAAAAATGATTCACACAAACCCTGATGTCAAAGTGATTATCGCCAGCGGGTATTCCAGCAAGGGGTCGATTAAAGACTCGATCAAAATGGGGGCAAAGGATTACATTATTAAACCATTTACTAAAAACGAGCTGTCCAAAGTCATCCGCAATGTTCTTGACTGTGATTAGTGTTCGGGCGCCAATCCAAGGAATAAAGAAAGAAGCAATAAAAGGACAAAGGGGATTTTGTCCAGCCATTTAAAAAATGACCTTTCTAAAAATTTATCATCATTTGAAAGGCCAAAAAACCAGTTTTCCCTTTCAGTGTCTGCCAAGGATGAAATGACGAGACAAATAGCATATGACACAGCCCGGCAGACTTTTCAACATGAAGGCAGGGCATAAAAAAAGGACGCCCGAAATAAACCGGAAACGCCCTTCTTAAAAATTCTCACCAGATTTTTTTTACCGTTCTATACCATCCCTTGCCAACACACCTTGCGTATAATAATGCTTAATTTCTTTCATTTCCGTAACCAGGTCAGCGGCATTAATTAATTTTTCAGGGGCATTACGGCCGGTTAAGATGACTTCCAGATTGTCAGGCCTTTTTTTTAAAACATCAATCACCTCGTCAGCCGAAAGCAGCCCAAACCAGACCGTTACATTGATTTCATCCATCACCAGGATATCATATTGGCCGGAAAGCATGGCATCGGACACTTTTTTAAGGCCAAGGCGTGCCTGGTCAATGTGAGCTTGGGTGACATCCTCTTTTCGGATACATTTTGTGTCACCGTGCTGCTCAATGGTGATCAACGGATGATTTTTTAATTCCGTCAACTCCCCGTAAAGCTGACCTTTCAAAAACTGGCCGATATAGGTTTTCATGCCATGCCCGGCTGCCCGGATGGCAAGGCCGATAGCAGCAGTTGTTTTCCCTTTGCCATTGCCGGTATAAAGGTGAACAAATTTTTTTTCAGAAGCTTTCATAGTTATCGTATCCAGCCCTATCGAAGTATTTCAAGTTCATAGTCTTTGGGCAGATGCGCGCTGCCTTTAACACAAGCAAGACCGGTGGCCTCGTGAACCTGTTCAATAATTTTATCCAGATGATCACAAAAGCCGCCGTTATCGGTTATCCATCCTTTATCCGTTTTGTTAGCAAACATGCAGGTACAAAAATGAATGGCTTCCGCGCCCTTGGACTTAAGTATTTTTGCCAGATCAGCAACATTCTCGCCCTGACAGCGGCATGTAAAGACACCTACGAGTACGCTGCCGCTGTATCCGGCAAACCCTTGTTTATTTTCACTCAGGCATTTAAAACAATTGGTCAATGGACACCTGTTCTCATTTTTTTCACAACGAATAATGGCAACTTTAGTCATTTTATCTCCTTCATATAATTACCCAACGCCTCCTGAAGGGTTGCTGCGGCCAGTCCGGCACAATGCTGGTCTGATGCCGGGAGCCTGCCGATCTCTTTTAAAACAGCGTCACCGGTTATATCGGTTAATTCATCCGGATCTCTGCCCACGGCCAATTCGGCGGCAAATGACCCGCAGATAGCGCTGGATGCGCATCCATCGGTAAAATATGCCGCCTGTTTTACGCGGTTATTTTCAAATTTTAGAAAAATTTCCATTGTATCACCACACTCACCGGTGATTCGCGCATGGCCGTCCGGAGACGTTATTTGACCGTTGTACTTTGGATTTCGCCACCGCTGAAAACCTTTTTCGCCATAAGCATCTTTTGCCTCATCATAGATCTGTTCCTGCAAGTTATTTACAAAATCATCGAAATTATTCATTTTTATTTCTTTCTCAGCTTCTACATATTTTTAATTTTTTTCTGAATATCTTCCATCTGCTGCTGCAAATCAGCGGCCTGTTGTTTTAATTCTGCCAGACGTTCCTGTTTTGAGGCGGCTGCCGGAGGCAAATTTGCGGAACCCTGCATTCCTGTTCCCCGGCCCATTCCCATGCCGCGTCCGGAACCGCTCATGCATCTTCCGCCGCCTCCCATACCACGGCCACCACCGGCCATACCCATACCACGGCCGGAACCGCCCATGCATCGCCCGCCGGTTCGGGACGAAAAACCGCCGGCATTCCCACCGGCTCCGCCGGTCATGCCGAATTTTTCCCCGACGTTGGCTTGATCAGCCGGCTGCAGCCCGCCTTGTTTAAAGCGTTCAACCGCCTGACGGACAGAGCCGGTCTGGCCGGTAAACACCTGGATGTTGGTTGCGGAAAATGCCGTCATGGCTTTGGGGCCGCAGGAACCGGTGATCACCGCTTGGGCACCACTGCCGCTGACCATGGAAGCCGCCTGGATTCCCGCACCCTGGGCTGCGTTTATATTTTCCGAATTATCCAAAACCATTACATCAAAGTTTTCCGTATCAATGATCAACAGGTAAGCAGCCCGCCCAAACCGCTCGTCAATTTCCGAATCAATATCCATTCCCTTGGCGGATACTGCGATCTTCATTTATGATTCCTCCTCTATGCAGAATCGGCTGTTTGCCGAGTTTATTGTGTCTGCGAAAAACTTTTCGACATGCTACGCTTTCGTTATGATCTTACCGATTATATCCGTCTCTGGTGATGATCGTAATCACCAAAGACGGATTGGGGCTTGATTGCAACAGCACATCATTAAAATGTTATCAGTTAATCTATTTTTTCCAGCTGAGCAATTCGGCTGTTTATGGACTCCAATGTATTTTTAATTGAATCGGCCTGCTGTTTAAGAGCGCTCAATTCATCAATCGGTTCCCGGTCATACACAGGCGGATACTGATCATACACCCCGCCATACCCGCGCCGGAGACCTCTGCCGGGAGCATAGCCGCCTCTGGCACCTCGTCCGTAAGCCATTCCTCTGCCATACCCCATGGGCCGTCCATATCCTGTGCGGGCAGAATTACAATATCCCCTGGCACCCCCTGTCATGGGGCCGCCACCCATTGGTCCGCTTCCATCAAATCCAGGCATAGTATTCACCTCCTTGGATATTAATTTAGTTATTTATCCCGAAACCCTGTAAATCTAATTCCTTGATACTTACAGAATTCAGATTTTATATTATTTTCTGTTTCCCTGACCTTGACCCTGGCCCTGCCCCTGACCTTGTCTGCCGCCACGTCCGCGCCCCTGACCGGAACCTCTGCCGCCCTTACCAGGCGTGCATCCGCCACGGCCGCTGCCGGTACCGGCGCCATCACCCTGCGGGCCGGTTCTGTCTCCTTTTGGCATTATCCTCACCTCCTTCTGCCTGTTAAAATACGTCTTGCGGCTTCTTTCCTGTCCGTGCCGCCGGCCACATCCGGGCATTGAAAATGCCGGTATAATCTGTGCGCCGTTTGCATACGAAGCAAGCACTTCTTCAACCTGGCCGCTGACAAACGGAATCAGCCGGATGCCGCTGGTTTC
>JAQYVU010000076.1 GCA_030145385.1 Desulfococcaceae bacterium
GTTATGGGCATTATCATTGTCGCTGTTTTGTATCACCCGGTATACAAAATTTGGGATTCATTTTTAAGTCTGTTTTTAAAACAATCATCTGACCTGCTTCAAAAAGAATTGTATGCCCTGACACATAAACTTTCAGAACTCCATCATCTAATGGAAATTCACCAGGAAATCTGCAGCTGGTTTTTCAAGCTGTTTATGAACTCCCGGTGTGCAACGGTTTTTGCTGACAATGACAATGGCGTTTATAACGGCTGGTGCACAATGAATCCGGAGCCTTTTTCAGGATTTTTTAACAAACTGCCGGAAACCCCATCAGGAGACACCCTTCTAAGCATAAAATCAGACCATCCGATATTGAAAAAAATTGCGGCAACCCGGACAAGGCTGATCACTCGAGCAATGATTGACCGGTGGATGGAGCAACAACAGCTTCTCAATGACCCGAATGACAGACTGCAGCAGGCCGGCATCATCATACCGATTTTTTCGCAATCCCGGCTCCTCAGCCTCGTGCTGATCGGCAACAAGCTCAATGAACGATCCTATTCAAAATCGGAAAAGCAAATATTTCAAAATATTGGCGCTGTTTTAGGTCCCTTTATTGAAAACGCAAAACTGCTTGAAGACCTTGAACGAAAAGTCCAGACCCGGACCCGGGATTTACATGAGGCTCTGGAAAAGTTAAAAAAGAATAACAGTAAAATTTCGGAAAACAATGACATCATTAAAAAACAAAACCACATTTTTCTGTCACTTTTTGAAACAAGCACACGCATCCACGATATTGAAGAGTTGCACGAACTGTTTGCCGATACACTGAATCAGCTCCGATCCCTGTTCCCGCATCTCGGATTCGGAATCATACATGAAGGCGAACGGTCCGAAATCCTCGAAAGCGGAGCCTTTATCGGCATATCCGAAAAAGAACAAACCGTAATTCTCGAAAACCGTCAGCACCTGACCCTCCACAATATTAACCAGGAGCTAAAGAAAAAACTGCCGGCTACTGATGCAAAGTCAGAAATGCAGGCGCCACACTGGACGGTTCAGCCGATGCAGATCCGGGACAATCGCATTATCGGAAAAATAATCATCAAAGGTCCCCGGCTGGACCAGTTTACCAATAAAGTCATTTCCATTTTCCTGGCCCAGGTTTCAGCTGCGGCGCATAATAAATCCCTGATGCGCAAACTTGAAACAACAGCCAATACCGACGGCATGACCGGTGTTGCCAACCGGTCATTCTTTGATCAGGAACTGAAAAAGACCATTAAGAATTCAAAGCTGTTTCCCAATATATATTTTTCAATTTTAATGATCGATATTAACGGACTCAAGCGGGTCAATGACAATTTCGGTCACGACAAGGGCGATGAAATGATCAAACGTGTCGCTGATATGCTGTCATCTGTTTGCAGGGAGACCGACACGTTATCCCGAATGGGGGGAGACGAATTTATCATCCTGCTGCCCGCCACCGGCAGCGCACAAGCCAATGCGGCGGTGGACAGAATCCGCGGAAAAGAAGAAAAACTGTTCCTTGTCTTTGCGCAAAAAGACCATAAAAACACAACGATCCCGATTCGGTTCAGTATCGGAGTTGCCGGCTCGGATGAAACAGTTCCTGAAAAAGTTATGAAACTGGCGGATCAGCGAATGTATGTTGATAAAGAAAATTTTTATCAGAACACGATTGAAAACGTATACTCCGGACACTGCTAACCATTTGCATAATATAAAAAACTTGACATCTTTACTTCTTCCCTCTAGTGATCTAAAGATTAAACAAATATTTGAATTTAATACTCAACTCTTAATTATAATAATTGATTAATATCATACGAAAATATAATGGCTATAGACAAAACTGATCAGATTTCCCTGCTATATCAAATTACCCAGATTTTACACAAAACCGCCGACCTCAAGCAGTCGCTATATAACATGTTGGAATTAATTTCAAAATCTCAAAACATGGTCCGCGGAACCATCACCATTTTAGACCCCTTTAGCGATGAAATCAGCATCGAAATCGCTCACGGAATCTCGAAAAGCGCACTGCAAAAAGGAAAATATAAACTGGGCGAAGGGATTACCGGACAGGTCATTCAAACCGGCGAAGCAGTCACCATCTCAGAATTAAGCAAAGACAGCCGATTTCTCAACCGAACGGCATCCCGAAAAGCATTTCAGAACCATGAGATCTCATTTATCTGCGTACCGATCAAAAAAGACAAGCAGGTGATCGGCGCTCTCAGCGTTGACAGGCCTTACGATGTATCATACTCGCTGAAAGATGGAGAGAAGCTGCTGTCGGTTGTGGCGGCGATGATTGCAACACAGGTCATTTATCTTGAAAGAACCCGGGTTGAAAAGGAAAAGCTCTCATCCGAAAATGACCGGCTGCAGGCGGAACTGAAAAAGAAATACCGCATGAAAAACATTATCGGCAACAGCAACAAAATGCGGGAAGTGTATCAAATGATTTCCCAGGTGGCCGGCAGCAACGCGACGGTTCTCATCCGTGGAGAAAGCGGAACCGGCAAAGAACTGGTTGCCAATTCAATCCATTACAACAGCCTTCGGGCCAAAAATCCTTTTGTAAAGGTAAACTGTGCGGCGCTGCCTGCAAATCTCATTGAGAGTGAACTGTTCGGACATGAAAAAGGCGCCTTTACCGGTGCACTTCACCAAAAAACAGGCAAATTTGAACTGGCAAACAAAGGGACCCTGTTTTTAGATGAAATCGGCTCCATTGAGCTGGAAGTGCAGGTCAAGCTTTTGCGGGTTTTACAGGAAAAAGAACTGGAGCGGGTCGGTGGGAACAAAACCATTAAAGTCGATGTCCGTATTGTTGCGGCAACCAACAGAAACCTCGAAAACGCGGTAATCGAGGGTTTTTTTAGAAATGACCTCTATTACCGGCTCAATGTATTCCCGATTTACCTGCCGCCCTTAAGAGAACGAAGAACCGATGTTCTGGTTCTGGCAGATTATTTCCTTGAAAAATATACCATGGAAAACAATAAAAAGATTCTTCGATTCTCAACACCGTCCATTGATATGCTGATGGCCTACCACTGGCCCGGGAACGTCCGGGAACTTGAAAACTGCATTGAACGGGCAGTACTTTTATGTGAAGATCAGGTGATCCACAGTTATCACCTGCCGCCCACACTCCAGACCGGCCAGATATCCAATACCCTGCCGAATGTATCCCTTGAAAAAGCGGTCAGCCAGCTTGAACGGGAAATGATCATTGATGCCTTAAAACACACCCGGGGGAATATCTCCCAGGCGGCCCAGACATTAAACACCACGGTAAGAAAATTTTCTTACAAAGCCGGTAAGTATGATGTGGATCCGCGTCAGTATCATTGATGCTGAACTTATAAAGCGTCGACACCTCTTTCCCCGGTCCGGACCCTGACAACGTCTTCGATGGGAATTATAAAAATCTTACCATCGCCGATTTTACCAGTATACGATGATTTTCTTACAATTTCAATAACTTCTTCACATCGATCATCGTGTACAATGATCTCAATTTTTAACTTGGGAATAAAGTCAACCGCATATTCAGCCCCCCGGTAAATCTCTGTATGCCCCTTCTGACGCCCATATCCTTTCACTTCTGAAACCGTCATTCCCTGAATACCGATATCATTTAATGCATCTTTAACATCATCGAGTTTAAAAGGTTTAATAACCGCTTCGATTTTTTTCATATGACCGCCTCTTTTAAAAGTACATTGATTTAAAACTATGCAATATTGCTTTTTTCCGCCAAGCGAAAAACTGCCGAAATCCCATTGTGTTCAAGACAAGTAAAATCATTATTATCTTGACATATTAATCTGATTTTCTTAATTATTTTTTATACTATGAACTAAATGAATTCTCTTGATACAGGATAGTTTCTTTTATAAACTAATTATTAACTTAAAAGATATAACAGGAATTAACACGTCTGTCCATAAATGTTTATTCTTTCTCAGTTAAGTGGTTTTTCCGGTGATAATCCATGACAGTGAAAATTTATGTCAACGATGACAATACAGCGACATTTGAATGCCCCAAGTGCCATAAAATAGGCATCAAGGATTTAACCAAATATATACAGCGTAAAAACGCGACCCGCTTAAAAGCCAGATGCGCATGCGGACATTCTTATGAGGTATTCCTGGAAAAACGAAAAAAGTTCAGAAAACAAACCGACCTGCTCGGCTCATACAAATACAACCCAAACATTTCAACGGACAATTCAAACACCCAGGATCATATGGGCTCAATGACCGTAAAGGATATTTCTTTTTCAGGCATCCGTATCAAATTGCCAATGGCGCCCCGCTTCAAAGTCGGAGACATGCTTGATATTGAATTCCGCTTAGATGATGCCAACCGCTCGCAAATCAAAAAAAAAGTGATTGTCAAAAATATGGAAGGCTTCTGTGCCGGCCTTGCATATACTTCTCCGCAAAACCACGACAATGTGCTGGGGTTTTATCTCTTTAACTAGCGGCTAACCTAAATACTGATTCCATAACTGTCGAACCTGATCACGTATTTCAGCAAACTGATCCCCTGAAAGCACGGCCGGCCGTTCCTGCAATGTCAGCCGGTGGTTGTAAAAACGAAACACCAGGTAAGCCTGTTTGAGTATATAGGCTGTTTTATCATCAAAAATTCCGGCCAGGGCCAGGCTGTTCAGCTGCCGCACAACATCCGTCCATTTAAGCAGAGAGGGGAACCGGCCGGCGTTTAACAAAACAAAAAACTGAACCAGAAATTCAATATCCACAATGCCGCCCGGATCATTTTTTATATCAAAATGCACACCTGAAACCACGGTCCGCTGTGCTCTCATCCGGGCCCGCATATCACCAATGCTATCTTTCAGCTTGGATTCCTCCCTTTTCATTGAAAGAATTTCCTCCCGGATTTTTTCAAACCGATCACAAACACGAACATCACCAGCAATCGCCCTGGCCTTGATGAGTGCCTGGTGCTCCCAGGTCCAGGCCCGGTGTTTCTGATAGTCCTCAAACCCCTCAATATGAGTGACCAGAATACCGGAACTCCCGCTGGGCCTTAGGCGCATATCCGTTTCATACAATTTCCCGGTCCGGGTCATGGCGGTCATCAAATGAATAATACGCTGACCTAAACGGACATAGAACTGGGCATTATCAATCGGCTGCAATTGACCGCCCCGGGTATCTCCTTTTTTACCGGTATGCAGAAAAACCAGATCAAGGTCAGACGCGTATCCGAGTTCAAACCCGCCCAGTTTCCCATAAGCAATGATTCCAAACCCTTTTTGATCAGAATCAATTTCAACCGATGGACACCCGTATTTTCCGACCATGTGATCCCATGCCATCTCCATGACCCAGTCAAGGATTGATTCCGCCAGACAGGTTAACCGGTCGCTGACTTTCATCAAGGGCAGCAGGCCGGCTACATCGGCCGCACAGATTCGCAGCGTATTGATTTGCCTGAAAATTCTCAAATCATCCATCTGGGATTCCAGGTCCGCTTCCGGCAACCGGTCAAACCGCAGCTCGATCTCTTTTTTCAGATCCCCTTTTTCAACCGGCGCATAAAGGGTCCGGGGATCCAGCAGTTCATCAAGTAATAGCGGATGACGGGATAAAAATGTCATAATCCAGGGACTGGCTTCGGCCAAACGTACCAGATGTATCAGCACATCCGGGTTTTCAATTAGCAGAGAGACGTAACAGGAACGACCGCGAATGGCATTAATTAATTCAAAAATCCGTTTCAGAACCAGTCCGGGATTTTCCGATGCTGCAGACTCTTTCAGAATGTGCGGCACCAGAAGATTGATCCGTTGGCTGCCTTGCAGGCTGACTTCACTTGATTTGATTATTTCTAAAAAATTTTGAAGAACCGCAAAAGCCTCATTTGCCGGATCAAAACCGATTTTTTGGAGCAACGCCAGATTGGTATCGATGTTTGACAAATTGCCCCATACCTCACGGATGCGATCCATCTGCGCATCCTCCCGGCTCTCCGAATCATCCCTTGCCAGCAGGGCGTTAAAATGCTTGTGCACTTTACGCATATGATCAGCCAGGGACGCTGAAAAGCCCTGCCAGTCCGAAAATCCCATCGACAGTGCCAGGCGGCATCTATCGGATAAATTCACCGGAAGACTATGGGTCTGACGATCATCAAACATCTGCAGCCGGTTTTCCACATACCGCAAAAACACATACGCGCCGGTGAGTTCATCTTTCACATATTCGGGAATATTATTGTCAATAGCCAGGGTTTGCAGAATGGCCAGAATACTGCGCTTCTGATAATCAATATTAACACCGCCCCTGATCATCTGAAAAATCTGGCCAAAAAACTCCACTTCGCGGATGCCGCCGGGGCCGAGCTTTATGTTTGCCTTCATCCCTTTTCGGGTAACTTCCCGCTCTATTTTCCGTTTCATTTCCCGTAAGGATTCAAACGTGCCGTAATCAAGGTATCGCCGATATACAAAGGGTTTCAATCGATCCAGCAACGCACGGCCCAAAGATTTATCGCCGGCAACGCACCTTGCCTTGATCAGTGCATAACGCTCCCACTCGCGCCCCTGCTCCTGGTAATAGGATTCCATTGCATCAAAACTCATGGCAATCGGTCCGGAGTCGCCATACGGGCGAAGCCGGGCATCCACACGAAAAACAAACCCTTCTGTCATGTTCTTTCCGATCACATCAATCAGGCGATGGCACAGGCGGGCAAAAAACTCTTCATTGGAGATGGCCTTGTCGCGGCCTTGTGTTTTTCCGGTTACCGGAAAGACAAACATCAAATCAACATCGGATGAGAAATTCAATTCCCGGCCGCCGAGTTTTCCAAACCCGATCACCGAAAGATGCTGTGCATTCCCGTTTTTCCCTACCGGTGTGCCGTAATCTTTGATCATCCATCGATATATTGCCGCCAGGGCGCCTTCCAGGCATGCATCGGCAAAGGCTGAGATCTCATTCATCGTTTCCGGCAGGGCAGACCATCCGGCCAGGTCCCGAAATGCAATGCGAACCATCTCCCGTGTCCGAATCCTTCTTAAAACCTGCGACAACACCTCAATATCTTCTGCACCGCGACACGCGCCGGCTAACGTGTTTTCATATTCCCCGGCCGCATAGCCCCTGAACAAATCTTTCGTGTCAATCAGGTTATACAATACGTCCGGATTCCGGATACATCGTTTTGCAAAAAAATTACTGAAAACAAATATTTTTTTTAAGCTCTCAACAATTTCCTGATTCCCCCAGGGCGCGAGACCTTTTTTTTCGCAAGACTGGATAAACGCGCCCCATTTTTCTTCGGCAAGCGAATTCAATTCTTCGGGAAAATCAATTTCAAATTGAATGGGTTTTATCTGGAGAGGATCATATGCCATATTTTTTTAGATCAGGTCTGAGAGTTGATGTTAAAAAATTATGATAACACACTTTCGCCTGCTGCAGACAAGTTGGAGATGAAGCTTATTTTACGTCAATCAATCCGAGTTTCGATATTATTTTTGGGCCAACGTATATTCGGCCAGCAGACTGTTTTTCCAGTAATCATTTCCCGGCTGTGAAAAGAATTCTTTAAAAAGCGCAAGACTTTGCTGACGTAATACATGGGGAACAATCGAAACGTCATTTTCACTGTATAAAGGTGCTGCTTTTGACAGATCACATCGCGTTCCGCCGCCCATCACATCTTCATACGCATAGACGATTCTGTGTATGCCGCTGATCAGAATCGCGCCAAAACACATCAGACAGGGTTCCATGGTGCAGTACACCGTCAGCTTATTCGGACTTTCTAAAGCCCGGCATTCATAAAGAGCCCTTAACGCCACGATCTCAGCATGATCGATTTCATTTGAATGCTGCCCGCTGGTGCCGTGACGAAAACCGGTGGCAAGAATATCCTTTTTATCTGCGATTACACATCCCACCGGAAACTCCCCGGCCGAGAAAGCACCTTCGGCCTGGGCCAGTGCTTTTTTCATAAAATATTCATCGGTCATTTTTCCCCCTGCCCGGATAACCATCCAATTATATGAAACTTTTAATATTAATAGGTATCAACTCCTGTTTTTTTTGTAAAGAATCAAATACAACGCGCGCGTAAAAAACTGGCCAATCAGAGGAATATTGACAATAAAGATCTTTTTGGTTAATGATTAAAAAAAGTTAAAATAGTCACTATTTTAATATACGCGCTCTTTTTGTTGGATTTATTCTGTTATAATTGATTAATATAACTGTTACAGTATGGATTCTTTGCATTATAGCGCCCTATCAACAAGGAAAAAATATGATCATTGGACTGGACGTTGGCGGCACGCATACGGATATCGTCCTTGTCGGAGAAAACGGTCTGGAAAGAAAGATCAAAGTTCCGACAGATACCTCGGCCCTTTTTCAAACGGTGCTGACCGGCATTGAAAAAATTACCGAAAACATCCCTTCTGAAAAAATCAAACACGCGGTTCTCAGTACAACCCTCACAACCAATGCCATTGTTCGGAACAAGTTATCACCAGCCGGAATGATTGTTTCCGGAGGTCCGGGAATTGACCCTGAAGAGTTCCGCACCGACGGACATTATTCCAACGTCTCCGGCTCCATTGATCACAGCGGCAGAGAAATCGAACCCATTGATAAAAAACAGATCGAAGAGATCGCCCGCCGCCTGAAATCCCAAGGAATCCGGCATGTGGGGGTGGTGGGAAAATTTTCCGCCAGAAATCCGGACCATGAACTTGAAATTGAAAAAATTATAGCCCCGTATTTTGACAAAATATTTTTAGGCCACCGGGTTTCAGGCCATCTCAATTTTCCCCGCAGAATTGCCACCACATTTTTAAACGCCTCTGTGTATCCGATTCACAAGGAATTCTTTGAAGCCGTCAAATCAACGTTAAAACAAAAAGGGATATCCATTCCCATCTACATCTTAAAAGCGGACGGCGGCACCATGGCCTTTGATGCGTCCATTGACTTTCCCGGCCAGTCGGTTCTGTCCGGACCGTCTGCCAGTGTGATGGGATCCGTGGCGTTTGCGCCGGCCGACAAAGAAACCCTTGTCATGGATATTGGCGGCACTACTACCGATATGGCCGTATTGATCAACCAGGTGCCTCTGCTTTCACCCCTGGGTATTGAAATCGGAAAATATAAAACCCTGATCCGGGCGTTAAACAGCTACTCCATCGGCATTGGCGGAGACAGCGTCGTCCGGCTGGAGGGGAATTCCTTAAAAATCGGCCCGGACCGTATCGGTCCGGCAATGGCTTACGGCGGCCCGCTACCCACTCCAACGGACGCCCTCTTTGTCCTAAACAAGACGGACGACGTCAGCGGGGATAAAAACAAATCCATTGACGGCCTTACCCCCATTGCTGAAAAACTCGGAATCACTGTTGAAGAAGCTGCCTTTGAAGTGTTTGATCTGGCGTGCCAGGACATTTTAACCGCTGCCCGCGAAATGATCGAGCGGATCAACCGCAAGCCGGTCTACACCATCAAGGAAGTGTTGACCGGTTACCAGTTAAATCCGAGACATATCATGGTGCTTGGCGGGCCGGCATCATATTTTGCCGAACACATGGCACAAATCTCCGAATTCACGGTCCAGCCCGTCCCCCAATGGTCGGTGGCCAATGCCATCGGCACCGCGCTTTCAAGAACCACATGTGAAGTGACCTTGTTTGCAGACACCCAGAAAGGAATCGCCATGGCGCCCGGCGAATCTTTTTCAAAACCGGTAAAATCAGACTTCACCAAGAAAGACGCACTGGAACTGGGGTATGAACTGCTCAGACAAAAAGCGCTTCAGACCGGCGCGGATATCGACGACCTGGACCTGGATGTTTTAGAAGACCTTGAGTTTAATATGGTCAGAGGATTTCGTTTAACCGGCAAGAATATTCGCATCAAGCTGCAGGTCAAACCCGGATTGATTCACCAATACAAAATGATCACCGACAAAATTGCCGCCATGTAAATTTTAATCTTTCGGAGCACAATATGCTGAGCGCAAAACATAAAACCGGCCTGGTCTTTTTCCCGGCCTTTGACTGGGCCATTAGTCCCACCCATCCGGAAAGAGAAGAGCGCCTGCTGTATACCCAGGACCAGGTGTTTGAAGAAGGCCTCCTGGATATCGACGGAATCATCGAATACAAAGCCAACCTGGTGGAGATCAAAGATGTTCAGCGGGTGCACTTCTGCGCGCCGGATGAAAAATCGGTGATGACCGAATCTCATTTCATCAGCGCCGGCGGTGCCAAAACCATAGCCGATGCGGTCATGAAAAAAAAGATTGAAAAAGGATTTGCCCTTGTCCGGCCGCCGGGACATCATGCCATGCGGGTGGTTCATGGGGGGCGGGGATTTTGCAATGTCAACAACGAAGCCATCATGATTGAATATATCCGGTCCGCCTATAATGTCGACCGGGTGGCCATCATTGATACAGACTGCCATCACGGTGACGGGACCCAGGATATTTACTGGCACGACCCGGACACCCTGTTTATTTCTCTTCACCAGGACGGCCGCACCCTGTATCCGGGATCCGGATTCCCGGAGGAGATGGGCGGTCCCATGGCCGCAGGCACCACGCTAAACGTGCCCCTGCCGCCTTATACGTCCGAAGAAGGATTTCTGTATGTGATCAAAGAACTGGTTTTGCCGATTCTCGATGACTTCAAACCGGATATTATCATCAACTCCGCAGGACAGGACAATCATTTCACCGACCCGCTGACCAACATGCATTTTTCCGCCCAGGGATATGCGGATTTAACCCGCCTTTTAAAGCCGGATATTGCCGTGCTGGAAGGCGGTTATTCCATCGAAGGCGCCCTGCCCTATGTGAATTTGGGTATTATCCTGGCAATGGCCGGCATAAATTACAGCAATGTCAGGGAACCGGGATATGACCTGAGTAAACTGCGCCAGTCCGATCAGATCACACAAGTCATTGAAAGAACCTGCGATCATGTCATGGGCAACTGGAATGCCCGGGAACTTATCCGGAACCGGATGAAGTCGGATAAAAAGTTCGACAAACGCCGTCGCAGTATCATGTATGATACGGACGGATTCAACGAGCACCAGAATGAAACCATCCGAATCTGCACAGAGTGCGGCGGGGTATTAAAAATTGATTCAACCTCTGATATCGGGCAGCATATTTTAGCCGTCCATGTTCCCAGGAAAGCGTGCCGGGCATGCCGGGAACAGGGATTTGAGTGGTATGATTCCGCCAGTGAAACATATGATATGATCATTCTCCAGAATCGTGATGACGATACCTATCAGGTCCGGAAAAAAACATAAATTGATTGATAGACAGCAGCGAATAACTCATAATCTTGTCCTACGCTCAAAAATCATCCAAACAGTGCGTGATTTTTTCACCGCCCAGCATTTCCTTGAAGTGGACACCCCCATCCGGATTCCCGCGCCGGCCCCGGAACCGTTTATTGCCGCTCACCCCGCAGGCGACTGGTATCTTCAGACATCGCCGGAACTGTGCATGAAACGGCTGCTTTCTGCCGGATACCCGAAGATATTTCAAGTCTGTAAGTGTTTCCGCCGGGAAGAAAGGGGAAAGCGGCATCTGGAAGAGTTTACCATGCTGGAATGGTATGAAGCCGGTGCCACCTACCAAGACCTGATGGATCGCTGTGAAAAACTCTTTCAGTTTATCGGCAAAGCATTACCGACTGCTGACAACATTAATTGCAGGGGCCGCCGCATTGATATCTCTTCGCCATGGGAACGGTTGTCTGTTGCAGACGCGTTTATGCAATATTCATCACTAAGCATGCAAGAAGCGATTATATCGGAACAATTTGATGAAATCATTGCATTTGAAATCGAGCCCCATCTGGGTATCAGCAAACCGGTTTTTCTGTATGACTATCCGGCTGCCACCTGCTCCCTGGCAGCCCCCCGGCCGGACCATCCGCATCTTGCCCAGCGCTTTGAGCTTTATATCGGCGGTCTTGAACTGTGCAACGGGTTTACCGAACAGACAAACCCGGAGAAACAGCGCAGAGGGTTTGCCGAAGAACTTGCCAGGCGGCAAAACACGGGCCAGGACGTATACCCCATGCCGGAAAAATTTCTCGACGACCTGCACCTGATGCCGGAGGCCGCCGGCAACGCCCTGGGCCTTGACCGGCTGATCATGCTGTTTGCCGAAGCCGAAAGCATTGATGAAGTCGTCGCCTTTACCCCTGAAGAACTCTGATAGCTTTGTAAAAAAACCAACTCCGGCGTTGCTCTTCATTGCGTTGCCATTTCAACGTACATAAAGTACGCCTCATGTCACGCAATTCGAGCGCCTTGGATTTGGATTTTTTACAAAGCCATCGCCCCCGGAGGATTAAAATTTGAACCCACCGCAGAAAGCAGAAAATCCGGCTGTGCACGTTCGGTTACGAATCAATTTGACAATTAGTATAAATGCTTGATATATTTAGCGTGTTGTTCAAATTAAGATTAATGTTGCGCACCATGTGAATACAGACAAAAATATAAACCAGAAAACCTGATTTTGAAAAAATGATCCGATCTCAACCGAAATATTTGTTTGTAATTATTTGCAGCTTCATTTTTGGCATTACGGCATTTGTACCTGATGATCTGTCTGCTGAAATCTATTCCTATACCGACGAAAGCGGTGTGCTTCATTTCAGTAATGCCCCCACCTCTTCCAGGTATCGCTATTCCGGACCGGAAACATCCATGCATGCGGCCATTTATTCCCCCGGCAGCCGGATGAACAGCTATGATGATATTATCCGTGAAGCATCTCTCCATCATGACATGCAGTTTGAACTGATCAAGGCCCTGATCCATGCGGAATCCAATTTCAACCCCAACGCCATTTCACGGTCCGGGGCCATCGGACTGATGCAGATCATGCCGAATAATTTAAACGCTTTTGGCATCAACGATCCCTTTGACCCCCGCGACAATGTCATGGGCGGCACAAAATACCTGAAACAATTGATGAAAAAATACAACAGCGACGTATCCTTGTCGCTGGCCGCTTACAACGCCGGCCCCGGTGCTGTGGATAAATATCAGGACATCCCCCCGTTTCCTGAAACGGAAGATTATGTGGAGAAGGTTTTAAAGTTTTATGCACACTACCGAAATCAGCACCCTTAGCGAAAGACCTCGTAAAAAACTCAACAACAGCGCTGCACTTCTTCTTTCGTCACTAAGCACACAACCTATTTCGCACACCGTAATTAACACGTCTGAGATTCGATTCAAAAGCGCCACATCAGGACAATTCTCCACAAAGTATCATGGTGACGAGGCAGGGGGTTCATAATTTGAATAAATCGGTCAAATCCCAACATTTTGATTTTACTGGCTTCACGTCTATTCAGTAAATGAACTCTCAGACAGCCTGCTAAATTATCGGTGATAATCCCATTCGGGGGACATACCGAATTAATCGACTTTTCCTTTTTACTTTTCTTGATGGGCAAGAAAAGTAACAAAAGAACCCAGCCCTACGCTGCGGTTATCCCTGTCCCGATGGTTTCCGTGGCAGGCGGCAAAAACTCGCTGGCAAAATTGAAATGTCGGAATTTGGTTTACAAATCCAGTTCATCGACATTCGCAGAGTCTTTTGCCATTTACCCGCTCAAACAATTTGCCCCCTTGCCCCACGGAAACCATCCGTTCAGGGCCGCATCGCAATGGGCAAAACCCCTCCAACGAAAGTCTTTCATCATTTATTTTGTATCCATATATAGCAAAGAATATTGACCAGAGACGTTGTTTGCAAATTACAAAATGTGCGGACAAAAGGTCTCAGGTGGCACGGGCAACGGGTTGCCCGTGTTCTTTAGGAACAGGCGGACAAAGTCAATGACCTCGAAAATTTTCCATATGAATGGATCCTTTTGCACTGTGCTCACTGGCAATATTTGATAGTGCCACCAGTGAACGCCGGGAAAATCCCATTGCAGCACATCCGAGAGACGCCGGTTTCCATGGAAAAAGGGAGCAAACTGTCTGAGCGGCGGCAAAGTCGAGATCTTTGAGAGGCAAAAAGCTGATTAAGAAATAAAAAAACTGCCCGGACCAAGGATTGAGCGAGTTTTTGATCCCGCGATGGAAACCTGCTGATCGAGGGAACGTGCTGCAGGGCGGGTTTCTTTTGCTACTTTGCTTTGCCCGCCAAAGAAAAGTAGAAAATATTTTCCATTTTCCAATGACAGGAAAACATCCTCTGGTCCATTCTTAAAAAAAAATACCCATGCAAAAAAATAGTCTTTGATGAAACAGCTTAGTGCTTAAATAGTCCCTGAACGGAAAGTACCTCAATTATCACTTTCCCGTCATTGCGAGGAAGGTACGACCGAATCAATCTCATTAAAGACAGGGGATTACTTCGTCGCTCGTTCCTCACTTCTCGTAATGACAACTGAGATTCAGGGGTTTTCGTTCAACCACTAAATAGAATGCACCCTGCGAGAGCCTACCTTTAACCTTGAATGTTTCCACTTGCCACGTCTTTTAGCGAGAGACCAAATATCCCTCCATTGACTTTTTCTCAAAGTCATTTTAAATTGCCATCTGATTTTGAAATTTTATGAAATAAAAATAAATATCCGGAGAATAAAAATGTTAAATGTTTACCGTCAGCTGGCTGTTTTAGACCAGCTGTATAAAATATATGATCAGTTTGTCGACTCACTTGATGTTGTATGCGAAAAATTCTGTGCCGACTGCTGCACCTGCAATGTGACCATGACCACCCTTGAAGCGCATAAAATCATCTCTGCGATAGATCTGGATTCCAAAAAGACCATGCAGGACAAGCTGAATCAGCAAATAACAAAACAGCGGTTTATCCCTAAAATCACCACCAACCAGCTGGCTAACATCTGCCTGTCCGACGATGATCCGCCGGAAGAAGCGATGGACCCATCCTGGGGTCCCTGCCCGATATTAGTCGACAATGCCTGTCCTGTCTATGATCTCAGGCCATTCGGCTGCCGGTGCATGGTGTCAAAACAGCGCTGTGCGGATACGGGAGTCGCTGAAATCGATGAATTCACCATCACCGTCAACCATGTGTTTCTGCAGTACATTGAACATATTGACCAGAACGGTTTTTCAGGTAACCTGTCCGATGTCATGGCCCACACAATTTTCAATGAATCCGCCGATACAGGTTCCCAAATCACGATCCGGCAGACGACCCTGATTAAAAACACCCCTTTAACAGCACTGTTGATCCCGCCGGAACACAGGCAAAAAATTGAACCGATACTGGCTGCCCTGCGCGCTATTAAAGCCTGAAACAAAATTAAAGCAATCGGATTAAAACCGCTGATAAATCCGAGGCAGATATTTTCACAATGTATGCCAATTGCACAGATTCAAACAGAAAATCCTTGGTCAGGCAGACAACCCTGATTAAAAGCATGCCTTTAAAAACACTGATGATTTCTCTAAAACACAGAAAAAAAAGTTTATATTGCCCGGCCTCCGGAAATTTCCAAAAAATGCAAAGCTACTTTCTTACCCGGATCTCAGTCATGTCATCAATTTCCCGCCAAAGAAAATGAATGCGTCCTTGACTTCATCTTCAAAAATTTTATAAATAGAAAGTTTAAATTTATTTTTTGAACCCATATTCAGCAAGACCTGATCTTATTGATATTCATATAAAATTTTTAAAATAGCCAGTGTGCTTTTTTAAACATTGGCCACAATGTAATCCGATTACCGGATTTAACAAATTATAAAATAGAAACGACTCATGAAAAAAACAATCAGACAACTGATCCTTGACGCAGCACAAAAAGCGTTTGAAAATAACGAATTTAACTCCAATGAATTTGCCGACTTTGCCATTGAAGAACCCAAGTCCGACGCCCACGGAGACATCGCGACCAATTTTGCCATGGTCAATGCCAAGACCCAGAAAATGGCACCCAGAAAAATCGCGGAAATCCTTATCCGCTATATCGGCAATGACAGCCCGGTAATTGAAAAAACCGAAATTGCCGGCCCCGGGTTCATCAACTTCTTCATCCTTCCGGCAGCCTGGTATCCGGTCTTAAACGATATTTATGAAAAAGATGCCGAGTACGGATTTTCCGATATTGGAAAGGGCCAAAAAACACAGGTGGAATTTGTCAGCGCCAATCCCACCGGCCCGCTGCATGTGGGCCACGGCCGGGGGGCGATTGTGGGCGACAGCGTGGCAACCCTTTTATCGGCCTGCGGATATGACGTGCACCGGGAATATTACATCAATGATGCCGGCAAACAGATCCAGACCCTGGGACTTTCCGTATTTTTGCGCTGCAAACAACTCGACGGACACACCGTCGAATTTCCGGAAGAGTGTTACCAGGGCGATTATATCCGTGATATTGCCGAAGAGCTGAAACAGGAAAAAGACGACTGGATTTATTCCGTCAGCGAGGATGAAGCCGTTTCCTTCTGCTCCAAATTTGCCGCAGACCGGATGATCATCAAGATTAAAAACGTTTTAAACACGTTGGGCATTTCCTTTGACAACTGGTACAGCGAACAGGCGCTCGTGGATTCGGGCAAGGTGGAATCGGTTATTCAAAAATTCAAAAACCGGGAGATCATCTATGAAAAAGACGATGCCCTCTGGTTTAAAACCGAAGATTTTGGTGACGAAAAAGACCGGGTGGTGGTTCGAAACAACGGCCAGAGCACTTATTTTGCGTCCGACATTGCATATCACCAGGACAAGCTGGACCGGGGGTTTGACCGGATCATCGATGTCTGGGGTGCGGACCATCACGGATACATTCCCAGGATCAGGGCCTCGATCACGGCTTCGGGCAAAGACGAAAAACAATTTGTCGTCATACTGACCCAGCTGGTCAACCTCCTGCGAAAAGGCGTACCCGTGTCCATGGGAAAACGGTCCGGCCAGTTTATCACTCTGCAGGAAGTGATTGATGAAGTCGGCAAAGATGCGGTGCGCTTCATCTTTCTGACCCGGCACTATGAAAGCCCGCTGGATTTTGACTTAGAGGTTGCCAAGCAAAAGACCAATGACAACCCGGTGTATTATGTGCAATATGTTCATGCCCGGATATCCAGCATCATCAGAAAAGCCCGCGACGAGAATAAAATTGGCAAAAATGAGATCACGGATATCGCCTTTGATAAAAATGCAATGGCAATGATCAGGGAACCGGAAGAAATCCAGCTGATCAAACACCTGGCCCGGTATCCGGAGACCATCGCCTCCAGTGCGGAATATATGGAACCCCACCGTATGGCCTTTTATTTAATGGATCTTGCGGCGGATTTTCATGCGTATTATAATAAGCACCGCGTGCTCACCGAAGACCCCGACCTGACTGCCGGGCGGCTTTATCTCATCTTCGCGGTACAGAAAGTCATTCGTAACGGCTTAACCCTGCTCGGCGTTTCCGCGCCGGATTCAATGTGACCCAAATTATGTGACAAGAATATGGATAAAAAGACCCCTGAAGCGAAAAAAAAGGCATTGCCCAAAAAACCGGCAACGTTACTTGCCATAGACAACACCAATATGCTCGGATGGCTCATGTCCTGCTTTGTCATCTGCGGCTGCATGTTTTTCTTAGGCGTGATGGTGGGCAGAAACACCGCGCCGGTCCAGTTTGATGTGGACCGGATAGAAGAGCAACTGTCAAACCTTCAGGTCAGTGTCTTAAAACAAAAAGAAGCGGAAAACCCAAAACCGGATACCCCGACGATGCCGAATATCTCGGACATGCCTGAACCGCCCATCGTGCATGAAGATATTCTTGATAAACTTAAAGACAAGGGGAAAGAACCGGAAATATATAAACAATATGTGCCGCCGGTGTTTACCCCAAAGTATGCAAAAACGCCACCACCCAAACAAAAACCAAAGCCGGTAAAAAAGGCCCCTGATCCTGAAACACAAAAACAAGCTGTGACGTCAGAACCCTTTAACCGAGCGGTGCCTGTGGCCTTACTGAAACCGGAAATCCGGTCTGCCCCTATAGTAGCATCAGCGCCGGTTGTAAAACCCGAAATAACAACAACAAAAAAAGCAGAGCCGGAGACAAAACAGGATAGCCCAAAAATCACGGAAACAGAGTCTGCGGGCCATGAATTTGCGATTCAGGTGGCATCATTAAAAGACCCTGAAAAAGCCAAAATACTAATGAATAAATTCAAGGAAAAGGGATACCCGGCATTCTGCCTGAGCGCGGAAGTGAATGGCGCGACATGGCACCGGGTGAGAATCGGTCCCTATCCGGAACGGGCACTGGCAGACAAGGACCAGGACCGGCTAAAAGCCGCCGGCGTTGATTCTCTTATCATATCAGTTAATTAAATTATTATATTAAAAATTTTTCCTTAAAAGGAACACCATGAAACTGACCAAAGAAGAAGTGCTTCATGTCGCAACTCTGGCACGCTTAAATATTGATGAATCTTTGATTGACACATTTGCCGATCAGCTGGGAAATATTCTCGAATACGTGGAAACATTAAATCGCCTGGACACCAAGGATGTTCCCCCGACATTTCATGCCGTGGACAAGTCAAATGCGTTTCGCGCGGACGAAACAACAGATCATCTGGACCGGAAATCAGCTGTTTCCAATGCACCGGAAGAAGATGACGGATATTTTATCGTCCCGAAAGTGATTGAATAGGAGCAAAACAAATGAACCTGCACGAACTGACCATACACGAAGCACTGGATCTTTTAAAAAATAAAAAAATTTCCTCATTGGAACTGACCCGCGCGGTTTTTGAACGGATCGAGGCCGTTGAATCGTCTGTTGATGCTTATATCTCGCTAACCAAGGATATTGCGCTGGCCCGGGCGGCAGCGGCGGACAAAGCCATTTCAGAAAATGATATAAAGCCGCTGACCGGAATTCCTGTGGCCGTTAAAGACCTGATCTGCACAAAAGGAGTTGCAACGACCTGCGCATCAAAAATCCTTGAAAATTTCATCCCCCCCTATGATGCCACGGTAATGGAGAAATTAAACGCCGCCGGTGCGGTGATGGTCGGCAAAGTCAATATGGACGAATTTGCCATGGGATCATCCACCGAAAATTCCGGTTTCAAAGTTACAAAAAACCCGTGGAATCTGTCCCATGTTCCGGGCGGATCCAGCGGCGGATCGGCGGCCGCTGTTGCCGCAGATATGTGCCTGGGTTCACTGGGTTCCGATACCGGCGGGTCCATCCGCCAGCCGGCTTCCCATTGCGGGGTCGTTGGCGTAAAACCCACCTACGGCAGAGTGTCCAGATTTGGCCTGGTGGCGTTCGCCTCTTCTTTAGATCAGATCGGCCCGCTGGCAAAAGATGTCACGGATGCGGCCATCATGCTGCAGGTGCTTTCCGGATATGATCCCAAAGACTCCACATCCATCGATAAGCCTGTTCCGGATTATCGTGCGGCTCTTTCCGGTGATGTCAAGGGCCTGAAAATCGGCATTCCCAGGCAATACCATACGTCAAACGGGATGTCGCCGGATGTTTTGACCGCTGTACAAAACGCGATGAATTTTTATAAAGACGCGGGCGCGGAACTGGTGGACATTTCCCTGCCCCATAGCCAATACGCGGTTGCGGCATATTACCTTATCGCCCCGGCGGAAGCCTGCTCCAACCTGGCTCGTTACGACGGCGTCAAATACGGATTAAGAGACAAGGAATCGAGCAGCCTGATTGATATGTACCGGAATACCCGGTCTTCGGGTTTCGGCCCGGAAGTGCAGCGCCGAATTTTACTGGGCACCTATGCCCTGTCAGCCGGTTATTATGATGCGTATTACAAAAAAGCCTCCCAGATCAGAACACTAATCAGGAATGATTTTATGCAGGCATTTGACGCGTGTGATATTATTCTGTCACCGGTCACCCCTACCCCGGCATTTAAAATCGGGGAGAACACAGATGACCCGCTGACCATGTATCTTTCTGATATCTTTACACTTTCAGCCAATTTGGCAGGAATTCCCGGATTATCAGTCCCCTGCGGCATTTCCGGAGACGGTCTTCCCATCGGCCTCCAGCTGATGGGCAACTATTTTGCTGAAACCACGATTTTAAATGCCGCGTACTGTTTTGAACAGGCCACGGAGTTCCATAAGCTGCGTCCGGAACTATAGACTATTATACAGAAAAAAGGAAAATTATGAGCATCTTACCGGAAGGTGAAGACTTAAGAAAAGCAATTAAATGGATTGATGAAATGCTGCAGGACAAAACTGAACAGTCAACTGCCGAACTGATCAGCGAAGCTTCCTTAAAATTTGATCTGCCGCCCAATGATCAGGAATTTTTATTCAGAAATTTCTGTAAAAAAGAATAAAACAATTTAACAATGGAAGGAGACCATCATGTCCAAAATTAGAATCCTTCCGGAAATCCTTTCCAACAAAATCGCCGCCGGGGAAGTCGTTGAGCGCCCTGCTTCCGTGGTCAAGGAGCTGGTTGAAAACTCCATTGACGCCAAAAGCACGAAAATTACGATTGAAATCGGTCAGGGCGGCCGGTCCCTGATCCGGATTTCAGACAACGGCATCGGCATGGCCCACGATGACGCGCTGCTTGCCATCGAGCGCTATGCCACCAGCAAAATTTATAATGACGATGATCTGTTTGCCATCAATACCCTTGGTTTCAGGGGCGAAGCATTGCCCAGCATCGCGTCGGTTTCAAAGTTTTCCATCATTACCAAAGACAAATCTTCTGTTTCCGGTACCCGCATTGATATCGAAGGCGGTAAAATAAAAAAAGTCTCCGACGCCGGCGCACCGGACGGAACCATGATTTCCATTCACCAGATTTTCTTTAATACCCCGGCCCGGCGCAAATTTTTAAAAACCGTTACCACGGAAATGGGGCATATTGCGGATGTGGTTTCCTGTTGCGCCCTGGCGTGTCCCGACATTCAATTCCGGTTGATCCACAATCACAAGGAAATCAAAAACTGGCCGCCGGTCAGATCTCCCATTGACCGGGTTGTTGATGTTTTAGGCAATGACCTGAAATCTTCGCTTTATCCGTTTGATTATAATGACAATTACCTGTCCTTATCCGGCTGGACATCTGATCCGGCGATTACCCGGAGCACTTCCCAGAAAATATATTTGTTCGTTAACGGCCGCTTAATCAGGGATCGGGGAATTCAATACGCCATTTTTGAAGGTTATCGCGGACGGATCATGAAAGGGCGCTTTCCGGTGGCGGTCCTGTTTGTCGACCTGCCTCCGGACCAGGTGGATGTCAATGTTCATCCCACCAAGCACGAAGTCCGGTTTGCCCGGCAAAAACAGGTGTATGAAGCCGTTAAATCCGGGGTGCTCAACATCTGGAAAACCCGGCCGAAAGCGCAATGGGCCAATGCCGAAGCACCTTCGACAGAATTACGAGAAACCCGGCCGCTGTCTTTTGATCAGCCGCCGGCAACGCCGGACGTACAGAATACATTGCCGGAAAAAATGATCACAGAACCGGGGCCCCTCTCCCCGACAGAACCGGTTAAACTAATCCAACAGAAAGAGTCCCCTGCAATTCCACCGGCAAATGCCTCGCCGATGCCAATTGAAATCAAAACTGAACCGGAAATTGAAAAAAAAGTTTTGGAAAAAGCACCGGCGCAAGCCACGCTCCGGCAGGACGCCCCGGCCTCACGGCAGGTTCATCTCTGGGAGCAGAAAAAATTTGCCGACGCAACGGTCATCGGCCAGTTTAACAACACCTATATTTTATGCGAGGGCGACAATGAACTGATTGTCGTGGATCAGCATGCCGCCCATGAACGCATTGCCTATGACCGCCTTAAAGCCGCCGGAAGTTCAAACACGCACCCGTCATCCCAGAAGCTTATGCTCCCTGAAACATTTGACCTGGGATACCGGGAAACCGCTGTTATCGAACAGATGCTGGACGACCTGAATGCTCTGGGGCTTGAAATCGAGCATTTCGGCGGCAATACCTTTGTGGTCAAATCCGTGCCGGTTTTGATTGCGGACCGGGAAATCAGACCCCTGATCATAGAAATTGCCGAAGCCATGGATGCTTACGGGTATTCTCCGGGACTTGAAGATGCCCTTGACCAGTGTATCATTCTTATGGCCTGCCACAGCGCCATCCGGGCCCGCCAGTCCCTTTCTGCCAAGGAAATGAAAGAACTGCTGGTGCAGCTGGATCAGTGCGAGAATCCGTTTCACTGTCCCCACGGCCGGCCGACGTTTGTGCAGTGGCCCATTAAAACGTTAGAAAAAAGTTTCAAACGGACACTATGAAAAATAATCAAGTGAACGCCGATGAATCCTCAGTTTCTGCGTTGCCGGGGGATCGCAGTAGCAAGCTACGGCTTCACCCCCGGACGCCTTGAACCTGAGGCCCCTCGACGTTCAAACAAGCCTTCTTAAATTTTTCAAAAATGTATTAGAATGGAGTCATTAAATGATAGGATTTCTGATATATATCTTGAGCTTATTGATTGCAATTATAGGCTCAGTAATTTTTTTTGCAACTTTTCTTAAAAAGAAAGATTTTAAAAAAGCTTTCTTTTTCATTCTTATCTGCATTTCAATAGCAAACATAAGTCTCCGCTTTGGAATCAAAATAGTAGAATCAAGGTCTGTATTTCAATATTTTCAAACTTCAAAAAATTTATTAAATCATTTTGGTGATCTCATAAAAACTAATAAATATAAAAAATTAGAATATAAAATTTATTATATTAATGAAAAAATCGAGAATAAACATTGGCGAGATAAAGACAGGTTTAAAAACACTATTGAATACGCTATCAATAATTTTAATAAGTTGAATTAATCCTATATCTTATGCTGTTTCAGTACAAATTCCTATTTTTTGGCCCAAAAATCCAACACAAAGGTTGTCTTGTATGAAAAAAATCCGCTGGGCAGCCGTAGGTTTTGCCCTGATATTTATCACCCTGATGTCCATCCGTCTGGATCTGTGGGCACGATTTTTCCCTGAAACAGACAGCGCAACATCCATATCTCCGGGCATGCTGCCTGAAAATGATACCTGGATGAACCTGTATCTCAAGGATAAAAAAATCGGATATGCCCATTCGGTTCTGACCAGGCGAAAAAACGGTTTTCGGATGGATGAGACCCTCTTCATGCGGATGAATATTATGGGGTTTTCCCAGGATGTTCAGATGAGTACCTTCGCCGACCTCAACGAAGACCTCTCTCTGAAAACCTTTGAGTTTAAACTCCATTCCGGACAGTTTGATTTTAATGCGAAAGGTAAAATGCAGCCCGGCAATAAACTGTCTGTTACCACCAATATTTCAGGATCCCCGAAAACAGAAAAAATTCAGCTGGCCCATGTTCCGCATTTGACCGGCGGCGTTTTGCATGCCGCAATCCAGGAATACAAGCTGACGCAAAAAACGCAGTTTAATTTCCATATATTTGACCCGGCCACCATGAGCCAGGAACCGGTGACCGTCA
>JAQYVU010000189.1 GCA_030145385.1 Desulfococcaceae bacterium
CGTTATTTGTGATGCATGTCATCTGATTCTTTCGGAAAAAGGATACACGGTTGAGCGGCAATGGACCGGGAAATCAGGGGTTGATGCCTTAAGATCAGGAAATCACCAGATTGTCCTGCTGGACATGATGCTTCCCGATATGGACGGTATGGATGTGCTGAAAACGATTAAAAAGGAAAAGCCGGAAGTATGCATTATTGTCATGACCGGTTATTCCACCGTATCCAATGCGGTGAGAGCGATGAAGCGCGGGGCGTTTGATTATCTGGCCAAACCGTTTACCGATGACGAGCTGTTTGCTGCTATTGAAAAGGTCTGTTTGAATGATGAATTATAACTTATATGAATTAAGTCAGTTAGGAGTTTGGTATGGTGTTTGATGTGCTCCTTTACATTGCGCTGGGCATATGCGGTCTGGGGCTGATGGTTAAAGTTTTTTTCTGGTTTTCAAGGAAAATCGGTTACAAGGCGGATGCGTTTACCACATCTGCACGGCTGGTTGCGGCGGTTAAAGGTCTTGCAGGTATTTTTTTCAGCTTGAAAATTTTTACGCTGTTAAAGGTTTTCATTGATATCCTTTTCCAGATCCACATGCTAAAGGAAAACCCGCTGCGCTGGCTGATGCATATTCTGATTATCTGGGGGTTTATCCTGCTGCTGCTCATGCATGCCCTGGATGATATCATCACCATGAAGATTTTTGATGATTATTATTCCACGCTGAATCCGTATTTATGTTTAAGAAATGTGTTCGGTGCGATGGTGATTGCGGGATTGTTTCTTGCCGTATGGCGGCGGATGATTATCAGAGTTCCCCGAATGAAAACAAATGCCATGGATTTTTATGCGATCATCATTTTAGTGGTGATTATATTTTCGGGGATATTGCTCGAAGGAATGCAAATAGCGTCTCCGTCCGTATTTCTGGAAATGGAAGAAGAATATGCCGCTTTAGATGATGAAGCGGATATGCGGGCTTTGGAGAGTTTCTGGGTCAAGGAATACGGTCTGGCTTCGGCAACCGTCAAAGAACCGTTTGATCCGGAAGATATTGAGTGGGGGCAGGAACTCAATGAGGAGTATTGCGCGTACTGCCATGCCTCGAATAAGTGGGCGTTTACCGGCTATGCGACTGCAAAGTTGTTAAAACCGGTAGCCGTTGGTTTGGATCATGCCGGTGCGCTTAATTTTTTATGGTATCTGCATGTTCTGGCCTGTTTATTTGGGCTGGCTTATCTGCCATTCAGCAAAATGTTTCATGTCATTGCCACGCCGGTCAGTCTTTTGGCCAATTCCGTTATGAGCCGGGAAACATCCAGTCCGGCCAATACCATTACCCGGCAGATCATCGAGCTGGATGCCTGTACCCATTGCTGTACCTGCAGTCTGCACTGTTCCGCCATGATGGCAAGCAAGGCCAGGGGCAATCCGTATATTCTGCCATCGGAGAAGATGGTCATTTTAAAAGATATGGTGAAAGGGAAAAAACTTAGTCCTGCCCAGCACGGCGCCATTGTCGAAGGGATTTATCTTTGTACGAATTGTGATCGCTGTACAGTGGTTTGCCCGTCAGGGATTAATTTGCGGGAATTGTGGCTGTCTGTCAGGGAGGATCTGGTTCAAAAACAAGGATCCGAACCCATGATGCTGTCACCGTTTTCACTGGTTCGGGGGCTTAATCGAAATCTGCTGTCCGGCGAAGCATATGCAAAACCCCTGCAACAGACCCAAAAGGCGCTGGCCGGTGAATTTGATGAAATCACCCGGCCCGACCGGACGGTAGCGCTGCAGGAAGAAGCGGACAAAAAATGGCTTTTACATTCCGACGACACGGATTTTTCCTGTTGTTTCGGGTGCCAGACCTGCACCACGGTTTGTCCGGTGGTCAAAAATTATGACAATCCGTCGGAAAGTCTGGGACTGCTGCCTCATCAGATCATGTATTGTCTGGGGGCCGGGCTGACAGAAGGCGCGTCCGGGGCTCGGATGCTCTGGGTCTGTCTGACCTGTTATCAGTGTCAGGAGCATTGCCCGCAGCAGGTGAAAGTCACGGATTTGCTATATGAATTGAAAAATAAGGCAGTGCAGAAGTTAGAGAATTAATTAAATCGAGGCAGGGATCAGATGAACCAATATGCTTTATTTCTGGGATGTAATATACCGGTACGCGTGAAACAGTATGAAGTTTCCGCCCGGATGGTGTTAAAAGAGTTGGGGGTATCGCTCAAGGATATTCGGCAGTTTAACTGCTGCGGGTATCCCATGCGAAATACGGACCCCAAGGCGTTTTTGCTTTCAGCGACCAGGAATCTGGCGCTGGCGGAAAAAGCCGAGCTGGATATGCTGGTGTTGTGCCAGTGCTGTTATGGGAGTCTGAAAAAGGCCCAGGTGTTAATGGCCGAAGAAGGCGATCTTCAGGAAGAAGTCCGTCTTTTGCTGGCTGAAGAAGGCCTGGAATATAATGGTAATGTAAAAATAAAACATTTTCTTTCAGTGCTTTATCACGATGTGGGGCTTGATGCTATCAAACAAAAAATAGCAATGCCTTATAAAAAGCTCAATATAGCCACCCATTACGGATGCCATGTATTGCGGCCGAGCCGTGTGACCGAATTTGATGATCCGGTCAGTCCCTCATTAATTGATGCCCTTGTGAAAGTGACCGGGGCCAAAAGCGTGGAATGGCCCCTGAAGCTGGAATGCTGCGGGGCTCCGGCGACGGGCATTGACGACGATCTTTCCTGGAATTTGACGGAAAAAAAAATAACCGATGCAAAAGCCGCCGGCGCGCACTATGTGTGCACGGCATGCCCTTACTGCCATATTCAGTTTGATACGGTGCAGCAGAAAAGGCTTTCGGACAACAAAAAGCAGGATGCATTGATGCCCGCTATTTTGTATCCCCAGCTTCTGGGGCTATCTATGGGCCTTGACGGGACATTGTTGGGAATCAGCGACAATGAAATTGATATCAGTGATGTTATCTCTTTTTTGAATGAGGAGTAAAAAATGTTAAAAGAAAAGACCGGCTCAGTAATGATTGTGGGCGGGGGAATTACCGGCATGCAGGCTGCACTGGATTTGGCCGATTCCGGTTTTTATGTATATCTTGTCGAACGGACCAGCTCCATTGGCGGAATGATGGCGCAGCTGGACAAGACGTTTCCCACCAATGATTGTGCCATGTGAATTATCTCGCCTAAACTGGTCGAGGTCGGCCGGCACATCAATATAGAATTAATGACTTTATCTGAAGTGGATAGCGTTGACGGTGAAGAGGGAAATTTTGACGTCAGTGTGATTCAGCATCCCCGTTATGTGGATATGGACAAGTGTATTGCCTGCGGCTTATGTGCGGAAAAATGTCCTAAAAAAGTACCGGATAAATATGATGAAGGCCTGGTTAAACGTAAAGCGATTTATGTGCAGTATGCCCAGGCAGTTCCCCTGAAATACGCCATTGATCCCGAACAGTGTATTTATTTGACCAAGGGCAAATGCGGGGCCTGTGAAAAATTATGTCCGGCGGGTGCGATTAATTTTAAAGATACAGCAAAAAAAATAACGGTAAACGTCGGCGCGGTCATTCTTGTTCCGGGTGGAGAAACCTATGATCCGGGGGACAATGATACGTTTGAATATAAAAAATTCCCCAATATTGTCACCAGTATCGAATTTGAAAGAATTCTGTCTGCATCCGGCCCTTTTGGCGGTCACCTGGTCCGGCCCTCGGATAAAAAGGAACCCAAAAAAATTGCCTGGATTCAGTGCGTTGGATCAAGGGATGAAAATCATTGCGGCAACGGATACTGTTCTTCTGTCTGCTGCACGTATGCGGTGAAAGAAGCCATGCTGGCCAAAGAGCATAGCGCGGAGGAGCTGGATACGGCTATTTTTTATATTGATATTCGTACCAATGGCAAAGACTTTGAACAATATTATAACCGCGCCAAAGATGAGTTCGGGATCCGGTTTATCAAATCAAAAGTGATCAGTGCACCCGAAGTGAGGGAAAGCGGAAAGCACCTGATTTCCTATGTCAGTGATTCCGGAAAACGCATCAATGAAGAATTTGACATAGTCGTTCTTTCGGTCGGGCTTCAGCCGAAAAAAGAAAGCGTGACACTGGCCGAAAAGGTAGGGATTGATTTAAATAAATACGGCTATGCCGTTACCCATAGCTTTGAACCCGTGAGTACGTCCAAAGCCGGTGTCTATGTCTGCGGCGCATTTCAGGCACCCAAGGATATTCCGTCTTCGGTGATTGACGCCAGTGCTGCCGCCGGCATGGCGGCCAGCAAGCTTTCTCCGGCCCGATGGTCCATGACAAAAACAAAAGAGGAGCCTGAAGAGCAGGATGTTCACGGCCAAACACCCCGTATTGGCGTGTTTGTTTGCTGTTGCGGCACGAATATCGCCGGTGTGGTGGATGTCCCCGCAGTTGTTGAATTTGCAAAGCAGCTGCCGGGTGTTGTGTTTGTCGAGCAAAATATGTTCTCATGTTCTCAGGATACT
>JAQYVU010000077.1 GCA_030145385.1 Desulfococcaceae bacterium
CTGGGAAGCAAGGATAACTTTCCGGCTGCCGGTGACGACAATGCCGATATTTCCGCTTTTGGCGGTTTTGCCGCCATAGAAGCGTCGGTTGCCGATATGTTTAATCCCTACTTCGGCGGTTATTATATCTCAGGGGATGACGATGCCACCGATGACAAGATTAAAGCATTTAACCCGATTACCAATATTTCACGCTACGCCGGACCATTCGGTATGGAAAATGCCTTTATTTACCGGTTTGTCCCGGTTTTAGGCACTCATCTTTACAGCAACACTTTTGATACCCTGGGCGGCGCTAATGGTTATGGCGGCATCAGCAATTCAGCCAGTGGTAACAGTCCGGGGATGTATAACCTGGGCATCGGCACCAAAGGCGCCCTGGACAAGTGGTCCTACAAGACACAATTTATGTATTTCTGGTTTGAAGAAACAGGTGCGCTGGAGGATATAGAAGGCAAAAGCATAGACAGTGCGGTGGGCTGGGAATTTGATTTGCAGATCACCTATAGTTTTAATAAGAATTTTTCACTGGGTAACGTGGTTTCCCTCTTTGATCCGGGTGACGGTGTCCAGGATCTGCGCGGAGAGGATTTTGATGAAATGGCATTTGTCGACACTGTGGAATTCAAGTGGACCTTCTAATTTGAAATCATGCTGATTTTTTTTGATGTACGAAAAAAGGCCGGATATTCCGGCCTTTTTTCGTCATTGAAAGTTGATGGCGTTGTCAAAAGTCCCATCTACTGCGTTGTAGCGGTTTTTCAGACACTCAATATACGATTTGTATTATTTCGGGTCTGAAAAACCACTACGCCTTGTATATGAAACTTTTAACTTAGCCATCCTGCTACTGTCCATTAAAGTTAACGTAGAAAATTAGGGCGGACAAACATGTTGAAAAAGCGGATTGTTGGGATTTTTGTGTTTTTTTGCTTGATTGCAGCGGCCAACCCGGCTTATGCGGATGGTCCTGATTACCAGCCCCTAATGGAGTATTTGCATCAATCCTTTCCCGATCAGTACCGGGTGCTGGCAAATATTTCGGCAAAAAACCAGAATCGATTTGTGTTTCCCCGAAAGGACCTTTCATTATCAAAAGGCCAGGAAGTTCTGGTATTGGGACATCGGGCCGAAACACCTGCTTACCTGCTTCCGGCAATTGGTGTTCTGAAAATAGAGAATCTGGTTGACAGGGCATATGTCGCCCGGCAGATTGCGGCATGGGGTGAAAAAAAACCGGGACAGGGTGACCCGATTGTCATCCCCGTTTCCCCGACCATCTATCTTTACGCCAATATGAAAACCGACGACGGATTTGGGCCATACCGGAAATTGCTGCATGAATTGCTCCGGCAGGACTATGAGGTGGTGGAAGTTGATTCGCCTGAGTTCGTGGCGGGCGGGGGTAAATATGGCGTTTTGCTGCGTCTGGAAGGTTCAGAGCATAATTTGACAACAAAGCTTCAGTCTCTGTATTCCGGGGCGACGATGTTTTCCGAAACTCAGGCCATTGAGCCGGTGTTTCAAGTAAGTGGGGTTGAACCGGAAAAACAGGATTTTTCGGTTCAGGCCAAAGATGCAAAAGGTTTCCAGAAAGCCGCCCCGGAGCCGGCCCGCCGGTTCCTGAGGCTTGCTGAAAATTTTAACCGATTGGTCATTTGCCAGTTAGACGATTCCGAAGAACTGGAATTCGCATTACTCAACAAGGACAAAATTCAGGTATTTCATTATCGCGCAGATAAGCTGGAGCCGGCATACGCGTATGAATTTAAAACAAAAGGGCTGATCGATCTGCACCTGCATGCCATGGATCTGACCGGAGATGGTCTTGACGAATTGATTGTGACCATGGGCCGGCTGGAAGTTGAGTTTGATGCCCGGACCACGAAAATCAGCTCCCGGATTTTGAGTTTTAAGAAAAACCGTCTTACACTTCTGGCCGAAAAGCTTCCCTATTATTTGCGGGTAATCCCGGATAGTGCGGGCAAACCGGTATTGCTTGGTCAGAAAAAAGGGGAATATGAACCTTATTCCGGAGATATTTTTGAAATTCGTTTGAAGGAAGGCGGCGATATATCCGCCGAAGCATATGCGCCGGCATCGGGGATCTATTCTGTATATCAATTTAGTTTTATTCCTGAATCTCCGGACAAAATTATGATCCTTGAACCTTCCAACCTCATAACCGTCTATCATGGCGACACGAAGAAAGTGGTGGCGGTATCGGATACGGGTTTCGGCAGGTTCAACATCGTTTCCTATCCGATCAAGCTCGAAGAGTTGGAATTTATTGGCGGTTTTAATGACAAAAAAACATTTACAGAGCAGCCTGCGCCCCGGCGGTTTCTCCTGAAATCAAATTATGACAGTCAAATTTTTACAATTAACAAACAGCGTGAGACTGATTGGAGTATCAAGCAACTGAAGAATATCATTTCGGAACAAAAGGCCCGGGATAATCTGGTTGCGGTCAAGTGGACAGGTCAGGATATCCGACAGACATGGGAATCTGAAAAACTTTCAAAGGATATTCTGGATTTTTCTTTTATGCCCGGAAAAAACCGGGATGTGATATTTGTGCTGATCAGAGACAGCCAGGGTTTTGCCTTGCAAAAAATTGAATAGGTATATTATTGCATAATCCTCACTCTGTTGTCATGACAGTAGATTGTTTTTGCTAACAGGGCGTCTTAATTATAACGGTTATGAAGGCAAATGATAAAATGAATTTGGGTGCTACTTTCTACAAAGGGTTTGCAGCTGCTATATTTATCTCTGTCTCCGGAATATGGATAATTATCAGCGCTTCGACAGATAAAGATTTATATATAGATGCGTTATCAATACTTCCAAAATGGTTATTGATAACAATTGGAATATTATTCCAAATTCCAACAGCGATGCTTGTGTTATTAAGCAATTGATTCTATTCGGGAATTGATCAAGTGGGTAGGTCGGAGGATGTATGTCGGACATACGGGTAAATTCATGGAGTGAACTGCAGGACGAATTGTTTAAGGGTTCCTGGAATGAAGGAATCGGACGGTTCCGCTCCCCATTTGTTTTTCGGGGACTTTCTGACAAAACATATCCCATGGACACATCCCTGATGAGGCTTGGCGGTCCGTACAACGAGCTTGAAAAGCATCTGCTCAGAAATTTTCGAAAATATGCCCAGTCCATGGCAGGCGAACTCGGCTCCTTCTGGCGGCTGCTCACCGTAGCCCAGCATTACGGGCTGCCCACCCGGCTGATGGACTGGACCTATTCCCCTTATGTGGCCCTTCATTTTGCCACGGAAAACCTTGTGCATTATGATGCGGACGGTGTGATCTGGGTGGTGAATTTTCATGAGGCCCATAAATTCCTGCCCGCTGAACTGCGAACACTTCTTGATTCTGAAGGCGCACAGGCATTTACCGTGGAATTGCTGACCAGCCTGAAACTGGCAACAGAATGCGCGACTTCAGACAGCAGTTCCTTTCATGAATTTGTGGAAACCCTGACCGAATTTGACCGGCTGGGGGCATTCGACGATTTTCTCCTGTTCTTTGAGCCGCCTTCCATTGATGACCGAATTATCAACCAGTTTGCCCTGTTTTCCGTTATGCCCGATCCCCGGCGCCGGATCGATGAGTGGCTCAATTCTCACCCGGAACTTTTTCGCCGGATCATTATCCCGGCCCAACTCAAATGGGAATGCCGGGACAAGCTGGATCAGTGCAATATCACCGAGCGGGTGCTCCTTCCCGGCCTGGGCGGGTTGTGTACCTGGTTAAAAAGGCATTACAGCTCGGGGCCAAAGCGCTAACCGGATCAAACTTTTATTTTTCAAGGGTTAATAAATTTAGCAAAATCCTCAATTCCCGTATTCGGAAAAATTCCTTTTTCCCTGAATTCCGACTCGCCTTAGCTACGCTTTGCCTATCGACTGTTTTTTGGAAGATACCTGAAAAATAACAATTTCAGGGCAATTACACTGTCTGGATAATAGATTAATATATTCAATTGTTTAAATAGGGGCTTGATTCTTGTTTTAAATTATTATAAAGAAACGGGCTATGTAAAAAAATTATCCGGCAGGTGTACTGCCGGGCGCAGATATTATGTTTTGGGAGGAAAAGATGTCAAAATTTTATGAGGTCCGATGGCATGGCCGCGGCGGTCAGGGGACGGTGACCGGTGCAAAATCCTTAGGCGAAGCCGTGCAGGGCGGGGGAAAGTTCGTGGTTGCGTTTCCGGAATACGGCCCTGAAAGACGTGGTGCACCATTGCGGGCGTTTAACCGGTTTTCAGACCATGAAATACGTATACACACGCCGGTTCAGAACCCGGATGTCGTAATTGTGGTGGATCCCACACTGATCGGCAGCGGTAAGATTATTGCCGGCGTTAAGCCGGAAACCCGGTATATTGTCAATACCCGGCGGCCGGCTTCAGAAATCAAGGCACTGTTAAAAGCCGATACCCAGAAAGTGTTTACCATTCCGGCAAACCGAATTTCAAGAGAGCTTTTTAAAAAGGAGATTCCCAATTCCGCCATGATGGGGGCATTTGCAAAAGCCGCCGGCCATATTATCTCCATTGATCAGCTTGTTAAAGAAGCCGAACATGTGTTTGCAAAAATGCTTGGCCCCGAGCTGGTGGAAAAAAATCTTGAGGCCATGCGGCAGGGATACGCGTCAGGAGATGTGATATGAAAGAAAAATACAAATTAAAAGACTGGCAGGATTTGCCCATTGGCGGCGTCGTGGCTGAAGGCGGGAATTCGGCGGATTACGAAACCGGCACCTGGCGGACGTCCCGGCCGATATGGATGGAAGAAAACTGCATCAACTGTTTAAACTGCTGGGTATTTTGCCCGGAAGACGCCTTTATTTTAAAAGACGGCACAACCAAAACCGGAAAGCCCAGAAAAGAGATTGAAAGCATCAATTACTATCACTGCAAGGGATGCGGGCTTTGCGCAAAAGAGTGCCCGGTGAATAAAAAAGGCAAGAAGATAGCGATTGATTATATTAAAGAAGAACACTGATGATGACTTCCCAAAAAGAGCAAATTCTGTGTTGCACTGCATTCTTCGTCACTGCGGAGTAGCAAGCTACGCCTCATTCCTCAGAATTTGCGCGCCTTGAATTTGATTCTTTTTGCTTTGTCATCAGAAACTTTTCCTATTGAATATAAATAATTATATAAGATTTTGTGATTAAAATCTTAACCGGAGAATTCCCGGATTTTGGAGAAACATCATGAGTAAAATATTAGCAATAACCGGCGCCGGGGCAATGAGCGAATGCATGCGCCAGATCAACCCGGACGTGGTTCCCGCGTTCCCGATCACACCGTCCACACAGGTCATAGAGGACTTTTCCCAGTTTGTCGCGGACGGCAAGGTAGATACGGAAATGATTACCGTGGAAAGTGAGCACAGCGCCATGAGCGCGTGCATCGGTGCGGCAGCGGCCGGCGGCCGGGTGATGACCGCCACGAGTTCTGCCGGCATGGCCCTGATGTGGGAAATGCTCCATATTGCCGCCAGTATGCGTCAGCCTGTCGTCATGACACTGATCAATCGTGCCTTGTCTGCGCCGATTAATATTCACGCGGATCACAGTGACTCTATGGGCGCAAGGGATGCGGGATGGATTCAGTTGTACGCTGAAAACAACCAGGAAGCCTATGACAACCTGATTATGGCCCCGAAGATTGCCGAAAACATGGATGTCCGCTTGCCCGTAATGGTTTGTATGGACGGGTTCATTATTTCCCACTGCGTTCAGACCATGCAGCTGGAAGATGATGACAAGGTAAAAGCGTTTATCGGGGAATTTGAGTCCACTTACCCGGTGCTGGATACCGAGAACCCGGCCACATGGGGGGCGCTGGATCTTCAGGATTATTATATGGAGCATAAGCGGGCCCAGCATATGGCCATGAAAAATGCCAAAGATGTGATCGAAAAAGTCAGCGCGGACTTTGCCGATATTTTCGGACGAAAATATGAGCTGTTTGAGTCTTATCGCTTAGATGACGCCGAAAGAGTGATCATTGCCATCAATTCGGTTTGCGGTGAAATCAAAGAGGTGATTGATGAACGCAGGGAAAATGGAGACAAGGTCGGGCTTTTAAAAATCCGGTCATTCCGGCCGTTTCCGTACAAGGAAATCGCGCAAGCCCTTGCGGGAGTCAAAGTCGTCACGGTTTTAGACCGATCGGAAAGCATGGGCGCATATGGTCCGCTGTTTGTTGAAATACGGACCGCGCTGTTTGATGCGCCGGAAAAACCCATGGTGTATAACCGGATATTCGGTCTTGGGGGCAGGGAACTTTTCATGTCAGATATCCATGATATTTTTGAAGAAAATAAAACATATCTTGAGACCGGCAAGGTGGAAAAGATGTTTGATTATTTGAAGGTCAGGGGAGGTTAATTATGCCCAGCTTACAGGAAATGGCGAAAAAAGAGAGTGCTTTTGCCGGCGGGCATCGGATGTGCGCGGGATGTCCGGTTCCCATATTTACCAAAATGCTCACCCGGGTGACCGACGGCTATGAAATTGTGGCAGGCAATGCCACGTGCTGCCTGGAGGTGGCGTCTTCCATTTTTCCGTATTCTGCGTGGAAAATTCCATGGATTCATACGGCGTTTGAAAATGTGGGCGCTTCCATGAGCGGTGTGGAGACCATGTATCGGGCGCTGAAAAAGAAGGGAAAAATAACCAAACCCTATAAGTTTATCGCCATCGGCGGTGACGGCGGCACATACGACATCGGCCTTCAGTCCCTTTCCGGCGCAATGGAAAGAGGCCATGACCTGGTCTATATCTGTTACGACAACGGCGCATACATGAATACCGGTGTTCAGCGAAGCAGCGCCACCCCCATGGGGGCTTCCACAACCACCACGCCTGCGGGCGAACAAAGTTACGGGCGGCAGGGTAACCGCAAGGATCTTTCGCGGATCATGGTGGCGCATAATATCGGGTATGTGGCCCAGGCCAGTATTCATGATCCGGTGGATCTGTCTGAAAAGCTGAAAAAAGCCATTGAGCTGGATGGCCCGGCGTTTATCAATCTGCTGTCCCCGTGTATTCCCGGTTGGAAGATTGCGCCGGACATGGCGGTAGAAGTGGCACGGCTCGGAGTTGAGACCAAATACTGGCCCTTGTATGAGGTGATTGACGGTGTGTATCAGATCAATTATACGCCCAAAAAAGAAGTGCCGGTCACTGAATGGATGTTTCTTCAGGGACGATTCAAGCATTTGAGCAACCCGAAATACAAAGATGTGGTGGATGCTTTCCAGAAAGAAGTCGAACGAAACTGGAACTGGATTGTCAAGCAGGAGGAATTATCGGAACTGTTATCAGGCCAAATTAACTGATTGAAATTCAATCGGGGGATACCAGGCTGAAATAGGTCTGGTATCCCCCGTTTTTGTTATAATTCAAAACTGCGGTTTATTCTCCGTTTCTTTTTTGGAATTCCGGGGGGTGCCGGGTATGGATTTGTGGGAAATCACCGTGGCCCAGGTCAAGTCCCTGGGGTTTGAAAATTCCGTTATCGGCCTTGAAATGGGGTATTCGCCCAGAGTGGGCGCAGGATACCTGTTTACCACGGAATATGAATACTTAAAAGAGCACCTGCCCAATGCCAAATTTGTGGATGCACTGGATCTGATGGATGAGGTCACGTTTGTAAAGGAATCCGAGGAAGTCAAGCTTATGCGCCATGCGGCGGCCATTGCGGACGCGGCCCAGGAAAGAACCAGAGAAGCGTTGTATGTCGGTATCAGTGAACCGGAGATCGCGGGCATCGGTGAAATGGAAATGCGGCGGCTGGGCAGCGAATACCACTGGCCGGTCACCGGATCCAATGGAATCGCCTCTTGCATTGACCGTGCTGGATGTCTGAAATTTTTGATATGTTTCATATGTTTTAAATGGCGATAAATTAAGCAGATATTCTGTACGTTCTTAATAAGCTTGGGTAAAACGTTGATCCTGTATCTGGCGGGGATAAACCCCGCCACTATGGTATTTATTGCAAAGCCATGTAGGGGAGGGCTTTACGCCTTCCTGGCGTATCATTGCCCGGAATTATTGCGAAGTTACGATATTTTGATGTCGAATAAATATTTTTAAAGCGGTTGAGATTTACTTTCAGCCGCTTTTTTTGTATGAACAGAATAAAAGGAAATTCTTCATGAAAAATGTCATGAGTGCCGGCCAAAGTTAAAATCCGGCAAGGTGAAATTTGTCGAAAAAACGGATTTTATGTAAATAAATGAGAATTTTGCGCTGAATTTTGACGCAGTATGGCCAAACGCAATAGTCTTTTAACAGCCTGTTAAGGGTTGCAGTGTGGCGCAATGAGTTATAAATGAGTATTATGGCGATTGTTTACAGAATCCGGTAAACTATGTTTTTTAAGAATAGCTGAAAAAGATACCTTATGATTGAAAGAAAGGAGGTCTGAAATGATGTATGATTTTAATGCGGGTGAGGTCTTCAAAATGGCGGTTAGAATTGAAGAAGGCGGTGCGGCTTTTTACAGAAAAGCAGCTGGACTGCAGTCTGATGAAGAAAATAAGAAGTTTCTTGAAAAGCTGGCAGCCATGGAAGATACCCACAAATCGTCTTTTCTGACAATGAGTGATGACGTCTCGGAAGCGGAAAAAACCGAACAGGTATTTGACCCTGCAGGTGACGCTGAAATGTATCTGGCGGCAATGGTCGATTCCCACGGCGGCGAAGGCAGTCCGTCTGCTGCCGATGCCCTCACAGGCAAGGAAACCATGGAAGAGATTATTAAAACCGCCATTGGTCTGGAAAAAGAATCCATCCTGTTTTATCTGGGTATCAAAGACATGGTCCCGCCCAAGTACGGGCAGAAAAAAGTGGATGATATTATTGAAGAAGAGCGCAGGCACGTAATCCAGCTGTCCTCTTTGCTCAGAAAAATTAAAAGCGCATAAATATTTATTGTTCAGCAGCGGCCCATGGTTCGCTTTGATTCAATGTTTTTTCACATGTTGTCAGGGACACTGTACTTTTTTTAATTGACGGTTTTATGTACAGCTGTCCCTGATTTGTGTTTTAAGCTGTTTTTTTATGCGACTGTGAATAATCAATCCGGACGTCGGGGCTTTTATGAAACCGGCAAAGAAAAGAATGCAAAACTATTTTTTCGGGCATCTTTTTTTTATAAATAAAGATCTGAATGCGTCAGGAAATATTTAGAAATCCTTCAACCTTCACTCTGTTTTTCCAAATCCTTCCCCCAGATTTTCCATTGGGATCTGGGTGGTAATATTTATTCCCTCGCCTTGATGGGAAATACACTCAATCTGTCCGCCCAGGGTTTGTGTAACGATATTATAAACAATGTACATTCCCAGACCGGTGCCGCCGGCTGCCCGCCGGGTGGTAAAAAACGGATCAAAAATTTTAGCCACCGCATCAGGGGGCATCCCGCAGCCGTTGTCCCGGTAACCGATCACCAGGTGATTGTTTTCAACGGTGATTCGGATTTCCATTTCGCCGGCTTCAATACTTTCAAACGCGTGGGTCAGGGAGTTAACGATTAAGTTGGTAATGATCTGGGAAAATACCCCCGGGTAGCTGGTAATTTCCAGGTCCTCCGGGCATATCGTGATGATTTCATGGCTGGTTTGTTTGAACTTGGGCTGGAGGCTCATCAGCACTTCATTCAGGTAGTCTTTTATGTTAAAGCGTCGTCGTTCTCCACTGGACTGGTCCACCGCGATTTCCTTGAAGCTTCCGACCAGTTCCACCGCCCGTTTCAGATTGTTTTTGATGGTGGCGGAGGCTTCAATGGCTTCTTTGATGTTTTTTTCAAAATTTTCAGCAGACAGGTTTTGGGACTGATATAGTTTGTTCAATGTTGCCAGTTTTTCTTCCAGAAAAGAGTTTGCTGTGACCCCCATCCCGATGGGCGTGTTTATTTCATGGGTGACGCCTGCTACCAGGCCCCCGAGGGCCGCCATCTTTTCAGATTGAATCAGGTGGTCCTGGGCTTTTTTAAGGGTTGCTAAGGAATCTTCAAGTTCGGCAGTCCGTTTGCTGACCCGTTGCTCCAGTTCCCGGTTGAGGGTTACCAGTTCGCTTTCCGCGCGTTTTCTTTCGGTGATGTCCGTTACCATGGCAAAGGAACCGATGATGTTGTTTGATTTGTCAAACAGCGGAGCGGCTTTGACCAGGCAATCCACCCGGGTGCCTTCCGGCCGGGTAAAAGTAATATCATACGCTCCTTTTATACCCTGAAGCCGGAGTGCCAGCTGTCCCTTGACCATTTCAGTGCCCTGGGCATCCAGGAAATTATAATAGCTCATGCCGATGACGGTATCTCGTTTCCGGCCAAGGATCCGGCACATTTCAGGATTCACGTCCGTGATAACGGCATTGATGCCAATGGATAAAAACCCCTCGTTGGCGGTTTTCAGCAGATGGCTGAACCTTTGTTCAGTCTCTTTCAGTTCTTCATACAGCATTGCGTTATCAAGGGAAATCGCAGCCTGTGACGCAATGATTTTCAAGATTTCGTGTCGTTGTGGTTTAAAGACTCCTGCCGCAAGATTGTTTTCCAGGTACATGACGGCAGTCATATGGTGCTGGTGGGCAACCGGTATGCAGATAACTGATTTGGGGGACTGCTGGATAATATAGGGATCCTTTGAAAACAGTTTTTCTTTTGAAGCGTCTGAAAGAAGCACTGTTTCACCGGTCCGTCCCACAAAACGAATGAGTGATACCGGAACCACATCCGCTGCCTGACCATAGGGATGCATTATTCGGATGCCGTTTTTTTGTAAATGTCCAACCGCTTTAACAATAAAACGTTCTTTGCTTTTCAGCAGCAGCACCCCTTTTTCAGCGCCGGCAGTCTCTATATTCAAGCGAACCAGCTGGTCGATCAGCCGTTCTAAAACAATTTCTTCGGAAATCGCTTGAGCGGCGTGAATAAAGGTTGCAACATCTATTGATGAGATATCAACGGCGGCTGTATTTGTCTGTTTCGTTTCGGATGCGTTCTGATTGGAAATCTCTTTAGGCCATTTTACCGGAAAAGGTTCTTTGGCAGCAGATAATAACTGAGGGTGACGCTTTTCCATGAGACATACTTTGGAAGATGCCCCCCATCGCTGGTAGCATCTGTAGGCACGAGTTATGAAAATATCAGCGATTTCAATATTTCCCAGAGCGTGCCAGATTTTTCCGGCAAGCTCATTGGCAATGGCTTCATCCTGAACAAATCCGTTGCGGGCTGCCTTGGCAATCGATGAATTAAACAGGATCATGGCCTTTTCAAATTCGTTTTCAAGGGCTGCCAGGCCGGCTTCGATCAACAGATATTTATGTTCGAAATTTTCCGGTACGTGGCTTGCCCATTTTTCCATTTTTTTCTGATTGGATTTAATTTTGCGTATATGATGTTTCCGGATCCCGGGCGCGGCGCTGTAACATGCGGCGACAAGCGCCAGGGAATAGTAAAAATAATATTCCGATACGAAAATCTGCCCCATAATGGCTTCAACATATTTTTTCCCTTCTTTGGCGCAGTTTAAGCTGGCATCTATGTTATCAAACAGATAATACAGAATCATTTTGCCGACATTATGGGTGCCCAGCCGGTTCAGGTCGTTAACCTGCTGCCATTGGGCGATTATGTCGTCTTCATTGCAGATGCGGCCTTTAATTTTTGCCGGATCAGCGGTTTCGGTTTTCAGGTTTTCCACCAGCTGATACCAGAGTATCAATTCCTGAAAAGTGCTTTCCTGGTGAAGCATTTTAACCGGACCATAGTATTTATTAAATTTTTCAGCCACCTTATCCAGGGGCTCGCCCAGAAAAAACAGAGTGTACATATAAATTGTCAGGCCATAGGCGGCAAAGGAATGATCACCGGATTCCACCCCGCTGTTATAGGCTTCCATCAGATAAGTCAGGTCCTCTCTGAGCGGGTGTGTCCAGTGGTGTGTTCCGCCCCCGATCAGAAAATTAACCTTGGCTTTCAATTGAAAGGCTTTGAACTTATCAATTGTTTTTAAGGCCAGACCGGCATATTCACGGCCCTTTTCATAATTGCCGAATACTGCGCACAAAATGGCTCCGTAAGTAACGTAGGCAAATGCCGAATACTTTGAATTTCCGTATTTTATTGTCAATGCAAGCAGTTTTAAGATAGCAATGACCAGAAAGTCCGGGCTTTCCACATAACAGGGCTCCGTCATGCGCATCAGGATTCGGGCAATGGCCAGTTTTTTGGCGTCGGTCATTTCCGGCAGATCAATCAGGTCCTCGACTGTTTTGTTGCGCAGCAGCCATTTGGCATTGACCAGTCGGATGGCAATGCCCAGTTTGGGGGCTTTTTTCGGGAAACCTTCCCCGAGCGAATTTAGCGCTTCAATGCTCAGTCTGATGGCCGCCGCAGTCTGATTGGAAACGGTATACAAGATAATTTTGGTTTCATATGCCCGGACTTTGTCGAATGCGTTTTTTGCCTGTTCCTGTATCGTGCTGAAATATTTGTCTACATTATCATTTTTGCCGGTCAGGTAGGAGATTTCGCAGATTTCATTGTAGAGGTTAAGGGTCAGATCATAATCATCATGCCATGAATTTTGCGGCAGCAGAGAAATGGCCTGATGCAGATACCGACGGGCAGCTTGGTAAGCGCCGGCTGTCCTGGCTGTTAAGGCAGCTGATAAATTATAGTTGGCAAGGTCTTTACGTCCCTGGGGGGCTGTTGATTCGTCAGCCGCCTGGTTGAGGTGGTACACAATTTCAAATATATTCTGATCAATCTGTTTTTCGTTTTTTTGCAGCAGCAGGGCATTTCCGATACGCTGGTGATACTTATTGCGTGTCTCTTCATGCATGAGCATGTAAGCGGCATCCCGAACCCGGTCATGAGCAAACTTTATCCCTTCATCTGTCGAGACCAGCAGCCCTTCGTTAATTGTCTGGGCAATAACTTCAGTGACTTCGGCATAAGATTTGTCCGCCACCCTTGCGATCAGGTCCGGATTAAATTGAACCCCGATGCATGCGGCTGTTTGAAGTATCTCCAGCACATTATTTGAAAGCTTCTGCAAATGAAGCGCCATAAAATCCGCGAGGTTTTCCGTGATATCCGCCTGGGCGATTGCCGGGAGGTTAAACTGCCAGATACCGTCAAACGAGATATGTCCTTTTTCATAAAGGGTTTTGATAAACTGGAAGACAAAAAAAGGGATTCCCCCGGTTTTTTTCCTGACAAGCATTGACAGCTCACGGGTCGCATCCGGTGATGACGAAAGCGTATCCGCCACCAGTTGATTAACCGCTTCCTGGTCTAACGGGGTTATGTGAATTAAATCCCGGTTGATGCGCAGGGATTTGAGGGCATCCGTGAAAAAATGCTGCGGTCGTGATTTTGGTATGTCGGATTCACGGTAAGCACCGATTAACAGGCAATGTTTTAATCGGGATGCCTTCAGTATGCTTTCCAGGAAAAGCAGGCTGGCATTGTCCGCCCATTGGAGATTGTCCAGAAAAATAATCAACGGATGATCAGCGGCAGCAAACAGGGTGATAAACCGGTTAAATATGAGGTGAAATCTTTTTTCCGACTCGATGGTCGGTAATTCAGGAATAACGGGCGGCAATCCGGTAATCGATTCCATTTCCGGGATGACTCCGGCGATGGTACGGCAGTCCTCGCCCAGTTCATCAAGCAGAGCAACTTTCCAGCGAAGAATAACGGCTTCTTCCATGGTCAGAATTTGTCTGGTCAGGTCTCTGAATGCCTGCATCAAGGGTGCATAGGGGATGCCCTGCTTCAACCGGTCGAATTCACTGGAAACAAAGAATCCGTTTTTATTTTGATTCGGAAGATACAGTTCCTCAACCAGACGGGATTTCCCGCTTCCGGAGTCTCCGGTCAGCAGCAATAGTTCCAGGCTGCCCCTGGCAGCCCGCTCAAAGGCGTTCAGGAGTTTTTTTATTTCCGGGTCTCTGCCATAAATCTTTTGCGGAATTTTCAGTTTATGGGCGATGTCCGCCTGTCCGATGTCAAAATCAATGATTTTTGTTTGCAGCTGTTCCCGGCATTTTTTGAGGTCCGCCAGTAATCCATATGCACTTTGATAACGGTCGTCAGGATTTTTTGCCATCAGTTTCAGAATTATTTCTGAAATAACAGAAGGTATGTCCGGGTTAATCCTGTCCGGGGCTTCCGGGGCCTTTGCAATATGAGCATGCACCATTTGCATGGCATCTTCTGTTTCAAACGGGAGCGAGCCGGTAAGCATCTGATAAAAAGTTATGCCCAGCGAGTAAAAATCGGTTCGAAAGTCGATGGATCGGTTGGTCCGCCCGGTTTGTTCCGGTGCGATATAAGACAGGCTGCCTGAGGATATGTTTTTAATTCCGGATCTTTTATAGCGGCGGGTATGCTTTTTAGCGTTTGTAAAATCAATAATCATTACCCGACCGGTTTTCGCATTCCAGACGATGTTTTCAGGCTGAATCTGCTGGTGAATCACCCCTGCGTTGTGCAGTCTTTCGATTAGCATTGTCAGCGGGATAGCAATGGAAAGAAAATCCTCAATGGGATCATTGGCCGGATCATTTTGGCCGGATGTGGATAAGGCATTGTCAGGGGCATTGGCCGGACATGTTTTTTGAACAGTGTCGGCAAGTGAACAGCCGTCAAAAAAATTCAGAATCATTGCCGGGCCGTAAGCGGTAATTTCCATTTGAAGCGGAAAGGGAATACCGTCAATATCCGATAATTTGCGTATTAATTCATATTCGCTTTTAAATCTTGAAATATCAGGAGTTGAGAGTTGTTTCTTTTTTAAAAACCGGATGATGACTTTCCGGTTTTGATCAAGATCATATCCGATAAAATACAGAGAGCGGCTGCTTTTATAAAGCAGTCTGTCTATTCGGTAGCCGGGAAGGGCAGCTTTCGGTTCTGTTGTCAGTGCGTCCATTGTCCTTCTGGGGAGAAGGGTTCCTTTTTCAGTCAATTTCGGGTTTTGTGTTAATGTGGAAATTTTAATGATAAGCTGTTTACGCTATAACGTTTTTTTGCATAAAATTCAAATGGTTTTTGATCTGTACGGCACAGCCCCAATTAAGCCGGTTTTATTTTTGTTTTTAATTTTTTGGCAAATTTTTCCGCATGAATCACAAACCGTTCATGAGAGCCTTTGCAGATGGAATCGATTCCATCGCTGGCCGTAAATTCAAACACCAGCCGCTTGCCGACGGCTTCAATAAGATGCACTTTGACGGTGACGTTTAACCCGGGCGGTGTCGCCGCCGTGTGATTTAAGTTGATTCCGATTCCCACGCTCTGTTCTTCCGGCCAGTCAATATGAGGGTTGATCGCCTGGATACAGGTCCATTCAATTAATCCGACCAGAAACCCGGTGGCGAACACCTGCGGCATTTCCTGGAATTCAGTCGCTTCCGGGTATAGGCGGGGAACCGTTTTGGATTCAGGAACCGTGTATTTAAACTCATGGATAATTCCGGCTGTTAACGAATTTTTCATGAAACATCCTTTTGTTTATCGATTAATGGTTCGTCATGCAGAACATTTATCTTCTCATATAACACTTAAATATTAAATCATTAATTATTCTTTTAAGGGGCAACAGCCGGTTTATCGGCATTAACCGTGACTGCTGATGAGTGTTCTTGACAAAAACAGGACCTGTGGATATTTTGTCGCTATTTTAATTTATACTGGGACATTTTCGGCATTACATTAAAAGAGAATGCTCACACCCGCTGATAACAGACAAAAAGAACAGGATTCTATGCCAAACAATATCTTTATTTCAAAAATAGCAGAGGAACAGGGAGTCGGCCTCCACCAGGTTCAGGCAGTCGCCGACCTTCTGGCAGAAGGTTCGACAATTCCATTTATTGCACGCTACCGGAAAGAGGCTACCGGAAGCCTGGATGAAGTTGTCGTCGCGCTTGTCCGGGACCGGCTGAATCAGCTGCAAGAAGTGGAAGACACGCGGGAAATGATTCTCAACTCCCTTGAAAAACATGGGCATCTGACCGATGAGCTGAAGGAAAAAGTTTTGGCCGCTGACTCCATGGCCGTGCTCTCAGATATTTACCTGCCGTATAAACCCAAGCGGCGGACCAAAGCGACGATTGCCAGGGAAAAAGGCCTTGAGCCTTTGGCCCGGCAGATTTTTGAGCAGAAAGGTTCGGATCCCCAGCAGGCGGCCCTGCCATATGTTGATTCTGAAAAGGGTGTTGCGTCAGTTGATGAGGCGCTTGCCGGCGCCAGAGATATTATCGCGGAAACCATCAACGAAACTGAAGACGCCCGGTCAAAGATGCGGGATTTGTTCTTTTCCAAGGCAACGGTCGCCTGCCGGGTGGTCAAGGGAATGGAGGAAAAAGGGGCAAAATACCGGGATTATTTTGACTGGAAGGAACCGGTGGCAAATGTGCCTTCTCACAGAATGCTGGCCATGCGCCGGGGAGAAAGTGAAGATGTCCTGATATTGCGAATTCTTCCGGATGAGGAAGAATCAATTGCAATGCTCGAACAATTGTTTGTGAAAGGCGAAGGCGACGATGCCGGACAGGTCCGGATGGCGGTAAAAGATTCCTACAAGCGTCTTTTGTCCCGGTCCATGGAAACGGAAACACGCTTAAACGCCAAGGAAAAGGCGGATGAAGAAGCCATCCGGGTATTTGCGGAAAATCTGCGCCAGCTGCTGCTGTCGCCGCCTTTGGGTGCCAAACGGGTCATGGGGATTGATCCGGGATTCCGGACCGGGTGCAAGGTGGTCTGCCTGGACCGTCAGGGAAAGCTGCTCCACTATGATACGGTTTTCCCGCATATGTCCGAAAAAAAGGCCCTTGAAGAAACCGCCAAAATCAAGACGTTGTGCGAACAGTTTGAAATTGAGGCCATTGCCGTGGGAAACGGAACGGCCGGCCGGGAAACAGAAGCTTTTGTCAAAGCGATTCCTTTTGAAAGGCCGGTCCAGGTCATCATGGTGAATGAAAGCGGGGCATCCATTTATTCGGCTTCTGCGGCGGCCCGGGAAGAATTTCCCGATCATGACCTGACGGTGCGCGGCTCAGTATCTATCGGCCGGCGGCTGATGGACCCGCTGGCGGAACTGGTTAAAATTGATGCTAAATCTATCGGTGTCGGGCAGTATCAGCATGATGTGGACCAGATCGCGTTAAAACAATCGCTGGATGACGTGGTTATGAGCTGTGTGAACGGCGTGGGAGTTGATCTCAACCGGGCCAGTGCCCAGCTGTTGACCTATGTGTCCGGTCTGAACTCCGGAGTGGCTAAAAATATTATCACCTATCGTGAAAAAAACGGATCATTTGCGTCCAGAAAGCAGCTGCTGGATGTGTCGCGCCTGGGCCCGGTCGCATTTGTTCAGTGCGCAGGGTTCTTAAGAATCCCGAACGGTCAAAATCCTTTAGATGCCAGTGCCGTGCACCCGGAAAGTTATCATATTGTGGATGCCATGGCCGAAGATCTTGGCACCACGGTGGAAGATATTATCAAAAGTGCGGAAATCCGGAACCGGATTGATATTTCTAAATACGCGACCGATACCGTCGGACTGCCCACGTTAAAAGATATTATGGACGAATTGGCAAAACCGGGGCGTGATCCGCGGGAGAAATTTGAAGAATTCGCTTTTGCGGACGGGGTTGAAAAGATTGAGGATTTGAAAACGGGAATGACGATTCCCGGGATTGTCACAAATATCACCGCTTTCGGAGCATTTGTGGATGTGGGCGTCCATCAGGACGGCCTGGTTCACATCAGCCAGATGGCTGACCGGTTCGTGAAAAATCCGGCGGACATTGTCAAGGTGCAGCAGAAAGTCAAAGTCACTGTCCTTGAAGTCGATATTGAGCGAAAGCGAATTTCGCTGTCTATGAAAACGGATGCAGGGAAAACGGATGCAGGGAAAACGGGAGCAGGAAAAAAGGATTCAGGTCGGTCTGCTGCCGGAAGTTCAGAGATTGACAAAAAGAAGCCGGCAGATAAAAAAGCAGCGCCAAAGTCTGCCAGGCCGGTAAAAAATCGGGGAAAAAACCGGGATAAAAATCAGGAGAAAAATAAAAAACCTTCTTATATCAGTCCGTTTGCAGAAGCTCTGCTTAAAAGCGGTTTAAAGTAAAACGGTGATTTTGTAAGATTAGCTTGATGGTTATTGTGTTGATGTGGGTTTTTCATACAACTTAATTGAGATGAATTACCGGATTTCGTAATTGTTTCGCTTCTCTTCAGGTATTTTTCAAATAAAATACTCGCGCTTTTGTTTATTCCCTGATATTAATAGAAAATATTATTTTATCGGGGCGAAAATAACCGGAAAGTCAAAATGCTCATATAAACGCGCTGCTCCGCAGAGGCCCGGCATGTCAGGAGCGGTTTGAAATTTCCGGCAAAAAGGAGAATTTTCTAAAAAAACATAAGCCTATGAAAAATCAATCAAAACCAGATAGATCAAAACCAGATAGATCAAAAACGGATCAATCAAAACCAGATAAATCAAAGTCGGATCAGCCGAAAATAAGAAACCGTACATCAACCAAAAAAGGTAGAAAAGATATAGATTCCAAGAGAGATAACATGCCGGCCGAGGACCCGTGGTCGGTTTCCCAATTCAAGGTTTTGCCGGCAGAAGGCAAAACACGGTTCCACGATTTTGACCTGCCGGAATCCCTGATGCATGGCATCAGTGATCTGGATTTTACCTACTGTACCCCGATTCAGGCCGAGATACTGCCCAGCACGATTTCCGGAAAGGACGCGTTCGGCAAGGCCCAGACCGGTACGGGAAAGACCGCTGCCTTTCTGATTACGGTCATCACCCGTCTTCTGAATACCCCGATTCAGGGAAAGAGAAGCTCCGGTACCCCCCGGGTCCTGATCATTGCCCCCACCCGCGAGCTGATCCTCCAGATATCCGAAGAAGCCCGGCAGATTGGCAAATATTGCGGTTTGAAGATAATTTCCGTTTTCGGCGGAATGGATTATGACAAACAGCGAAAGCTTCTGGCCGGCTCGCCGGTGGATATTATCGTGGCCACTCCCGGAAGACTGCTGGACTTTCAGCGCCGCCGTGATCTTAATTTGAAAAAAGTTGAAGTGCTCATTCTTGACGAGGCGGATCGCATGCTGGATATGGGGTTTATCCCGGATGTCCGCAAAATTATTTACAGCACCCCGCCCAAGGAAAAACGTCAGACATTGCTTTTTTCCGCCACATTAAACGATACGATCACCCGGCTGGCAAACAGCTGGACCCGCAACCCGGTGACTGTTGAAATAGAACCGGAACAGATTGCGGTGGATACTGTGGATCAGGTCGTTTATATTGTCACCGCCAAACAAAAATTTGCCCTGCTGTATAATGTCATTGCCCGGCAGGACCTGGAGCGTGTTTTAATTTTCTGCAACCGCCGCGATGAAGTGAATCGGCTTGCCGAGATGCTTACCCGTTACGGGATTACTTGCTCGATTCTTACCGGTGATGTGCCGCAAATAAAACGGGTTCGCCGGCTCGAAGGGTTTAAGACCGGAAAAATCCGGGTGATCGTTGCCACCGATGTTGTGGCAAGGGGTATTCATATTGAAGGCATGGACCATGTAATCAATTTTAAGCTGCCCCATGATCCGGAAGATTACGTGCATCGGATCGGGCGCACCGGTCGGGCAGGGGCCACCGGCACGTCCATCAGTTTTGCTGACGACGATGATGCATTTTATCTGCCCGATATCGAGGCATTTATGGGGCGGAAGCTGAAATGTATTGAACCGGAGGATGACTGGCTGATTATGCCCGAAGCGGTTCCGGGCAGCAAAAAGAATAAATCCCGCCATCAGGGAAAAAAGCCTCCTGTCAAAAGATTTGGATCTCGCCCCGGTGAAACTTCCAAAAAGAAGAGGTACCAACCTCGCCGCCGTCCCAAACCCGTTTCAGGGGATGAAAGCGGTTCTTCTGAAAAAAAATAAAAAAAAGAAAATTAAGCAAAAAAAGGATTTTGCAATTACCGGTGACTGCCTGGGAACCTGGCTTTCACCGGTAATTCATTGAACACGAAACATGGCTTTACTTAGTATACGCAACATGAGTATGGGGTTTGGCGGCCATCTGCTGTTTGACCAGGTCACCCTTCACGTGGAAGCAGGGGAACGGGCGTGCCTGGTGGGCAGAAACGGCGAGGGCAAATCCACCCTTTTAAATATAATCAACCATACCGTTGTCCCTGATGAGGGTGAGATTTATCGTCAGCCCGGGCTGCGCATCGCATCCCTGGCCCAGGAAATACCGTCAGATATCACCGGAAGTGTTTTTGAAATCTCTGCTGCGGGTCTTGAAAAAAAACCGGATACGCCGGATGAGGAAACATGGCAGCAGCAGGCATTTGTCAGCAAAGTCCTGACCCAGCTGAAGCTGGATCCGAACTTAAGATTTGAAAATCTTTCAACGGGCTTAAAACGCAGGGTATTGCTTGCCCGGGCCCTTGCCGGATCACCGGATGTTCTGCTTTTAGATGAGCCCACAAACCATATGGATATCGAATCCATTGATTTGATTGAAACGATTTTATCAAAGTTTACCGGTACACTGATTTTTGTGACCCATGACCGGTGTTTTCTGGGAAAAATCGCCACCCGGATTATTGAGATTGATATTGCAAAGATTACGTCCTGGGCCTGCGATTATAATACCTATTTAGCGCGTAAAGCCGCTCTGGTGGCTGATGAAGAAGAATATCACCATCAGTTTGATAAAAAGCTGGCCATTGAAGAGACCTGGATTCGCCAAGGGATCCGGGCCCGGCGGACCCGGGATGAGGGGCGGGTGCGCGCCCTCTTGAAAATGCGGGAAGAACGGCAAAACCGTCGGACCCGGCCGGGTTCAGCGAAAATGGAACTCCAGGAAGCCGAGCGTACCGGTAAACTGGTTCTCAAGGCCAAAGGACTATCCTTCGCATATGATGAAAAATCCGTGTTAAAGGATTTTTCCGTTACCGTGATGCGGGGCGACCGGGTGGGTATTATCGGGCCCAACGGTTCCGGCAAGACAACCCTGCTTGGCCTTTTGCTTCAAAATGTCGTGCCGGACGAAGGCAGTGTCCGCCACGGGGTGAATCTTGAAGTATCCTATTTTGATCAGACCCGGGAACAGCTGGATGAGGAAAGGACGGTTTCCGATAATGTGGCAAACGGCAGTGACTTTGTTACGGTCAACGGCCGGCGGCGCCATATAATAGGTTATCTCAAGGATTTTCTGTTTTCGCCGGACCGGGCAAGAAGTCCGTTAAAAACGCTATCCGGCGGTGAACGCAACCGGCTGCTTCTGGCCCGCCTGTTCACGCGGCCTGCAAATGTGCTGGTAATGGACGAACCCACCAATGACCTGGATATTCAGACCCTGGAGCTGCTGGAAGAACTGCTTCTTGAATATAAAGGGACGCTGCTGCTGGTTAGTCATGACCGGGCGTTTTTAAATAATGTGGTGACCAGTACCCTGGTGTTTGAGGGAGACGGAAAAATCGCCGAATATATTGGCGGATATGATGACTGGCAGCGGCAGAAAAAACCGGCGCCAATTCTTAAACCAGCACCGGTAAAGGTTCGTGAAAAAAAGAAGCCCGCCTCCGGTCCGCCAAGCAATAAGCTGGGCTATATGGAAAAAAGGGAACTCGACGCACTGCCGCAGCAGATTGAATCCATGGAAATCGAGCAGGCCGACCTTTTTGAAAAAATGTCGGCTCCGGATTTTTACAAGACAGAGGGCCAGGCTATTACACAAATCAAAGCGCGGCAGGAGGAACTGGAAAGCCTTCTGGAGGCAGCATATAAGCGATGGGAAGATCTGGAATCAAGGGATGTTTGACAGGATTCAAGCAAAAAGTGTTTTTCAATAAATTTTTTTGACGATTCCATAAAAAACAATGGTCCGCCGCTACGCGTCACTGTATCAAAAAACAATTTCTAAAATAGGCCGGGTTTCTTACCCGGCGATAGATATGTAACATTTGTCGGGAAAGAATCCCGACCTGCGAATTCTTTATTTCATCGTCATTATAAAGTTATTTGGAAGGCAGATTCTGACAATGAAAAAATCTGACCATGCATCAGCAAAAACTGAATTTTCAACACTCCCGGAAGTCCTGGCATTCAGAGCCCGGTATCAGCCGGAACAAACAGCGTATACCTTTCTGCAGGGAAAACAGCGCGTTTCCATCACCTATGAACAACTGTTTTATCGCGTGACCCGGCAGGCTGTGTTTCTCAAAGAAAATGAAATGACCGGAAAACAGGTGATTTTGTTGTATCCGCCCGGGTTTGATTTTATTATCGGATTTTTTGCCTGTCTGTTTGCCGGCGTGATTGCCGTACCTGCCAGTCCGCCTGCCACCGACCGGTTATTGAGCCGAATAGCTGATATCATTAAAGATGCGGATGCATCAATGATTTTAACTAACCGGGAAATGCTGTCGCATCTTAAACAATTAAAAGCACTGCATCAGTTAATGGCCCTTCCGCTGGTGAATCATGTGGGAAAAATACTTTTAAAAAAATCAGGACTTTCCAGTACACTGGATTGCGGAAAAATCCCGATCGTTGCCCCGGATTCTTTAGATATGGATTCTTTGAATTCAGATGATGCAGGAAAAATCCCACTGCCGGATATTTTCGGAGATGATATTGCGTTTCTGCAATATACTTCCGGGTCAACCGGTTCGCCGAAGGGCGTGGTCGTGACCCATCGGAATATTATCCATAACTCCGGGTTAATTCGGGATGCCACCCGGATGACCCATGAAGGTGTGGGGCTGATCTGGCTGCCCATGTATCATGATATGGGAATCATTACCGGCATCATTCACCCGGTCCATATCGGATTTCTGTGTCATTTGATGTCACCGCTGGATTTTATCCGGGATCCCCTTTCCTGGATCCGTCAAATTTCGAAAAATAAGGTCACCCATAGCGGCGGCCCGAACTTTGCTTATTCATTGTGCGTCAAACGCTTTGATCCGGATTGTTTAAAAGGGGTGGACCTTTCGTCATGGCAGGTGGCATTTGCCGGCGCGGAACCGATTTGCCCGGAAATAATGCAGGAATTTACGAAAACGTTTGAACCCTATGGGTTCAGGACCGAGACGCTGATGCCCTGTTACGGCCTGGCTGAATCAACCGTCGGTGTCTGTTGGGCAAAATTTGGAGAAGGCGCGGTGTACAAGGATGTGGATTCCGAATTTTTAAAGCATGATATACTTGCACCTCCGAGGTCTTTGTCCACAACT
>JAQYVU010000078.1 GCA_030145385.1 Desulfococcaceae bacterium
CCGTCTTTTGATGAAAGACTTTCGCCCAAAAGATTATGATTAAGAGAAAGATTACGATTAAGAATTTAACCGAATCATCGCTCAGGGCAGAGCCAATATCTCTGACCTGGCCCAAAGGACCAGGTTTTCAACATTTAAATAAAATCCGCTCAGACAAGCAGGGAAAATTTTACACACCAAAATAAATGACATGCCTGGCAAACGGTATTTTGGCAGAAAAATGCCAAGCAGCCATCAACACCATCTCATATTGATTAAAAGTGTTGATTCATTAAAATACATAAACGACTGACAAATCAGCATTTCCGACATGCCACCGACAATGAAATATGCAAACAGCGTTCAGAAAAATTGACCGAGTTTATAAAATATTCTTGACGATTCGGTAAAAACATTTTAATTATAGTCTATTGAGTCGACGGTCGACCGTCGACCTTAAAACATTGTTCACTGACATTTTATCTGTTTCATGCGAACTGCCTTCTCCTGATCCGACACACCCCGCGGCGGTTTTTCGATTTACCGATTTGAAAGATTTAACATACGGGATACAAAAAGTTTTACGATAGATTCATAACATAAAGATCAAAACATCCATTGGTTTAATTAAGGAGGAAAGGTTGATGAAAGAATCCAAAACAGACTTTGATGCCATTGTGGTGGGCAGCGGACCCGGAGGCGCAACCGTGGCTATGGACCTGTCAAAACAAGGGCAAAAAGTGCTTATCCTGGAATGGGGAGATAACGATCCGAAGAAAGGTACTTTTTTCTCGACCCTGCCCCGCGCATTTATTCCCGGCAAAACCCTTGTGATGACAAAACAGGCAGTTCCCATTGTCCGGGCAATTACAACCGGCGGCAGTTCGATGATATTTTGCGGCTCGGCATTTGATCCGCCTGTGGATATGCTTAAAAACTATGGTGTGGATATTTCTGTTGAAGCAGAAGAGATGAAGGCTGACGTTCCCATAGCACCGTTACCGGATGAACTCATGGGAGCAGGTCCCAATGCCTTTCTGGAGAGTGCTGTTGACCTCGGGTATGACGCCCATAAGCTGAACAAATTTATCGATGCGTCAAAATGCAAATTAAACTGCCAGCGCTGCATGTACGGGTGCCCTTACGGTGCCAAATGGGACGCACGGAATTTTGTTGATAAAGCCCTTGAAAACGGAGCAAAACTGATCACCCGTGCAAAGGTCAAAAAGGTCATTATTGAAAACAAAAAAGCCGTGGGTGTTGAGTACAGACATAATAAGGAAACCTATCGGGCATATGCGCCAAAAACCATTATAGCCGCCGGCGGCATCGGTTCTCCGATCATTCTCCGCGAAAGCGGCATGAGAAGTGCCGGGTATGATTTCTTCTTTGACCCGCTGGTGTTTGTTTATGGAAAAATCAAAGGACTTGGCAGCGGCCGCTCTATCCCCATGAGTTCCGGTGTGCATTTTGAAGAAGACGGCATTGTGATGACTGATTTTAATATGCCCCAAATGCAGAAAATTGCCTTTGATCTGGAGGTTTTCAAAATCAAACAGGCCTTTTCCTATGCCGACACCCTTCCCATCATGATCAAGGTAAGAGATGAGTTGGGCGGAGCAGTTTCAAACAACGGCTGGGTAAACAAACCCCTGACCAAGGCCGACAAACAAAAACTGGACAAAGGATCCGAGCACGCCAAGCGCATCCTCACCAATGCCGGTGCCACGGATATATACAGAAGCTGGAAAGTCGCCGCCCATCCGGGTGGTACGGTAAAAATCGGCGAACTGGTTGATAGCGACCTGAAAACGAAATTTGACAACCTCTATGTATGCGACTGCTCAGTCATGCCTCAGGAATGGGGACTTCCACCCACAACCACACTTATCGCCCTGGGAAAACGTCTGGTCAAACATTTGACGGGCCAAAAACAGGCTGAAAAAAAAGAAGACCTTGTTTTGGCAGTTTCAAATCAGAAAACAGATGAGAAGCTTAAGGCTGCGGCCGCTTCCTGACTAAAATGAATATTTTTTAACTTTTCTTTCCCCCATATCACAGCAAAAAGCAGGGGGACCCTTGAACTGTGCATATGCATAAATAAAAGGAACATGTCATGAAAAGACTCCATTCAAGATCAGGCCTCCCCTTAGGCATTCACAAACTTTCTGAAATTGACCTGGCCGGGGAAGCGGGAAAAAACACAGCCCTTGCAAAAATCCTCCAGACCCGGGAAGTCCGGCAAACGTTAAGCAATCTTCTTCCTGATGTGTTAAACGTTCTATCCAAAGACAGTAAAATCGGAAAATTCATCATGAAAGCAGTAGGAAAATTAATTAGCAGACTGCTTTCCCGACCCCATGATATTTTTGAAGAAAAAGAACTCCAGCTTTTGTTCGAAGACGACGCATTCATCCGGAATATTGGCGAACCGCTGCCGGACATGATTAACGGACTTTTTGATATCATCGTCACCCTGACGGAAACCATTGAAGAAATGCCGGCAGCAGAAAAAAAAGACGTTTTCGGCGATGTGATTTCAAAAATCGCTAACGGCCAGACCGGGGAAATCATCACCCGGGGATGCCGGATAATAAATGATATCCATAAAGAGGATCCCCAATTTTTCACCAAAGCCCTGGCCCCCGGATTTCAACGCTGGGTGGAATCGGTTGATTTTGGTGAAATCAGGGAACTGTTCGACACTTCAGCTGAAGATGGCCGGGCTTTTATAAGGATGGCAAACCATGTGATCTGGCAGTATCCGGCCAAAGTGGTCATGTTTCTATCCCTGATTCCGTCTCTGGTCAACCTGATTACAGATACCTTAGACATTTCAGTGGGCAAATTAAACGAACTCCCGCCGGACATGCTGACGGATGTGGTTCTCTCATTTGCCCGGGAAATCAACAGTGATTCCGCTGCCAATGTGCTCAACCAGCTCACGGAAATTGTGAGGAAAATCCATACCGGCAGTGCCCTGCTGGGGGAACCCGGTGCCCCCCAGCTGCCCAAAGTGCTGTCAAAAATGATTGAAGAGATCGTTGAGCAAACCGATCCCATCACGTTGTGGAAAGCAAAAATCGCCCTGGCGGAAACCAAAGCCACCATCGACCAGGCAGTCGCTGCTTCGGTAAACAGCAAACCAAATTTCAAACATTTGTCCATGATCATGGGGCCTGAAGTTACCAATATCCGCTTAAAATCATTAAATCACCGACTGGAGCAATGGGATGCGGAAGACGATGAAGAAATGGCAAAATCCTTTGCCCAGCATTTGTCTGCCTATGATATCCAGGAAATGGGTGAAGTTGTAAACAACGCGCTTCGCATCATCAACCGTCTGGGAGATGAACGCCCGGCCATCTTTACCGGATTTGCCGCCCAGCTGACCAATGCCATAGATGACTATGAACTGGCTGAAACCGCCAAACGGTTTTTCAACGGGATGAGCAAAGAATTTAAGCCAATGGCAAGGGCCGTTGTTCCGGGACTGGTCACATGGATTTGTGACGTGATCCAGCCGGAAGATGATGAATATGAAGAGGATGCGGCAAAAGCGCGCGAGGCGCTTGCCTCATTATTTGCAGCAGAGGAGGTTTAGAAGATGACAGTTTTTCATGATGCCGCAACCCAGGTGGAATGCGAATCAATTACCCAATGGAAAAAAGACGGCAAGCCTGTGGTCGGTTATACCTGCTCATACACCCCTGGTGAGATATTCTATGCCGCCGACATCCTGCCGGTCCGTTTAAGAGGAATTGAGACCGATGGCATGGAGGTCGGGGACACCTATTTCGGGCCGTTTATCTGCAGTTTTCCCAAGTGCATTCTCCAGCTTGCCGGCAAGGGAAAATTTTCTTTCTTAGATGGTGCTATTATCACACCGGGATGCGACGGCATGCGACGTTTGGATGAATGCTGGCGAAAGGCCGGTGAAGACTTTGACGGTATTGTACCGGATTATTTTTATTATTTTGATGTGCCGCACAAATCGGAAAACCACGGCATGGACTGGTATATTGAAGAGATTAAAGAACTGATAAAAAGCGTGGAAAAACACTTTAATGTCCATATCACCAATGAAAAAATTAAGACCGCCATCAAAGAATTCAACAAAGGCCGACGGGTGCTGGCTGAAATAGAAAATCTGCGCTTTAAGGATGACGTTGTGGTTTCGGGAACTGATGTTTTTGCCGCAACCGTTGCCGGAACCGTTATGCCCAGAGATGTTTATAACAAAGAGCTGAAAAAATGGTGCACAGCGCTGAAAAAACGCAAAACGCCATTAAACAAAGGAAAACACCGGGTAATGCTGGTGGGCAGTATCAGTGATGAGATTGATCTGTTTGAACTGATCGAAGACACCGGCAAAGCGCTTATTGTGGGTGAGAACCTCTGCTTCGGTATCCGTTACGAAGGCAACGAGATCCAGGAAGACGGCGATCCGATTGCAGCGCTTGCCGATCATTATCTCGGCTCATCCGCCTGCCCGCGGATGTACGGCAAATATAAAGAGCGGCTTGCCATGCTCAAAGAAAGGATTGCCAGCTCTCAGGCCCAAGGCGTAATCATGCAGAACATTCGCTTCTGCGACCTGCACGGCGCGGAAAATGCCTTGTTTGAAAGGGACCTCGAAGCCATGGGAATTCCCTGCCTCCGCATTGAGCGGGAATACGGGCCGCATATCGATGCCGGACGCATGAAACTGAGAATCAACGCATTTCTGGAACGGATTGACGCTAAAAGTGATCAAAACCCGTCACAAGCAATATCCGCAAACGCATAAAATGAATAAAACAACGGTAAATACCAATCAGAGCCGCGACCGTGAGGGAGTGGTAAAAGACCGTGAGGGAGTGGTCAAAAAAATGACAAAGCCCACCCCGCTTGCCTATTTTATCACTTTTTCATGCTACGGGACGCATCTTCATGGGCATGAATCTGAATCGGTTGACCGGTCGCAAAACAAACATGGCGCGCCGTATCTTCCGCCTGATGAAAAAAAATACCAAAGACAAAAAGAAAATATGAATCAGGATCAATATATTATCGATAATGGCCGTGCCAGGATCGTTCTTGATTCGTTAAAAGAAACTTCCTCGCATCGGAAATGGAATCTTCTCGCGGCTCACGTTCGATCAACCCACGTGCATGTAGTTATCCACTCACTGACGACCCCTGAAAAAATCATGAATGATTTTAAGTCTTACGCAAGTCGTGCACTGAATAACGCAGGCTTTGAAAACTCTGACCGGAAGCGCTGGACCAGACATGGCAGCACCCGATACTTATGGAAGAATAATGATATAGAGAATGCCATCCGTTATGTGTTGCATGAACAAGGGGATCCGATGGCTGTTTATGAAAATAAGGAGCTGGATTTAGATGCGATTTTTATTAATCAAAAGGCGTCTATTCCGATCCCTCACGGCAAGTAACCGCTCCCTCACGGTCGCGGCTCTGATTGGGTCGCGGCTCTGGTATGCTAACGTTTATAAATCCGGAACAGCAACCTTCAGAGCCGCGACCGTGAGGGAGCGGACGAATGCCGCAGAGAGCGGTCAAAACGCAAAAAATTTAAAAATCTTTAAGGAATTAAAGCCATGAGACCCGAGATCCGAGAGTACAACTACGACTGGCTGATGGGGAAAACACTCAAAGCCGCTGCCCAGGTGCCCATGGGAACGAAAAAGGAAACCGAACTCACCTATCGGTATATCCCCTACTATAAAAATATCGCCAAAACATTTATCGATGCCGGTGACCCCGGTATTCAGGCGCTCGAAATGATGAGCAAATACTATGACAATATACTGACCGCTCACGCACAGGGGAAAAAAATTTGCGCCACCACATTCTGCAATTCCCCGGTTATCCTCCATGCCATGGATATTGTGCCGGTAACGTTTGAAATGTTAACCGCCATCGGTGCCATGATCTGGAAAAGGGGCATGTTTGACTATATGGATTATTGCTGTGAAATCGGCATGCCCGAAACATCATGCTCATCCCAGCGTGGGGCTTTGGGCGCTGTTCTGGGGGGATTTTTTGAAAAAATTGATATGGTGATCTGCGACACACCCGGTGTTTGCGACACCAACGCCAACGCGTTTGCCTTTGCATCCGAATATCTGAACAAGCCTTTTTTCCAGCTGAACTACCCTTCCAGCATTGGTGACAACCGCAGCCAGCAGTATCACATTGACGATTACAAGGTGATGATCAAATTTGCGGAAAAACATTCCGGCAATAAACTTGATTTCGACCGCCTGGCTGAAGCTCTTGCAGAAGTTGACAAACAGGATACCATGATTGCCGACCTTGAAGACATGCTCATGCTGAAACCCACTCCTGTGCCGCCGCTACTCAATCTCGTACTATACGCCGGCCGCTTTTGTTTTTCCGGCCGCCCGGAGTTTACAAAACTACTAGAATCCATGCTTAAAAAAGTAAAAGAAAATGCGGCAGCCGGTATTTCAGGATTAAAAAACGGAAAAGAAAATTTGCGGGTCTTCATGTGCTACATTGATCATTATACGGTAGACGTAAACTTTAACCATTTTCTGGAAGAGCGGGGAATCGCCCATGTCGGGTCCATCCTGACACGCAATTTCAGAGACAACAATCAATATACCGAAGAAATGCCGGGGTCTGCTTACGGCATCGACACATCGACACCGGATGCCATGCTGGATACCATTGCCCAGATGAATGCCCGGCTGCCCATGGTCCGGTCCATCCGGGGACCCTATGATAAAAAGGGCATGTGGCTGGACGAATCGCTGGTTTGTGCAAAAATGTACGATGCGGACTGCGTGATATACAACGGCACACCCGGATGCCGAAACACATGGGGCATGGTAAAGCCATTTGCCAGGGACATGGAAAAACACGGCTTTCCCACTCACATCATGAATGATGATGCGTTTGATGATCGGGTGGAGTCCTGGGAAGCAACCAAAGAGCGTCTGGACGAATTTTTTAAAATAAGGGGGTTGTTATGAATATCGTTGCAGGGTGTGATGTCGGGTCCCTTACTTCAAAAGCCGTCATCATGAAAAACGGAAGAATTATCGGCAGTCATATCATTAAATCCAAGCCCCGGCCAAAGGATTCTGCTGACGCCGCATTAAAAGGGGCACTGGATGCTGCCGGTGTATCCAGAGAAGACATCAAATATTGTATCGGCACCGGTTACGGCCGCGAAAAAATCGAGTTTGTTGATGAAGTGGTATCGGAAATCAAATGCCACGGGCGAGGGGCACGCTGGATGCTGCCGACGGCTGAAACAGTGATCGATATCGGCGGCCAGGATTGCAAAACCATGAAACTGGACAAGGACGGAAATGTCGGCCGTTTTTCCGCCAATGACAAATGCGCATCCGGTACCGGACGGTTTTTAGAAGTCATGGCAAAGGTTTTAAATGTCGGCATTGACGAGTTGGGCAAATTATCCGCCAAAGCCAAAGACCCGATAACATTGGCTTCCACCTGCACGGTGTGGGCTCAGGCAGATGTCATTAAGTACATTAATTCCGGCGTACCCATTGAAGATATTGGCGCAGGAATCAATACGGCCATGGCCGGCCGGGTGGCGATTCTGGTCAATGCCGTCAAGCCGGAAGGCGATATTTTCATGACCGGCGGGGTGGCAAAAAACATCGGGGTGGTTTCCACATTGGAAAAAATGATCGGTAAACGGATCAAAAAAGTCCGGAAAGCGGACCCCCAGATCGCGGGGGCTATCGGCGCTGCGTTATTATCTATGGAAAAAATCAATGGAAATGGGAGGGTGAAAAAATGATAGTAGCAGGCTGCGACATCGGCTCCCTGACTGCCAAAGCCGTGATTATGGAAAACGGAAAAGTATTATCTGATGCTGTGATACGGGCCAAAACCCGGCCGGCCGAATCAGCCAATGAAGTCATGCAGATAGCTTTGGACAAAGCCAAACTGACCAAAGAGGATATCGGATACATTGTGGGAACCGGATACGGACGGGAACACATCCCCTTTGTCGACCAGGTGGAGTCTGAAATTTCCTGCCATGCCAAAGGCGCCTGGCAGACCATGCCGTCTGTCCGGATGATCATCGATATCGGCGGTCAGGATGCCAAAGCCACCCGCATGGATGATGACGGCAATGTGGCCCGTTATATTTATAATGACAAGTGCGCGTCCGGGACCGGCAGATTTTTAGAAGTCATGGCAGAAGCCCTGGAAGTGCCCCTGGAGGAATTGGGTTCGCTTGGCGCTCAATCTACCGAAAAACTGTCTATTTCCAACCAGTGCGTTATTTTTGCTGAAACGGAAGTGGTCTCTTTAGTCAATGAAGGCAAGGAAACCGCAGACATCCTCAATGCGCTCCATCATTCCCTGGCTAAACGCGTGGCGTCTTTGGCCAGAAGCATTGAGGTAAAATCAGATGTGGTCATGACCGGCGGTGTGGCGAAAAACTCAGGTGTATTCAACGCCTTGTCTGAAGCTTTGGGTATCGAATTAAAAGCATTAAACGGCGTTGACCCGCAACTTATGGGGGCATTAGGTGCTGCCCTTTACGCGGAAGAAAAAACAGGAGAAATGAAAAAAGCGGGGTAAAGAAAACTTCAAAGCACTGGAGGAAAAACATGCGGCCTGAAATTGCCGAATATAACTATGACTGGCTGATGGGCAACACCTTAAAAGCAGCGTCCAAAGTTCCGTTGGGTTCACAAAAGGAAACTGACTTAACCCTCCGTTATATTCCCAGCTATACTGGAATCCTGAAATCTTTCATTGATGCAGGCCCCACGGGTGTAAGGTTTTTAAAACTACTGGCCCGTTATTATGAGAATATCCTGAACGCCCGCGATCAGGGGAAAAAAATTGTGGGAACCACATTCTGCAATACGCCGACCATTCTTTATGCCATGGATATGGTTCCGGCTACATTTGAAATTCTTACCGCCATCGGCTGTCTGGTATGGAAACGCGGCATGTTTGATTACATGGATCATTGCGTTGAAGTCGGTATGCCGGAAACATCCTGCTCCGCCCAGCGCGGATTTTTAGGCGCATTTCTGGCCGGGCTTTTTGAGAATATCGATTTTGTGGTCTGCGATACCCCGGGAGTCTGCGATACCAATGCCAATGCGTTTGCGTTTTCTTCCACGTATCTGGACAAACCCTTTTATCAGTTAAATTATCCCAGCGCCATTGGAGACGACCGGAGCCAGAAGTATCATATAGATGACTACAAAGAACTGGTCCGTTTTATCGAACGTCACAGCAAAAAAAAACTCGACTACGACCGGTTGGCGGTCGTCCTTCAAGAAGTCGACAAACAGGACGCCATTACCGCAGATCTTGAAGATATGCTTTTGATGGTCCCCACGCCGATTCCGCCGATATTCAATCTGATGATATATGCGGGCCGTTTCTGCTTTGCAGGTCACCCGGAATACACGGAACTCCTGGAAGTGATGCTTGCCGATGCGCACCAGCGAATTAAAAACGGCGTCCCCGGCCTGAAATCCGGAGAAGAAAAACTGCGGCTGTTCATGTGCTATATTGATCACTACACAGTTGACATGAAATTTTACGACTATCTGGAAGAACGGGGTATTGCCCATACCGGATCGATCCTGACCCGAAACTTCAGGGACGGAAACAAATATGCTCAGGACTTGCCGGATAACGCATACCGTGTTGACAGTTCGACGCCGGAGGCTATGCTGGATACCATTGCCCAGATGAATGCCCGGATGCCAATGGTTCGATCGATTCGAGGCCCCTATGACCAGCACGGCATGTGGCTGGAAGAATCTCTGGCATGCGCCAAACTCTACCAGGCAGACTGTGTAATCTACAATGGAACGCCCGGGTGCCGGAACACCTGGGGCATGCTCAAACCTTTTGCCCGGGATATTGAAAAGTTAGGCTATCCGGTTCACATCATGAATGATGACGGATTTGATGACCGTGTTGAATCCTGGGAAGCGACCAGGGATCGGTTGGATGAATTTTTTCACATCAGAGGATTGTTACAATAAAGGTATAAGGTATATAGACTGAAGCCAACAGGCTGTCAGGGATGGTTTGGTTATATTTTTACCGGATCGCATAACCTTCACCCTTCTACCTGAACCCTTAAAAACACTTTTAACTTTTTTATAAGGATTTCCCAAAATGAAACAACTGAAGACCCGGTTAAAAGATGGGCTGAATATCTTTTCCGAATCTCACAATGTATATAAAAAACTGCAGAAGCATCTCGACAAACAGCCCATCGGCTTTCCGGCAACGGCTTCCGGTGTTGAACGCCGCATATTGCGTGAGGTGTTTACCGTAAACGAGGCGGATCTTGCCCTGGCAATGGATTATAAATTTCAAACTTTTGAAAGCGTTTATTCCAATTATAACGGCAATGGTCATTCCAAGACCGATATACAAAAAATGCTGGACAATATGGAAAAACACGGTGCTATCTTTGTAAAAATGGTGGATGGTAAAAAACAATACGCCCTGCATTCCTTTGCTGTGGGCATTTTTGAGATGAAATTGCCCACCATGACCGCCAATTTCTATATGGATGCCCGCAAATACATGTACCAGTCATTTGCCATGGAATTTCTTTCCACCGCCCTGCCCCAGATGCGCGTAATACCTGTGGAAAAAAGCGTCACACCGGCCTTAAACATTGCCACTTATGATGAAATCCGGGAACTGGTGCTTCAGAATAAAGGACGAATCAGCCTGGCAGAATGCGTTTGCAGAAAAGGCAAAGACGCCATCGGACGATCATGCAAGGAAACAGACAGAAGAGAAGTCTGTATCGGTTTTGCTGATTTTTCAGATATGTATGTGAGAAATGGTTTCGGCCGCGCCATCGAAAAAGAAGAAGCCTTTGAGATTCTGGCACAAAATGAAAAAGACGGACTGGTGCTGATGCCTTCGAACAGCCAGGAGGCACAATTTGTCTGCAGCTGTTGCGGATGCTGCTGCGCGTGTCTTGAGTCGGTCAGCCTGCTGGCAAAACCCGCTGAGTTTGTAAAAAACAATTATTCCGCTGTACTGGATGCCGAAAAATGTGTGGGTTGTGGCAAATGCGGCACAAAATGCAAAACAGAAGCCATAAACATGCAGCAAGCAGCAGACAGTAAAAAAGTAAACGCAATTGGCATCGATATGAATCGTTGCATTGGCTGCGGTGTTTGTGTGGCGACCTGCAAATCCGGCGCGCTGACTTTAACCAAAAAAAGAATCCAGACCACCCCTCCCAAAGACATGGATACCCTTTATGAAGAAATCATGAAACAGAAAAAAGGCAAAATTCAAAGGGCGCTGCATACAGGAAAGGCTATAATAAGTTAAAGGCAGAAGATGGAAGGCAGGTCGGGATTCCAATCCCGACACAATCGACAATGCTGCCGGGCAAGAAACCCGGCCTACAAATTATATGATATAAAAAGAGTAACATGGGACTATTTGACAAACAATATCAAACGATTTCAAATTATCTTGATACCCGGCGAGGCGAAGGAAAGGTATCTGTTTTTACTCACAACGGCAATACCGACTGGCCCACTGAAAAAAACCGGAACCTGGTGCTGAGTCAGGATACCGCTGTTGAACTCGGCAATCCCAGAGATGCATCCACATCATCTCTGATGTGGGTAAATAACCCTGAAAAAATAAAAAACGGCCGGATTACGATTGTGGGTCCGGACTTGCCCCAGCTCAAAGGCAAACAGGTTTCTTTTGGCAAAATCGTCATTGTTGATGCCGCTGATTTTGATGAGGACAACACCTATGACCGATACCGTGAAATGGAGTTTTTGCGCTACGACATCCATTTAAAAGGCTACATGATGCGCGGGGTCTCCCAGCAGCAGCGGGAATGGAGCCGGGTAAGCAATGAAGCCATCAGCAACGGATTTTCCTTTCAACATCTCGGCGGGGCATTGATTGATCAGTTTTCGCAAATGCCCTATGTCCGGTCTGTTGAAACCATTTTCATCACCTCCAGCCGTGAAGATGTGCTGGAAGCAAAAGCCGTTTCAGATGATGTTTTCAGATTGATCAGCGCCATGAATAAAATGGCGGAAGAACTGTCGTTTGACTGCGATACCTGCGATTACAATGATGTATGCGGTGATGTGGCCGAACTCAGATCCATGAGAAAAAAATTACAAAAAAAGGATACAAAACTTCATGCCTGAATCACTGAATAAAAAGGCATCTGTTCTCGCCTTATGCGGCAAAGGGGGGGTTGGTAAAACATCTCTTTCCGCCACCATCGTAAAAATCCTGTCATCTGATCCGGACAATAAGGTGCTGGCCATTGACGCGGACCCGGCTGTGGGGCTTTCCACCGCACTGGGAATACCCGTCAGCAAAACCGTTGACGATATTCGCAATGAATTAATTCAAAAAGTCGAGGCCGGAAAAACCACCGATAAAGCGGAAATGCTTTCCATGCTGGATTATGAAATGTTTTCCGCCATGAAAGAAAACAACAATATTGCCTTTCTTGCCATCGGCCGTCCGGAAAAGGAAGGATGCTACTGCCAGGTCAATCATATCTTAAAGGACCTGATCGCATCCATGGCGGAAAATTTTGATTTTGTCGTGATTGACGGAGAAGCCGGCATTGAGCAGGTCAACCGCCGGGTCATGGAAAAAGTCACCCATCTGATTCTGGTGTCGGACGCTTCACGTAAGGGGATTAATGTTGTTCAGACCATTAAAAAAGTATCTGACGATGCTATTGATTATGAAAAAGCGGGATTGATTTTAAACCGCTTAAGAAATGCGGAAGAAAGGAAAAAGCTCATCATACCGCCGGAACTGGACTGCCTGGGATGGATTCCGGAAGATGACACCATACGGTCTTTTGACATTGACGGCAGAAGTATTCTTGAAATTGACAATTCGCCTGCCATCACTGCGGTGGAAAACTGTTTGAGAGAAATGGGTCTTTAGGGACAAGAGGGAGACATAAATGAAACTATTCCAGGAACTTCTGGAAAATCCGCAAAACCAACTATTTGAACAGGCAGTTGCCGATGGGCGCATACCCATCGGGTATTCCTGCTCGTTCGTACCGGAAGCATTTCTCATGGCGGACAAACTGATGCCCGTGCGCCTGCATGCACCCGGCGTGGCAGGCACTGAAACTGCCGATATCTACCTTTCCAACTTTATCTGCACTTACACGCGCAGCCTTCTCGAATTTGCCATTGACGACCGTTTCGACCTGATTCAGGGATGGGTCTTTGTTCCCTCCTGTGCGCATATGCAGCGGCTATATGATAACCTGGAATATCTCAATAAGCCGAAATTCAGTCATGTGCTTGACGTGCCGCGCAAGGTAACCGATGCCACGATTGCCTGGCAAATCGAGGAACTTACAATGCTTGCAGACAAACTTTCAGCCCATTTTGACGTGGATATGAGCGATGCCTCACTGATGACAGCCATTGACGAATGGAACAACTTTGCAGCAGTAATTCAGTCTATTGGTGAACTGCGTAAAAAATCAGCCCCCCCCATTACCGGGACCGAATTCCACACGCTGCTCATGGCTGCCCTGGTCTCCCCCAAAAATATGATTTTGCCAAAAATCCTCGATTTTCAGCAAGCGGTCGAAAAGAGAGACAACGCCGGGGAATTTCGTGCCCGGTTAATGGTGATGGGCTCTCATCTCCACGACCCTGATTTTATCAAAATTATCGAGTCCCAGGGCGGGCTGGTGGTGGCGGATCTTTTCTGCAGCGGATCCATTCCCGGATTTAAAACCGTTGAGCTGAATGGCAACCCGATTAAATCGCTGGCTGAACATTCCTTTAAAAAGACGCTTTGCCCGAGAATGATGGAAGACTTTGACCGGCGGCTGAAAACCATCATCGACACGGTAAAGGAATACAAAGTGGACGGCGTTGTTATTGAAATTATTAAATTCTGCGACCTCTGGGGGGTGGACTCTATGTCGATGGTGAGTGCCCTGCGCAAAGAAGGAATCCCGGTGCTGAAGCTGGAGCGTGAGTACAGTATGGGCGGAGAAGGTCAGCTGCGGACGCGGGTGCAGGCGTTCATCGAAAGCATGGGCAAATAAATTGATTCCATTTCGCATTCAAACGCTACCGGCGTTGGCTGCGTCGTCAGCTCCTCAACGTACTAAAGTACGCCATCGTCGCCTCCTCCTTGCCGGCCTTGGTATCATTTTGAATGCAAAACGGAATAAGATAACAGGATTCAGATAACCATGAAAGACGCATTTGAAAACGTAAAACATTTTTTCATCGGGCTGCCGGAGCACGCAAAATTTTTTTTCAATAATTCCATACTCGGATTTCTTCTTGAAACCAAAAGCCTCAGGGATGCGCTGATTTATGCAAAATACTGGGCGTTTATCTGGGGCAATATTTTCAAGTTTGTCGGCACGCTTCTCTTTAAACGGGGGCCTGTGGGTGCTGTACGGGAACTTCGCCAGTACCCCTGGGTTCTTCAGGCCCTCAAGGCCACACAGCTGCTGCGCCGCATCACAAAAGGACGCAAAGGGGCGTATCTCGAATCCAGCGCCCTGGTGATTCATGCCATCGCTGTGTTGCTGGTGGAAAAGCTGGATGAAATTTTTTATCAGCCGGAACGACTGCTTATTAACGAGGATTTGGTCCCGCCGGAAATCGCCATGGCCATGGGGTTAAACGTCTGGCTTGCGGAATCCATGGGGATTTTACTTCCGTTTCTTGATCCCGAGGCATGCCTGGATTTTATCGACGAGGCGGAGAACGCCGGAATGAACCCGGATTCCTGCAGTTTTGTCAAGGCGACGGTTGGAATGACAGCCAAGCAGCAGCAGCCGAAGGGGTGCGCCATTGTCAGCTCGAATATGCCCTGTGACGCGGGTATGACATCCTATTCCTATATCCAGCAACAACTTGATGTGCCCATATACCGTGTTGACGTTCCCTATCACTTTTATAACGAACGAGCGGAAAAACTGTTTGTTGAGGACCTGAAAGAAATGATCGCTTTTCTTGAGAAGCATACTCCCGGCCGTATGGACTGGGAAAGACTCCGGGAGATCTGCGAGAAACTTAACTATATGATGGAACTGGAACTCGAGTTGTGGGACATGATGCGGGTCAGCCCCGCCCCCCTTGCCTCTGAGGCCGTATGGCTGAGCCACCTGATGCTGTTTAACTGGTTCCCCGGGCACAAGGTAAGCATCAGGCATTATGAGCGGCTGGTGGAACTGGCACGGAAAAATATGACTGAAAAAATCCCTGCTGTTGAAAACGAAAAGTACCGGGCCGTGCTTTGGAACCCGCCTTTTCCTCATTTTGTGGATATTTTCAACCAGATGGAACGTGCCCATGGTATCACGCTCATCATGGACAGCATGACATTCAACCGTCATGAACTGATCGATACATCCACGCCCGAAACTATGCTCAGGGGCTTATCTCAGATCATCATGCAGGGGCCAATGGTCCGTCACACCCGGGGACCGGCTGAGAACTATCTGGACGATATTTTCCGCTGTTATAAGCAGTTTGATCTCGACATGGTCTGGATTGCCAACCATGTGGGTTGCAAAAGCGCACAGGCGATGAACGGCATCCTCCGGGAAAAATGCCGCGAGATGAAGATTCCGCTGCTGATTCTTGATTATGACCTGGTTGACCCCCGTATTGTTTCTCACGAGGGAATGCTGAGCCAGGTGGAGGATTTCATGGAAAACGTTATGAAAGCCAAGCAGCCACAGCCAATGATGCAATGACAGCAAGACATAAACAATTTGAAGTGAAGCAGTCAGAATAATGACATCATGAAAAAGGAATAAAAATAATGACAAAAAAGTACTATGGCGGATGTGACGTCGGATCGACAACAGGCAAGGCCGCCATTCTTGATGAAAACGGCTCAATCATCAGCACGACAGTTGTTCCAAGTGAGATTGACCCTGAAATAACCTCAATACAAGCCCTTGAGAAAGCATGTGCGCAAGTTGCAGACCTCAATAGCTACAAAGACCTTGCCCGAATTGTGGGCACGGGTTACGGGAGAAATGAGGTGGCATTTGCCAATGAAAACATTTCAGAGATCAGCTGCCATGCCATGGGCACTTTTTACTGCAACCCGGATATCAAAACCATCGTGGATATCGGCGGTCAGGATGTTAAGACTATCGCCATTGCCGATGACGGCTCAGTTTTAGAGTTTGCCATGAACGATAAATGCGCCGCCGGAACCGGACGATTCCTTGAGGCCATGAGCCGGATATTCCGCATGGATCTGGATCAGTTTTCCGTGCTTTCTTTAAATGCCAAAAAAAGCATACCGGTCACGGCTCAGTGCAGCGTATTTGCCGAAAGCGAAGTCATCAGCCTTCTGGCCAGGAAAAATCCGCCCGAGGAAGTTGCCGCAGGAATTAAAGCGTCAGTTTCCAAGCGTTGCTTCTCACTTTTAAAACGCATCGGCATGCGGCCTTTGGTAACCGTCACCGGCGGGTGCGCCAAAAACCAGGGTCTTATCAAGTCGCTCTCAAAAAAAATCAAAATGGAAGTGACTGCGCTCCCGGTAGATCCGCAGATTATCGGCGCATTGGGTGCCGCCGTCTTTGCCAGACGAAACGGCAGTGCATAGAACTGTTGTGATGATTAAAATTTATATAATGTAAGTGTATTGAAAAAATGATAATCTGATTCAAACAGCTTCTGCAGCAAATTGTAATGAAAAATACAAGTTTAACAAAAAAAAAGGATGATCGCATGACTCACGGTTATATGGGCAAAATTTTAATAGTCAATCTATCCGACGGGACGTTTGAAGAACAGCAGATCCCTGATTCTGTGTATGAAAAGTTTCTCTCCGGTGCGGGTCTTGGCGGATTTATCCTGTACAATAACATCCCGGCAGATGCCGACCCCTTAGGACCGGACAATATGATAGGATTTGTTTCCGGACTGTTAACCGGCACCGGCAGCCTGTTTACCGGCCGCTGGATGGTGATGGGCAAATCACCGCTGACCGGCGGTTACGGGGAAGCTAACTGCGGGGGCACTTTTTCCCCGGCCATCAAACGCTGCGGGTATGATGCGATTTTCTTTAAGGGTATCAGTGACAAACCAGCCTATTTATACATCAAAAACGGAAAACCGGAACTCAAAGATGCCGGATATCTGTGGGGAAAAGACGCCATTGAAACGGAAGAAGCGCTGATTGCCGAACTGACCGACAAGCGCAAACCGAAAGTGGCCTGTATCGGCCCAGCCGGCGAAAAACTGTCCTGCATATCCGGTGTCAGCAACGACCTGGGGCGAATGGCCGCCCGGTCAGGACTCGGCGCGGTGATGGGATCCAAACGCTTAAAAGCCGTGGTCTTAGACAGCGCCAAAAAAATCGAATCCCACAACCGTAACGAAATCCGGGAGCTGTCCCAAAAATGCAACAAGTGGGTGCAGTTCCAGCCCTGGTTTCTTTCCGGAAACGGGCTGCGGATTCTGGCTGCCCTATTGCGTTTTCTTCCGGTTCAGACGGCCATGGACGGCATGCTCTGGAAATTCATGCTCCGCAAATGGGGGACCATTGCCTTAAACCAGTATTCCGTGGAACTGGGCGACTCTCCCATCAAAAACTGGGGCGGTTCCAATCTGGATTTTAAAAAAGAACAATCCGATTCCATCAACCCGGATGCCATCCTTGAAAGCGAAGTTTCAAAATACCATTGTTATTCCTGTCCTTTGGGATGCGGCGGCATCTGCAAGGGCCAATTTCCCAACGGTGAAACCCATAAACCCGAATATGAATCAATCATGGCGCTTTCCGGTCTTGCCTTAAACGATAACCTGGAAAGCATATTTCAAATGAATGACCGGCTCAACCGGGCCGGTATGGATACCATTTCCGCGGGCGGCACCATTGCTTTTGCCATTGAGTGTTATGAGAAGGGGATTTTAACCAAAGAAGACACGGACGGCCTGGAATTGACATGGGGGAATACGGAGGCCATGCTGGCCTTGATGGAAAAGATGATTGCACGTGACGGCATTGGCGATATCCTGGCAGACGGTGTTAAAAAAGCATCGGAAAAAATCGGCAAAAACTCCGACCGGTTTGCCATTCACGCCGGCGGGCAGGAACTGCCCATGCACGACAGCCGGTTTGACCCGGGATTTGCCGTTCACTATGCGGTGGAAGCCAACCCGGGAAGACACACCATCGGATCCCAGATGTATTATGAAATGTACCGGCTATGGAAAAAAGACAAGTCCCTGCCCCGGCCCTGGCTGATATACCGCAAAAAAAGCAAGTATAAAGTCACTGAGAAAAAAGCCATTGAAGCGGCCGCCTGCAGCAAGTTCATGAATGTGTTAAACTGCGCCGGCGGATGCGCATTCGGCGCCCAGATCGGAACCGACCGGTTTCCCATCTTTGAATGGCTCAATGCCGTCACCGGATGGGACAAAACCCCTGAAGAATATATGCACATCGGCAAACGGCTGCAGACCATGAAACAGGCGTTTAACATCAAACACGGCATTGACCCGAAATCAACCAAACCGAATATCCGGGCTCTTGGACAGCCCCCTTTAACCGAAGGCGCCAATAAATACCGCACCGTTAATATTGATCAGATGATGGCAGACTACTGGCGGCAGTTTAACTGGAACACGGACACGGGCAAGCCGCCTGAAGAGGTGATGGATTTTAAACAAATTTGATGGCGTCGTTAAAAGTCCCATCTACTGCGTTGTTGTGGTTTTACAGCCTCTCAATATACGACTTGTATTATTTCAAGCCTGAAAAACCACAACGCCTTGCATATGAAACTTTTACCTTAGCCATCTGGATACTTTTTACGAAAGCTTGAAATATACAGGGAAAAATTAATATGAATAAGCCCCCCAAAGAAAAACCCCGCTTTGACCGGGAAATATGCATTGCCTGCACCATGTGCGCGAACATCTGCCCGACCGGTGCCATTGATCTTGAAATCAGAAACAGTGGGTCTGGATTTCGGCGGTTTCCGGTGTTGACGGATGGAAAAAAATGTATCGGATGCAGCGCCTGTGAGCAGGATTGCCCTTCCGGTGCGATTCAAATGGTGTTATAAGAAAAACCATTAAACAGTCTCTGTTTTTTTTGCAGGGCTGACCGTAACCTTTTAATTTTAAGGATAACGTCAGGAAATAAAAAGATGGACCAGCTATCAAAAAACAACTTATCTGATCAGGTATTTCATCTGATTGGCAATAAAATTGTGCATAATAAGTTAAAACCGGGTGAACTGATATTTGAAACCAAAATTTCAAAGGAACTGGGGGTCAGTCGGAGCCCGGTGAGAGACGCCCTGCGAATGCTGGAACAAATCTGGCTGGTGGACCGGACCCCCAAAGGAAGCTACCAGGTCACCGAGCTTTCAATCGAAAGAATTCTGTATCTTGGCGAAACCGCAAATGTTATCTACCAGTTTGTATTTTCAAAGGCAGCGGAGAATATCACGCCCAAAGACTTTGCTGAACTTGAAAAACTGATGAACAGAGTGGAAGCAAGTATTGACGATAACGATTTTGACCTCTATATCACCAATGTCACCAAAATGGCTCATTGGGCATTAAAAATTGCCGGGAACCCCATGATCGAAAGGATTGCCACCGAGCTCATGCCAACGGCCGAAAGAGTCCAATGGGTATCCATAACCTCTTTGCCGGACCAGCTGAAAAAGGTGGTGACACACCTTCGAAAGGGTTATGAATTCATTATCAGGAAACAACCGGAAGAAGCCGCACAGGCGTTTAATGATTTTTGCGCAGCCCACATCGAAGTGGTCATTGACAGCCTGAATCACTCACACAGACAAAAGGCCGCCAAATAAGCTCCCGCCTGATTTTAGTACCCCATACCACCCAGATGCTCAATGAGAATGCGCCGCACTTCCTCGATCACCAGCGGCTCCATCTGGCAGCTGTGAACATATGGCACCACCAGTTCGGATTCGACTCCGTCGATATGGGCGCTTTTGTATGAGACAACACCATCATCCCCATCCGGGGGCTGTTCATCACCACTGATCGCAATAATCGAATGCGCCTTGACATCTTTCGGAAACGGCAGTTCAGCAATGGCCAGCAGAGACGGATTATCAGGCGCCATACTGTCAATACTTGTTCTTGGCATGTGGGATTTTACTTGTCCTAAAACTGAAAATCTTTCGGCAATATTGAAAAGGTCTGACCCGATTTGGGCCACCTCTCTTGGCAATGCGACCAGACGCGCTGCCATACGGCGGGCAAAAGATCCGGCCAGTATACTTCCCCGATGGGGCGTGGCAATAAAAATGACGCGACGAACCTCTGGTAAAGGATGAAAAACACTATATTGTTTTACAAGTGCCTGGTCTTTTGGTGAAAGATCCAGTTCGTCAATTGTTTTTCCTGTAATCGCCCTGACAATTGTTTCTCCGGTTTCTACGGCAGTCATCCTTGCCAGAAGTCCTCCCTGGCTGTGTCCTGCCACTACAATATTTTTTAAAGCAGAGTCCTTTCCTGTCGGGTCAGATAACTCGATTTGTTTTTCAATGGCTTTCCGAAAATGCTTCGCAGAAAAAACGACCGGTTTTCCACTGTCATACAGATAGAGCCATATCTGAAAATGCTGCCGTATCTGGAGGTCAGAAGCTAAAGAGTTAATCATCTCTGTCCACCAGACCGGACTGCTGGCGGTCCCATGAACCAGCACCAGCGGAATCCCTCCCTGTCTGTATGGCTGAAGCGGATAGATTCCGGGTTTAAAAAGCGAACGGCCCACCCGAAAGAGATTGCGCCCTAAACTCCATAATAGCGGATCGCTGAAAGAATACGCAATTGACGCGGTCAAATCCTTTTCAAGGGGGACTTTTTGGCCGTTGATCATGATTTCATTTTCAGACATAGCTGAAAAAACGCTCACTTCCCCTGAACAATTGCCACCGTCAAGGTCGTTGACGGTGCCCTTAATCTCCAAAAAAACAGTTGCCGAGGCAGCAAATGCCAGAGGTTTCTTCGGTTCTTTTTTCCTGATCGATAGTATCGGGGCGCCCAGTCCGGGAATACGATTTCGAACACTTAATCCATATACCTCAAATGTATCTGCCGGCAAAATCTTGGTAACTTTTTTGGGATCCCAGGGAATATCCTGATTTTTTAAAGATAAATAAATATCACCGACCGGCAGGGGTACTGACTTTTCCTGGAGGTCAACTTTGCCTTCCGAAAAAGTCAGCACATTCGCAAGGCCTCTGTTGTAAAGATCACAGGCCAGGCGAAACCGTCGGTCAAATGATCCGGGCGGTGGATTGATGCCATCTCCCAGTAGAAAAAGGTAGGCATACACTGCTGAACCAAGATAATATTTCTGCGGATTGATCGGCTTGCGTGCTGGCAATACTTCACCCGAATCAATGGGATCATTATAGAATTCAAGATTATTAATCAGCTGTTGAGATTGTTCCCCCATATTTTTTTGGGCTGTCAGGAAACATAATTCAGCCAGTGACAACAGCAAATCCCTTCTTTCGTCATGACAGGCGATTGTGTGAAGCTTTTGAATGAATTGCTGAGGGTCTGCCAGAAAATCTTCATGCGGTAATCCATGACGGTGCAGAACGACAGAGGTGTAACTGCTGTATTCATTTGATGTGAGTGCGCTGCTGTTAATCTGACTGTAAACGGCTGATTCATTCACCCGGGAGACGCCGACCGGGGTCGTGCATCCGGAAGCCATCAAAATTGCAAACACAACCAGCCCGAACAAAGCCCGGTAAAAAATTATTTTTATAATGTCAGATTGTTTTTCCATTTTATTCTCCCTTTCCGGGCTGCCAGTCCATGCCGGGAACCCCCTGGCGGATTATTCCGGAAAAGTCCGGTGAATCACCAACTGCCATGGCACGTTCATTGATGTGGCTTTTTTGCTTGAGTTCATCAAAGGGGAGGTTTGTATCAATGGTTTTGTTTTCATAGGCACGTCGGTCCCATAAGCCATTTAAGATTATTGACCAGTGCCATTTTGCCTTGCCGGGGGCTGCATGCTTTCTCGCCAGACGGAACCCGCTGGTCATGCAGTTTTCAGTCAGCGCGTTATACCATTCGGGATGTTCATGAAGCTGATTGATCCGGTTTAAATACTCCATTAAAAAATTCCGTGCAACCTCCATTGATTCAACCCGAAGCCGATATAAATAAACATCCTCTCCCTTCCGGAAATTTGTCCGGAGTCTGACAAGATCCCTTTCATCACCCGCTATATAGATCAATTCAAATTGGCGGAAAAATCCCTTGATGGCGGAATACGACTCTCCCTCCTCCATGCGCGTTTCAGTAGAAAAACAAAGATACCGGTCCCCTTCAAACCCGAAGCTGATCATGGCGTGCGCAACGTATGTAAGCCCCCAGTCCGTGAGCATCAAATCAATGCTTTGCAGTTTTGATAAATCATACGACCGCTTTTCATATTTCGGGATATAGTTGGTCTCAGTGATATAATCGCAATTCCTCACATTATGAATCACGATCCTGTTTCCACTTATTTCGGCATACGGCATCTGCGAGACATTCGCTTGCCAGTGGCGGTCATGGGATGGCTGCATCAGAAAAAAAGACGCCAGGGGAATTAAAAAAGCCAGCAGACAAAACACGGGTACCCGTCGTTTCGGCGCCATGATCAGCGCACCGGCATGCGCTATGACATACAGGCCCAAAATGGCCATACACACCCAGCGCGGCCAGCTTCCATACCACAGCGACAGAATTCCCCACCCAAAAAACAGCAGAAAGATCAGGGCGTAAAAAAGACGAAGCCCCCATCCCGCCGAACTTGTTCGATTTTTATTTTTTACCTGTTGACGTGTGCGGCTCTTTTTTTCTGTATTCATTCAATTAATCCTCTAAAAATCAGAAAGACATTGAAACCAAAGCAGAATATCCACCTTTGGCATCGGGGAAAAAAACCAGGCCGATTTCATCCTCATCCGCCCCCATAAATGCGTCATGCATAAAATTTGCAAAAAAGGTTCCCAGGGCCGCACCAGCCAGGACATCACCGGGGTAATGCCAACCGCCTTCAATTCGCCCCAATGCTATAAAAGCTGCTGTTGCCAGGGTTCCATGATGAAGCGCCAACTTAGCCGGACGGGAAATATTCATTGCCTCAATGTTTTCCATGGCCAACGATGCCCGGCAGAATGCCTTGGAGGTATGTCCTGAAGGGAAACTTTCACGGTTGGCTTCATTCGGGCGGTTCCGCTCCCGAACATTTTTGATCAGG
>JAQYVU010000079.1 GCA_030145385.1 Desulfococcaceae bacterium
TAGCCTCTGTCGGTTTTCTTTTTGCTGATAAGGTATCCCAGGTCGCATTTTTCGCTGTTGCTCAGCTTTGCAAGAATGCTGGCAACATCCTGAATTTTAATTTCTTTACCGGCGGCCACGGATACCTTTTCCGTGATATCCGGTGACCTCAACGGGTGGCCGGTGCGTAGTGTATCGATGATCATTTCGCTGTTTGTTTTTTTTCTTTTCATGATGACCTCACTCTCTTGGAGTTTTATTTAAATGTTTTAAAATAATATATCCTATACGACTTCCATTCAGACCAGGTATCCTTTATTTATAATTGTCGTAGAATTTTATAAACAAGTTACATCCCGATGAATTTTTTCCACTTTAAGTCATATAGTTTGATTTACGTTTCTGTACTAATTTTTAATACATTTTTATGATTTGTCAAGGGGTTAATTATTTTTGTAAGGATTTCCCTACAAGAAAATGGGTGAGGAGCTTACGGTTTTTAACCGGTTCATGTCTGTAGAACAGCGTTCTGCAAGGTGTTGATAGTTTTTCTATGCCGGCGGCCTCTGGAAAATATTTTTTTTTTCTAAAATATCTATTTTAGGGTAAGAATCGGATGTCGGTAGAGCGAACGCTCGTTCTTTTGCCCTTGACAGTTTTGCGGATGCAGGGTATCCATTTTAAAAGGCTTATTAACCGTAAGCCTCCTTGCAAGACAAATCGCATCAACCGCATTTTACCTATCCATTTATTAATGTTGGGGCAATTTATGGAAGCATTAGACAAAATAAAAATAATCTCCGAAGATCCATATTCTTATGCATCAAATTTAAAGCAGGCGACCGGTAAGCCAGTTGTAGGTAATTTTTGTTCATACACGCCTGAAGAACTGATTTATGCTGCCGGCGGCGTTCCGTTTCGCTTATTCGGAACAAAAGAGGATATTTCACTGGCGGATGCCCACCTACAGGCATATTGCTGTTCGCTGGTCAGGGGAGGGCTTGAAGACGCTTTAAAAGGGAATTTGAGCTTTTTATCCGGCACAGTATTTCCCCATACATGTGATTCCATTCAACGCCTGTCCGATATATGGCGCCTGAATGCAGGATTCCCCTTTCATATAGATGTCGTACTGCCGGTAAAGTTAGATACCCAAAGTGCCCGTACATACATGATTGATGTGTTAAATGCATTCAAGTCAGACCTGGAAACAGCGCTCAATGTGTCGATCACAGACAAAAAACTCCTGCAATCCATAAACTTATACAACCGTTTGCGTCGAATCCTGGGTGAAATCTATGAAATGCGAAGTATTGATCCGGACTGTATATCCGCTGCCGATCTTTACCATGTAATCAAAGCGTCGATGATCATGGACCGGGATGAACTGTTAGAATTATTGCTTTCTCTGAGGGATGACTTGAAAAAAAACCTCAAAGAAAAAACGTTAAACACAAATAAGCGGATTATTCTATCCGGCGGAATCTGCAATCATCCGGATATTTATACTGCGCTTGAAGATTCCGGTGCCGAAGTCATATGGGATGATTTGTGTACCGGAACCCGATATTTTGAAGGGGAGATCGAGCAAGGCGGCGATCCCATCGAGGCAGTCGCGGATCGGTACCTGACCCGGATGGTGTGCCCGGCAAAGCATTTAACCGTAACGGCAAGAGGCGAAAACCTGGTCAGGCTGGTCAAAGACCGCAATGCATCCGGCGTGATATTCATGTTCCTGAAATTTTGCGATCCCCATTCATTTGACTACCCTTATCTGAAACAATTTTTAGATGATGCCGGCGTCCCGAATATCCTTCTGGAAGTCGAAGAACAGCTCCCGTCCGATGCACAGCTTAAGACCCGGTTTGAAACGTTTGTTGATATGATTGATTAAAAAAAATATCGGAGGAAATATGGCCGGTCAACCGATTATTAATGATTCGGAAAAAGAAAGGCGGAAAATAAAATCCGTCAGTAAAATGAAAGAAATAATGACCACCTACTATATCGAGGCAAAAACCGCCCGGGAAAACGGGAAAAAGGTGGCCTGGATCACCAGCGGAGGGCCGGTGGAATTTTTGATCGCCATGGACGTGATTCCGGTTTATCCTGAAAACCACGGTGCCATGATCGGTGCTTCCAAGATGGGAGTGGAGTTATGTGAAAAAGCAGAGGAAATGGGGTATTCCAGAGATTTATGCTCTTATGCGCGGGCGGACATCGCATGTTCGGTCACCAACGGCGGACCTATCGGCGGGCTGCCGAAGCCTGATTTTCTGGTCTGCTGCAACAATATCTGCGGCACGGTCTTAAAATGGTATGAAGTGGCAGCCCGTTATTATAACGTACCTTTGTTTATCTTAGATACCCCGTTTATTCATACAACAATGTCGGAAGCTTCCAAAAAATATGTCATTGCCCAGACTTACGAATATATTGATTTTCTGGAAAAACAATGCGGCAAAAAGATGGATTTTGACCGGATGCATCAAGTCGGCAAATTGGGCGTACAGGCACTTCGGCTCTGGCAGGAAGTCCTTGATACGGCTGCGCATAAACCGGCACCCATGACGGCGTTTGATGCTTTTTTCCACCTGGCGCTGATCGTCACCCTGCGCGGGACCCAGATTGCCGTGGATTACTATAAGCAGCTCAGAGATGAAATGAATCAGCGGATCAAAGACAAGATTGCCATGGTCCCCAATGAAAAATACCGGCTCTTATGGGATAACCTGCCGGTGTGGTATCGGACCAAATGGCTGTCTGATAAATTTTCGGCTCATAACGCGTGTCTGGTAGGAGACACTTACACTTCCGCATGGAGCGGGATCATGGATTTGATTGACGAGGATAATTTTATTGAGACCGGCGCCGTGGCCTATTCCAGTGTTTATATTAATGTGTCGCTGGATAATATGCTCGAAACATTAAAAAAGCTGATTAAAAAATATGATGTGGACGGTCTGGTCATGCATTCCAACCGAAGCTGTAAGCCCTATTCTTTGGGCCAGTATGATCTGCAGAAACTTGTCATGAAGGAGCTGAAATTACCGACGTTGATCATAGAGGCGGATATGGTGGATGAAAGAAGCTTTTCTGAAAGCCAGATTGAGACACGGATCGACGCGTTCATGGAAACTCTCAAGGCATAGGGCTTCGTTAAATCTCCAATTTCTGCGTTGCACTCAGTAAAAGTCATTCAACGTAGCCAGCTACGCCTCACTCCTTTTATTTCGCGCGCCTTGAAATTGAAGATTTATCTTTGCCCTCATATTATCGCAACCACTTAAAGTACTGATTGTTATATAAGTATTTAAAAAGGAATAATCAATGATTACAGCGGGTATTGATATTGGCTCAATTACGGCAAAAGCAGCGGTTTTAAAAGACGGAGAGATTCTTGGCACCCGGGTAATGTTCACCGGTTATAATGCCAGTCAGGCCGGGAAAAATGTGATCGATGAGCTGGCAAAAGAAATTCAAATCCGTGTGGATGATCTGGATGCTGTCGTAGCCACCGGTTACGGAAGAAACAGTGTGGAATTTGCTACCAAAGCCATCACTGAAATTACCTGTCATGGGGCCGGTGCGCATTTTTTAAATCCGGATATCCGGTTTATCATCGATATCGGGGGGCAGGACAGTAAGGTGATCCGGATTGATGAAAACGGTCGGGTAGCCGATTTTGCCATGAACGACAAGTGCGCCGCAGGAACGGGTCGATTTCTGGAAGTCATGGCCCGCGCCCTGGAAGTCGATCTGGACGGGTTTGGTGATATCTGTATGCAGGGAAAAGAACCCGCCAAAATCAGCAGTATTTGTACCGTGTTTGCCGAATCTGAAGTCATTTCCCTGATCTCCAAAGGCGAAACCCGTGAAAATATCATTGCTGGTATCCATGAGTCTGTGGCTTCCCGTGTTTCCGCTTTAGCCAAACGGGTCGGGGTCGTCGAACCGGTGATGATGACCGGCGGCGTGGCAAAAAATATCGGTGCGGTCCGGGCGCTGGAAGCCAAGCTGGAAACGACTATCCAGGTGTCGGAATATGCCCAGGTCAATGGTGCCATCGGTGCGGCCATTTTGGCGGGGAAATAGGTTTTTAGGTGGAGGGCTGAAGACTGAAGGTAAAAGCTTAAAATGAAGCTACATGAATATGCCTGAAGAATTAATTTCTGTCATTGATGCCGCACGGCAGATCGGAAAAGCCAAACCGAAGTGTTTCGCATAGATTCAATTGCAAGTGTTGTATTAAGGTGTGATGATTTTTTTTCTAATGCCAAACTTAAACGGAGACGATGATAATAATGTCAGATAGAGTTTGAAAGCCGGAAAGCTTTTCCTTCAGCCTTCAGCCTTCAGCCTTCAGCCTAAGCCCCTTTCAAAAAATCCTTGCACCCTACACCCCGGTCGTATTGACCCTTTGACTCTAATTTTGAAATATAATATCCTTTAAAAGATTGTATCCGCGTATTGTTTTTTTTACTGCTTCAGTTCTGGCAGAATAGACTGATATATTAAACAACAGGCTCAATAGCCGCAACGCTATTTGAGATGAGAGTATCGCTGGAGTATAGATGGCAAATCCGGAAACCAAAAAAGAACAGATTTTAAAAACTGCGGTTGATCTTATTGTTGACCATGGGCTTGAATCTTTTTCTATCCGAAAATTGTGTAATAAATCTAATTTAAGCATCGGCCTGGTTTATCATCATTTTTCAGATAAAGATGAGATTATCCATTCTGTTTTAGAGCATTACGGAATCAGCTTATTGAGCTGGGTAGGAGAAAACGTATCTGCTGCTAAAGGGGATACGGAAAAGTTAAAGACAAAGATTCTTGACGGATACAGCATTCATAAAAAACTTTTATCGTTAATTATTATATTATCCAATTATTTTACGCGGTCATTTTACAGCGAAACCGAAAGAGAATCTACTGCCAGTCTCCTGGCCAATTACCGGAAAATATTAATTAAAATTATTAACAACGGCATCATTTCCGGAAATTTTAAGGTCGACAACCCGGCGGTTCTTGCTTCATTAATTCTGGGCAGTACCCTGGGAATCAACCTTCAGGCCAGCATTGACAAAACCTTAGATTCTGATGCAGCAGCAGAGCTTATGGCAGACCTGATATTATCCCATATCAGTGTAAAATAATTTTTAGTCTTGACTGAAATTTTTATCTGCTTTACTCAATAATAACTACAGAACGATCGTTCTGTTTTTTTATCCGGTTGTCCGGAACGAACGTTCGGTCTGTCTTTCGGCTATGTAAAGAATATAAGAACCATAAACATCGGAGACTATAAGTGAACTCAATAAAATTTGATCCGGATGTATGTGTGAATTGTGAAACCATCGATTGTCTCATGAAATGCCAGTACGTTTCCTTTAAAGATGTTGCAGAAGCCCGGGATGAGAAATTAAAAATCAATGACGGTAAAGACAGCCGGGTATTGGAAGAATGTCTCACCTGCTATGCGTGTCAGGAATATTGCCCTGTTGATAACAACCCGTTTTTTCTGCTGGTGGAACGTCAGGAAGAAAAAGGGTTTTTGCCTGCTCCGCGCCCCATCATAGAAGAGCAGCTGCGCATGATGGCGCCAAAAGGAAGGATCGCCAAAGAAACAGTTTCCGGTCCCGTAGTGGACATGTGCGCCTTTCCCATGCTCACCGGCTGCGTTCGGGGAAAATTGTTTGAAGGGGCGTCCACTATTGTGGGCACGGATATATTTTGTAATATCATGTGGCTTCATTTTGCGAAAAACTCCACCATCCGAGAGCGTGTTCCGGAAATGATTGACAATATTATGTCTTTTTATCTGGCAGACGCAGATACCAACGAACTGGTCTGTTTTCATGATGAATGTTACGGGACCTATACCAGTGTGGCGGATGCGTATGGAATCAATGTCCCGTTTAAGCCGATTCATCAGTTTGATTATTACAATCAGCGCCTGGACGTTTTAAAAGACAAGATCACGCCGATTAATGCAAAAATCGTCTATCAGCGGCCCTGCTCAAACCGGCTCTGCCCCCAGACGGATCCGGTCTTAGATGAAATTTTTGAGAAAATCGGCGCCGAACGGGTTCCCAGAAAATATGACCGGGCAAATGCGCTCTGCTGCGGCGGGGTTCCTCGAGCTCATCAGCGGGATGAACTTGCAGATGAGCTGGTGGATAAAAATATTAATGACATGCTGTCTGTGGGGGCAACCTATTGTGTGTTTAATTGTCCGTTTTGTATGGCCACGTTAGGACAGGAAGTCGCGGAACAGGGTCTGATGCCGATTCTGGTCAGCGATCTGGTTCAAATAGCTTTGGGAGATTAATATGACAACTGATCTGATCACGCGACTGGAAAAAATAGTGGGTCCCCGATTTGTGTCCGGGGCAGCTGAAGAACGTTATCTGTATTCCATGGATCAGGGGACCATGCCGCCGTCTGAGCCGGATGTTGTGGTGATGCCGGCAAATACGGAAGAAGTGCAGCAGGTTGTCCGGCTGGCCAATGAGCTGAAGGTTCCGATCGTTCCCATGGGTGCCGGGCTGGTTTTGTCCGGCCTGACCCGTGCTTTGCGCGGTGGTATTATATTGGATATGAAACGCATGAACCATATCATTGAAGTGAATCCGCAAAGCCGGTATGCGGTGATAGAAGGCGGCGCGGCCCAGGGAATGCTTAAATCGTACCTGAAAAAGCATCATCCCCAACTGAAGCATTCCATGCCGGATGCCCCCCCCATTGCGACCCTGGCCGGAAATATCTGTATTCACGGTTCCGGCCATCTGTCCGTGCTGGGAGGGTCGCATTCCGACATGCTCACCGGAATGGAGGTGGTGCTGCCTTCCGGAGAGATTGTCCGAACCGGTTCATGCAGTGTTGCCGGCGAATGGTTCGGCCGGTCACCGCTCCCGGATCTGTCCGGCCTGTTTCTTGGGTGGTCAGGCACTACCGGTATAGTCACGAAGCTGGGAATCAAGCTGTTTCCCAGTTATAAACACAATGATGTGCTGGTTTTCGTGGCAGAAGATGCAGACCAGATGCCGGATATGATATCAAAGTTAACCAGCACCCAGGTGGCCGAAGATATGACACCGTGGATGACGCCAAAACCGGACTGGGCAAAAGGATTTCTGCATATCAATATTGCATACGGCGCACATACCAAAAAGGAGTTGACCTTTAAACGAAATTTGCTCCAGGCATCTGTTAAAAAATACATTGATGACAAGGTCGCCGGATTTCTGCCTTTGCCGGCGCCCCAAAAAGGACGGTTTCTACAAATTCCATCACCGGACCTGGTTCGGTTTGCGGACCTTCGAAAGGGCGGCGGGTTTGAATATGTGGGCGCAATTATGGCCATTGAACATTTCCCCCAAGCGTATCGTGCCGGGCTTGAGATCGCAGAAAAATATAATGTCAGTTATTCTCTGGGTGCACGCATCATAGGAGCCGGACATTCCATGATGTTCTTTTTTGCTTACGCGTTTAACCGGGCGGATGCTGAGGATGTGAAACGGGCATCCGATGCCCTGGAAGCCACCAACACAGCGGCCCTTGCAATGGGTGGAATCCCCTGGAAAGCGGAGCAGCCCGCCCAACAACAGATTATTGATCAGATGGATCCGGAAACATTCGCATTGATGGGACGAATTCGTTCGGTGCTTGATCCCAACGGCATTATGAATCCGGGCAACTGGGAAAAATAATTTTTTTTTGTTTATTAATTCTGGAATAACTCAGATCCCCGATGGCAACGAAAAAAGCTTCAAGTCCAAGGCACGCAAGGCCTGAGGAGCGAGGCGTACGAATGTACATTGAGTGACGAAGGCTGCAGCGTAACGCAGGAATTGGACTTTTTACGAAGCCATTTTTTAAATGAGGAAAAAAATATGGAACACGAAGATATATTGCACAGATGCTTTCGCTGCGGCTACTGCAAACTGCCCGGCAATTATGTTGACATTAACTGTCCTGCTTATTTATCTTTCCGATTTGAAACATATTCACCAGGCGGCCGCATGTGGCTGCTTCGGGCGTGGCTGGATGAAAAAATTCCCGCCAGTAAGCGATTTGCAGAAATCATGTTTTCCTGTGCCACGTGCGGCAATTGTGTGGAACATTGCGCGTTTCCGGAATTCCGGGATCGTCTGCTGCTGGCATTTACCGCTGGAAAGGAAGCATTGTTGGACGCCGGTCAGGCTCCGCCGGCAGTCCGGGATTATTTAACCAAAGTTCAGCTTCATGGTAACCCCTATGGCAAGTCGGTTAAAAAGAGTTCCCAGTGGATGGACGGGCTTGAGGCAGAGCCATTTTCAGACCAGGAATATCTGTTTTTCGCCGATGACGTGGGCACCTATGATCCAAGAGGCCAGGAGGTCGCCCGATCTGTTGCAACATTGTTGAAGCAGGCGGGAATTTCTTTTGGTGTCATCACAGAGGCATTAAACTCGGACGGCAATGATGTCAAAGCCATTGGAGAAACCCCGCTTTTTGAAGAGTTGGCTGCAAAAAATATCAAGATTTTAAATCAATTTAATGTAAAAAAGATAATCACCCTGTCTCCTCACAGCTTTAATGCGCTTAAAAATGACTATCCGGCTCTGGGCGCTCAGTATCAGGTTTTTCATTACACCCAGGTATTGGCATTTGCCATGGGGAATATCAACTTCTCATCAGATAATGAAGATGTCACCGTTGCCTATCACGACCCGTGTTATTTAGGACGTCACAATACGGACTATGAATCGGCGCGAATGATGTTGCGGTCCGTGCCCGGCATCACCCTTGTGGAAATGGACCGGAACCGGAAAAATGCCCTCTGCTGCGGCGGGGGGGGCGGTAATTTTTTTACCGACATTCTGTCCGGCGGCGATGGCTCTTCCGCCCGTGTCCGCGTCCGGGAGGCGGTTGAGGCCGGTGCGCAAATCCTTGCCGCAGCATGTCCCATGTGTGCGGTTATGCTGGAAGATGCAGTAAAAGCGGAAAACCTGGACAGTAAAATTCAGGTGCAGGAAGTTTCGGAAATCGTCAATCAGAGATTATAGCCTGCGGTGATTTCCGGAGGAGATTAAATTTTGAAACTTAAGATAGATCAATATCCTTAAATAATTATTAAAACAACTTTTTCAAAATTTAAAACGCTCAGCTTAGGTATAGATAAGAAGCAGACTGTTCCAAGGATTTATGACAAGATTTTGGGGCGCATAACGTGATAATATTCACAAAATACGGACGTATAATGTGAATATTATCACAAAATACGTCCGTAAATGTTCCCCGCATCTCTTCTTCAACATTACCAAATGGTAATGTCCACATCATGTCATCGTAACTTTCAGGTGTTATTGTCTTCCCGTAATTAATTAAAATGTGCATGAAAGAGCTGCGCGCATCCGTTTGTTTTAGGGAGACAATGATATGAAAAAATTTTTAGTTATTTGGTTTTACAGTATAATATTATTTGTAATGCTGATATCTTCAGCCCATGCATTTAAATTTGCCGTTATTTCAGACACCCGGGCCGGCTCCCTGGATAATGCATTGGAATTTATTGTATCCCAAAAAGTCGACTTTATTATGCTTCCCGGTGATTTTTACTATGATGAGCAGGATTATTATTCGCATTTTGTGAAGTTTGGTTTTGAAGTAATGCCTGAAAAACAGCCGGATGATCAGAACGTTTATTTTGTGATCGGCAATCATGATGCCCCGCCTTTTGGGGATGATTATTTTATTACTTCAATTGCGCCATATTATCCCAAAACCGGGCCGGCACTGGCTCCTCAGGGAACCGTTTTCTCTTTTGACAGAAATAATTGTCATTTTGTGATTACCAACCAGTATTGGTATGATCAGAAAGGCGGATACACCGAAGGACAACTGGATTGGATCAAACAGGATCTGAAAGCATCAGATCAGTCGTTTAAGTTTGTCTTCGGTCATGAACCTGCTTTCCCGTTAGCCAGGCATATTGGCGATTCTTTGGATGCGGATCCGGTTCAAAGGGATTTGTTCTGGAATATTCTGGCTGAAAATGGTGTGCAGGCATATTTTTGCGGTCATACACATAATTTAAGCCATGTTTTACATGACGGCATCTATCAGATTGATAATGGAGAGGTGCGTAATCCTCCCCTGTGTGTCACGATTGTTGACGTGACAGGCGAAAAAGCGACGATCAAATCTTACAAAACAGGCGGTTCTGTTCCAAAACCGGATATTGACTCAGAGAATAATGGGTCCCTTGTCATTCAGACGGATATTGATTTGAATGAAAGTCCTCAAAAGTCCGGAGACGTGGAAGTGCTGTTCAGTGCCGGGCCTTCTGAGGACGGTTTTTTGAGTGAATCGTGTTTTATTCACTGCCTCTGCGGCCCACGTTAAGATGAATTGGAAGAAGCCGGACAAGTGTTGAGCAAGGTATGTCAAAGAGCTTTTTTGCCATCGGCATATTATTGTTATGGTTACCTTTTACGTCTCTCCGGTTGTATCTTCGGAATATTTTTTAAGGGACATTTGATTTTTGTCCCTTTTTTTATGGTGTTTTGTTGTTATTGGTCTTCAGGCATGAATGAAATTAGTTACTGCAATAAGTTGGCTATGGAATTGTTTTTTTTGTTAAAAAAGATTAAATAGATATCAATATTCGGAGATTTTTGTTTAAAGATACAAAAATCTTTGTTTGGCATCTTTCAATATTGAATGGAAAGAGTGGCACTATGAGATTATTGCTGATTGAGGATGATGTAAAAATAGCCCTGTTTGTTTCAAAGGGGTTAAAAGAAGCCGGGTTTGCCGTCGATCATATGGAAAACGGTGAGGACGGCCTGCATATGGCGCTGAACGAACCCTATGATGTGGCAGTTGTTGATTTGATGCTGCCAAAGATAGACGGCCTGACGGTGATCGAGGAGATGCGGTCAAGCGGTATAAATTTTCCGGTACTTATATTAAGTGCCAGGAGAACCGTGGATGACCGGGTGAAGGGGCTTACCACAGGGGGAGACGATTACCTCACAAAGCCATTTGCATTCTCGGAATTGCTCGCCAGGGTACAGGCTCTGCTTCGCAGATCAACCGGGGTATCAGGTTCTGCAAGGTTAGAGGTCGGTGGGCTGGTTTTGGATATCCTCAGCCGAAAAGTCGAAAGGGCCGGTGAGGCTATTGAGCTGCAGCCGCTGGAGTTTTCTCTACTGGAATACCTGATGAGAAATGCCGGGCAGGTTGTTTCTAAAACCATGATCATGGAGCATGTCTGGGATTACAATTTTAATCCCGAGACCAATGTGGTGGAAGCGCGGATTTGTCATTTACGGGATAAAATCGACAGGGATTTTGAAGATAAACTGATTCAGACCATTCGAGGCGTCGGATATGTTATTAAATCAGATCAATAAGCACAGAAATAGTCTTTCGTTCAGGCTGACCGTCTGGTATGCCCTCATATTTACCTTAACATCCGTTTTGGCACTCTCCATTTTTTATTATCATATTTCGAAGGTTACCATGGAAAATACGGATGATGAATTACTGGAAGAATTAGAAGAGTTTTATGCGCTGATGAAAGAAGGCGGCGTTGATCAGGTGACCCTGGAAATTGTTATGGAATCCGAATCCGAAGGGGGCGGGGTTTTTTATCGTTTAATTACCATGGATGGCAGTATTTTGAAGGAATTGAATATGGAAGCCTATGAAGGTGTCGGTGTGTCTGCCGATGCGCTTGCCGCCATCGGTAAAAAAGAGCAGTATTTTTTCGAGACTATTAGCATCCCGGGAAATGATTATAAAGTGCGGATTATTTACGGAGCGATAAGCCCGTCGATGATTTTCAACATGGGGATTTCTCTTGAGGATAATTATGAGTTTCTCGGGATTTTTCGAAATCTTATTTTGCTGCTTATGATTCCGCTGTTTTTTGTCGCCGCTTTTATCGGCTGGTTTTTAGCCCGTCATGCTTTAAAGGGGGTTGAAGAAGTGACACAGACGGCTATTGAAATTTCCAAGGGTTCTATTGATAAACGGGTGGAGGTGAAACGACGCCACTATGAAATAGACCGGCTGGCAAATACATTCAACGAAATGCTGGATCGTATTCAAACGCTGATCAAAGGCATGCATGAAATGAACGATAATGTGGCCCATGACCTTCGAAGTCCATTGACAAGAATCCGGGGAATCGCTGAAATGACCCTGGTGGGCAATGGCTCCATGCATGATTACACGGAAATGGCGGCAAATACCATTGAAGAATGTGATAAGCTGATTGAAATTATCAATACCATGATGGATATTACGGAAACAGAAGCCGGGGTCAACCAGTTTAAATCAGAGCCGCTCAATATTGTTGATCTTGTGTTATCTGCTTGTGACTTATTTGATCCCATTGCAAAGGAAAAAGAAATTCAGCTGATCACGCTTCTTCCTGAAACCCTTGTGATTGATGGGGATAAGAGCAAGATGCAGCGGCTGATTACGAACCTTCTGGAAAACGCCATTAAGTACAACAAGGAGGGGGGAACCGTAACCATCTCGGTAAAACAGGAAAATCAGCTGGTCAATATTCAGGTCGAAGATACCGGTGTGGGCATTCCGGAAGAGGATCTGCCCCATATATTCGAACGGTTTTACCGATGTGACCGGAGTCGATCCCTGGCTGGGATTGGTTTGGGCCTGAGTCTGGCCAAGGCCATTGTCAGGGCATTTAACGGTGATATCCGGGTGAAAAGCGCGCTTGATCGGGGCAGCTCGTTTCAGGTTATTTTACCTGCATAAATTATCCGCCATAATCTATAATATCCATGCTTTGATCGTAAACATCCGTTTCGATTTCCATCAATCCTAAAATGGTATGAAAAAGATTGTCATGCGAAAACGCGATGGCGGACTTTTCATTTAAAGTTTTTCTATCGATTTTAAAATTGTCTCCGAACCACATGACTGCCCCGATATGCTTCTGCTCATCCGGCGCCATGGAATACGGCAGCCCGTGCAGATATAAGCCCTTTTCACCAATCGATTCGCCGTGGTCACTGATATAAATCATGGCTGTTTCAAACGCAGCCGAATTTTGTTTCAGCAGATTAATTGTTTTTGATAAAAAATAATCCGTATACAACACGGCATTATCATAGGCATTGCCGATTTCTTCGCTGGTGCATTCTTCCAGCTGATTGGTTTTGCAGACCGGTGTGAATTTTTCAAACGCTTTGGGGTATCTTTTATAGTAGGCTGGCCCATGGTTTCCCATTTGATGGAGAATAATGAAAATATCCCCGGTTTTTATGGCGTCGATATGGTCCTGTAAACCGGACAGCATCCCCTCATCCCTGCACTCCCCGTTTTCACAAACCGGATTATTGTCCGAATGCCGAAAATCTTCATACGGCACTCTTAAGGCCGTGCCCTTTGAGCTTGAATTGTTTTCCCGCCATAATATATTCACACCGGCGTGCTGCAGGACATCCAGCAGGTTTTCAGAGACCCTTGCTTTTTTTTTACTGTATTCGTTTCTGGGAAAAATAGAGAACATGCAGGGAACGGAAACAGTTGTGGATGTGCCGCAGGAATAAATATTGCTAAAACTGATCACATCCTCTTTTGCAAGCAGCGGATTAGTTTCCCGAGAATATCCGTTGAGTGACAGCCGGTCCGCCCGGACCGCTTCCCCAACCACCAGTATAATCAACTCCCTGTCAATATCAGTTGTAGGTATTTTCGCATCTGTTCCGATAGGGGTCACAATCAGACTGTTTTCGCTTAATGTGCTCTTGATGGTTTTCCCGGCAGCATAGAGCCATGCGGTGGGATTTGTATATTGTCTCAAAGGCTTGTGTTCTCTGAAAAAAGACGTGTAAAACTTGCTGAAACTAAATAGCATCGCAGTCATAATGGCCAGAGAAATGCCCATGACTTTCAGTTTTGAAAAAAATTCTGTTTTCAGTGAACCATATTCAATATTGATTTTATAAATACATGCCGACGGCAATATGCCCAGCAGAAACAAATAAGCGAGTAATTTAAGACTGAACAGATCCATGGCCTCAGCAGTGTTCGTTTCGATGATATTCTGGACCATGGTATTATCAATGATGATGTTGTAGCTGTTCATGAAATAGTTCGCCAAAGATGATACCATCAGAATGAGGATTAAAACCGGTTTGATGGTGTATTTTGAACTGATCAGTATCAGGCATATGATCAAAAAACAGGTGAAAACCACTGCAATGGAGCCTAAAAATAGTATATTCGTCGGAGATATGGGGTAGATTTTTGTCGTGTTTGAAAAAAACGCTAAATTGTAAAACAGTGTCAAAAAAACAGATGTGAATATAATCAGGAGGCTGGGTGTTATTTTTTTTGTGAGATTCAAGGTTTTTCCTTGTTGAGAGGTTATGGTATTCGGCCGACACTTAAATGCACTGTGAGTGTCCCTTTTTTGAGTATCTCATTGCTTATTTTTTAAGTTATAACAAGATTTTAAGAAATAAATTTTTCCACCAGTTAATCATATTATTACAACCCCAATTTTTTTCCAATCGATTTTATCATAACATTACCAAATCGTAATTTTCAGATCATTTTCCGGTAAGTATCCAATTGATACGGTGACCCAACAAACAGGGAATGATTCCGGTTTTGTTTAACATTTATGAATTTTTGCGATTGGATACTTGCATGATATTTCACGTCAAGAGCCGTCTGGGCATTTTTTATCCCTTTTTTCTATATATAATCATTTCATTGGGTGTATTGTTTGTCAGCCGTCTGGGCCTCAGTCTCTGGCAGGTTAACAGAATTGCCGCTGCCAATGGATGGTTCCCGGTTATTTTTCAGGGTGCCCGTATTGATATCGCCACCATTATTATGCAGGTTGGGGCTTTTGCCTTGTTTTCGACGTTTCTTTCCGGAGTTCATAAAATTGGTCATATCTGGAATCGAATTGTTCAGGTGTGGCTTTCCATTTCTCTGGCTTTGCTGATTTTTATGGAAATTGTGACCCCGCCGTTTATCACGGAATACGGGTTCCGGCCAAATCGTCTGTTTATCGAGTTTCTCGGGTATCCCCGGGAAGTTTTTTCCATGCTCTTTGCCGGGCATCTGCCTGCCGTGATTGTCAGCCTGGCAGGGATCGTTGTGTCTTTTAGGATCGGATGGCTGGTTTTTGGCCGGGCGATTCGCGCTGTGGATTATCCTCAAAAGGCCCGGCGTGCAGCAATGGCCCTGTTGATCCTGTCATTCGGATTGATGGGTGCACGGTCGACTGTCGGCCATCGCCCGCTGAACCCGGCAATGGTAGCTTTTGCCGATGATGCGCTGGTGAATTCAATTGTGCTGAATTCCACATATTCCCTCGGATTTGCTATTAATCAGATGAAAAGTGAAGCAGATGCGTCAAAAATTTATGGCAGCATGCCGGAAGATGACATCATAAACATAGTTCGCAACGAAACCATGCTGCCGTCGAATGAGTTTGCTAACCGGGAATTGCCGACACTGCATCAGCAGAAAGCAACCTTTCAGGGAAAACCGAAAAACCTGGTGATTATTCTCGAGGAAAGCTTAGGTGCCCGGTATGTGGGAAGTCTGGGCGGATTGCCTCTGACGCCGAATCTGGACGCGCTGGCCGAAAAAGGCTGGATGTTTGAACAATTATATGCCACAGGGACCCGGTCGGTCAGAGGCATCGAGGCGGTCATCTCCGGGTTTACGCCGACACCTGCCCGTTCGGTGGTAAAGCTTGGAAAATCCCAGCATGATTTTTTTACCATAGCAGAACTGCTGAATCGCCGGGGGTATCATAATCAGTTTATTTACGGCGGCGAGAGTCATTTTGATAATATGAAAAGCTTTTTTCTGGGAAACGGGTTCAACGAAATCATTGATCAAAATGATTATACGCATCCCAATTTTGAGGGATCCTGGGGGGTGTCCGACGAAGACCTGCTTGACCGGGCGCATCAGGAGTTCATACGTCTGCATGACAGCGGGCAGCCGTTTTTCAGCCTGGTGTTTTCTTCTTCCAACCATGATCCGTTTGAATTTCCGGATGACCGGATCGAGCTCTATGAACAGCCGAAACAGACCCGCAATAACGCGGCGAAATATGCTGATTATGCCATCGGCCGTTTCTTTGAAAAGGCTGAGAAATCGACTTATTGGAAAGATACCATTTTTCTGGTGGTCGCGGACCACGATTCCCGCGTGACCGGTGCCAGCCTTGTGCCCATCAGCCATTTCCGAATTCCGGGATTGATCCTGGGGAAGGGGATTGCTCCGAAACGCGATCCGCGAATTGTGAGTCAAATTGATCTGCCGCCGACCCTGCTTTCCCTGCTTGGAATTGACAATGAAAACCCCATGCCGGGACGTGACATGACTGCTCAGCCGGAGGAGTATACAGGCCGGGCCATGATGCAGTATGGAATGAATCTGGCCTATATGGAAGGCAGCGACGTGGTGATCCTTCAGCCTCAAAAGCCTGCCCAGGGATTTGTCTACGACGTGAAAAGCCGGAAACTTGCAAACGGATATCTAAAGCCGGGCCTGTCTGAAAAGGCATTGGCGACCGCATTGTGGGGCAGCCTCGCTTATCAGAACAGGCTCTATCGTCTGTCAGCGCAATGATATTTGTGATCTTTATCTAATCATTTGCTGCTGACGTACTGTCAATCTGTAATTGTGATCTTTTCAAAATAAGTGCATTTACGTTGATTTCGGTCAGTCTCTTAATCTTAAAAAATCAGATTACCAAATAATAATTTTATAACCATGTTCCGGTAATGTTCGTGTGTTAATTTTAATACTGTTTAACGGCACGGCGGTGTGTTCTGCCGGTAAGCTATTGTATTCTTATATATTTGGGCTCTACCCGTTGGGGCCCAAATGCAGTGTTTTTTCTGTTTATATTTTTACTGGATTATATTTGGAGATTAATTCTGATGACGCGTATGATCGACAGATTGGCAAGCCGCTACAGCATTATTCTGCTCTACGTGATGCTGAATCTGGTTGCGTTTTCGGCTTTAAGGGGCGTCCTGCTGATTCACTCCTGGGGAGATATTGAGCATACCTTTGCCAATATTGCGTACATATTCTGGGCGGGCTTTATTTATGATGTTGTTTTCAATTTGTATTTTTGTATATTTTTCTCTTTGCTGCTTCTATGCGTTCCCAACAGGGTGTATACCGGTAAAATCTTCAAGGCGCTGACGTATTTCTTCTTCTTTGTGTTTATTTACGGACTTTATTTTGTATTGGTGGCCGAATTTCTGTTCTGGGAGGAATTTGGCACACGGTTTAACTTTATATCCGTTGATTACCTGATTTACCGGCATGAAGTCGTTCAGAATATTCAGGAATCGTATCCCGTGGGCTGGCTGCTGACAGCCATCGGTGTGGTTTCTCTGGTTACTTTTTGGGGATTAAAAACACATATTTCGAAAACACTTTTGATCAAAGAAGGGTTTTCAAAAAGAATGGTCTTTTTTACGGCAATCCTTGCCGCGTCCTTATTGTCGTATGTCTGTATTGATCAGTCATTAAGAAATACCCACAGCAATAACTATGTTTCTGAACTGGCATCGAACGGTCCGTATCAGTTTGTTGCCGCATTTAAGAACAATACGCTGGATTATAAAACTTTTTACCGACAGGGGGATGACAATAAACTGTCACAGGTTGTAAAGGCAATGGTTGGAAAAGACCCGGATACTGGCGACTTATTTGATATTTCACGGGAAGTGACATCAGCCGGTGAAGAAAAGAATTTAAATGTCATTCTTATCTCGGTTGAAAGCCTGAGTGCCAAGTATTTATCACGATTTGGAAATACAAAGGACATTACCCCTTTCATGGATCAGTGGTTTACTCAGGGATTGTTATTTACCAATTTTTACGCCACCGGCACCCGGACAACAAGAGGACTTGAGGCCATTACTCTCTCAGTTCCACCGACTCCGGGGCGATCCATTGTCAAACGGCCGGATAATGCGAATTATCAAAGCCTGGGAAAAGTTTTCAAAGACCGGGGATATGATGTTGCGTTTTTGTATGGTGGCATCGGTTTTTTTGATAACATGAATGCCTTTTTTTCAGGCAACGGTTACCGGATTGTCGATCAGACGGATTTTAACGATGATGAAGTAACGTTCGAAAATGCCTGGGGGGTGTCGGATGAGGATTTATACCGCAAAACCATACAGGAAGCGAATCAATCCTGCCGGGCTGGAAAACCTTTCTTTTTTCACGTGATGACAACAAGCAACCATCGTCCGTATACGTATCTTGAAGGAAAGATCGATATTCCTTCCGGTACCAATCGGTCGGGCGCGGTGAAATATGCGGATTATGCATTGCAGGAACTGATGATGATGGCAAAGCGGCAAGAATGGTTTAAAGATACTGTTTTTGTAATTGTCGCAGATCATTGTGCCAGCAGTTCCGGAAGGGTCGGCTTGCCTATTGAAAAGTACCACATTCCTTTGTTTGTTTATGCGCCGGAATATGTGATGCCCGGAGAGATTGATAAGATTTCAAGTCAGATTGATATTGCGCCGACACTTCTTTCGCTTTTGAATTTTAATTATAAGAGTTATTTTTTTGGCAGAGATATCTTGTCCGATGATTTTGTAGAAAGGGCTTTGATCGGAAACTATCAGAAACTCGGGTTATACAAAGATAATAAATTAGTGATTCTTTCGCCGCAGCAGAAAATTGAAATCATGGATGATCCGCATCATGCGCAACATATTGCCGAAGAATCAACTGTGCTGACGAATCTGGACGTTGAAACGATGTCTTATTACCAGGGAGGCAACTATGTGCTTACACATCGTTTAAACCGCATGGGAGAGTTCCTGGCCGGAAAGAAATGGACCTTTGAAACGGGATATGGGGAAAAAAGGACTGCTTCGGATGTCGTCCCAAGTGCATCGGGGTCCTGATCAGGAATCTCCTTGTATTTTACAGCAAAAATATTATGAATAAAAAAAATGTATTTTATCCCTTGCTGGTGCTGCTGGCAGGCATTCTGGCAGAATACTCCGGCCTGGATTTGTTTCTGGCACAACTGTTTTATGATACGTCAATAGAATCCTGGCCTTACAAGTCTCATTGGCTGACCAGTAAAGTGCTGCATACCGGGGGAAGAAATTTTGTGGTATCAATTGCCGGATTGATTCTGGCAGTGTTTATTCTGTCTTTTTTTATCAAAAGACTGTCCCGATATCGAAAATCCGCTGCCTATCTGTTGATCGCCAGTTTGTCCGGGCCGTCGCTGGTGGCTGTCGGGAAACATTATACGCATATTTATTCTCCCTGGCATCTGAGCCTGTTCGGAGGAGTTCAGCCGTATATCAGAATATTTGACATGGTTCCGGAGGGTGCAAAAGTCGGGCATGCTTTTCCGGCAGGTCATTCATCCGGGGGGTTCGCGTTTTTCAGTTTATATTTTCTTGCTTTGAAATACCAGCCGTCATTACGGTATTACGGGCTCTGTTTTGCCCTTTTGTTAGGATTTACATTCGGGATCACCCAGCAGGTGCGGGGAGCTCATTTTTTAAGCCACGATTTTTTTTCCTTGGCGGTATGCTGGTATTCCGCCCTGATGATGTATTTTATTTTCTTTGAGATTTCTTCAACGAAAGGCGTTTCTGCCTGATCCTTTTTAATTACCAAAAAACAATGTTCCGGTAATAGTCTGGTAATCTTTTTTCCCTATGATACAAAATGTATTGATGTTTTTATCAGGAGTGACCCCGCAATTTTCTTGAAAAATTTATTCGGGATTGATTTATAGGTGAACGGACGTTAAAATAATGACTTATCTGAATGGAAATGATATCAGAGATCATAACGTTTAGTTTTCTTGCAAAGTGTTCAATTTATGTTTCCCCCTTCGTACAAGCCTGATTCTCTTACCTGCTTCTTTATAGACAGTTTTCATTAATCAGCAACAGCTCAATTCTGATCCCTTATGTATGTATCCAATTTGTGAGAACCCGGGTTAAAAGAAAAAGACAAACCGTATCAACAACAAGAAAGAAGGAGGCAATTATGTTTTCAACAAAATCCGTAATTTCTATTCTGGTGGTTTCTGTTGCAATGGTTATGGTCCTGGGGCTGGCCGGAAGCAGTGCTGCATATGCTGAATGTGATAATGACAGCGAATTCACAAGAGATTTTCGACTGCAGGATTGCAGGGGGTTCCGGACGTATGGGGCCAATCCGTATTTTTTGCTTATCCCTGGATATCAAATGGTTTTAGAAGGGGTGGAGGACGATGATGGGGAACTTGTCGATGTGAAAGCGGTGGTGTCGGTTCTCCGGAAAATTGAAAGAATCCATATCCCTGGGTTTGGGAAAGTATTAACCCGAATTGTGGAGGAACGCGAATGGGTAGATGGTGAACTGGTGGAGGTTTCCAGGAACTTTTTCGCAATCTGTAAAAAAACCAACAGTGTTTTTTATTTTGGGGAAGATGTTGATATCTATGAAGACGGTGAAATCGTCGCTCACACAGGCGCATGGCGGGCCGGTGAAAACGGGGCAATGCCGGGGATTATCATGCCCGGCACGTTTCTTTTGGGCTCTAAATACTATCAGGAATACGCACCGGGGGTGGCCGAGGACCGCGGCGAAAATGTTGAAATGGGGCTTGGTGTGGAAACACCGGCCGGCATCTTTAGCGACTGTGTGAAAGTTGTTGATACCAATCCTTTGGATGATGTGTGTGCAAGAGAAGACGGCGATGAAAAAATTTATTGTCCGGGGGTCGGACTGGTTCAGGATGAGGAACTTGAACTGGTTGACTATGGGTTTAATATTTATGATTTAAAAGAAGAAGAGGCGGCTGATGATTAAATCAGGAATAGCACGCCTCCGAAAGAATTGAGTCTATCAAACAGTCGATCCGTTCCGGATCGGTTGTTTGATATTTCTTTCCGATATTGATAATTTAAAAAAAAGCGGAAAGAATAATTTTAATCTTCACACAGCAGTTCCCGCAGCCGCTCACTTAAAAACATAATGGATTCGATATCCAGATGCTGGGTGATCGTGTCGTCAAAAGACAGCTTTGCTTCGGCATCAAATCCGTCAGCTTCATCCCCGTCCCAGAACATGAGCATCACCGGCACACGGGGCAGGGGGGTAAACAGCATGGCCACATCGCTGGTGGGAAATTCGTCATGCTTGTCAATTCCGCCGATTTCCAACGCGGCCTGTGTCAGTTCGTCGATTTTTCCCTGAAATCTTTCAATCAACGGCTTTTCCACATGATCCACCATAGAGACGACCTTGGAGACCGTATTGGGAATTTCAACCAGATTCCGCCATTTTCCGGAAGGAAGGGCATGTCCGCCCTGGGCCATGTGGATGTGGATAAATACCTGCTCATAGCGTGTCATGGCAGAGCCGTCTTTATGCGTAATCTGATCCGGAGTGATGATAATGCGCCCGTTAAAATAGGGGAGTTCCAGGGCCGGTTTTCCGTCTTTTTCAATCAGCTTTCCCCCGATTCTGCCTGGCAGGTCTTTAATTTTCATGGAGGCTGATTTTTCTTTGGCCCATCTAAGGGCGTCTTCTTTCATGTCCCGTTTCAGCCATTTTCCGGCAGCATATTGCTCCGCCAGTTCTTTCTCACAGGCTTCGATCACTTCCGGGGTCAGGTGCGGACAGTTTTTAATGGGGTGTTTTTCAGAAACCACCATGCTGGCAAATGCCATACACGTGGGGTATCCGCAATCTTTGCAATTGGTTTTTGGCAGGATATCGCGGTATAAATCGACTACTGACAGGGCCATATATTTTATCCTTTTTCATGGCTTCGTAAAAAGTCCAATTTTTGCGTTACGCTTCATCCTTCGTCACTCAACGTACATTCGTACGCCTCGTTCCTCAGGATTCGCGCGCCTTAAACTTGGACTTTTTTCTTTGCCATTTGAGTTTGATTATTAGCGGATTTTCATGAAGAAATCGTAAATTTTTGTTAAAAAAATAATACCGATTTATGATTTGTCTATGAAAAAAGACTACACAGTGTTCAGGCGTCGATACAGAGATTTATTTTTTTTATACAGCATGATGAATACATCGTATAATTCATCATATATTTTGCGGTGATCAGGGTTCGGGTGAAAGGTTTTGCGGATTTTGGTCAATCGCGGAATATCGTCAAATGTGATATATCCGAGACCAACAGAAGCGATAAACGCAGCCCCCCGGGCATTGGCCTGTCTCGGGTTTTCCACCTGGCAGATATCCCGGTTTAAAACATCGGCAAATATTTGGCACCACACATCGGACTGTGCGCCGCCGCCGATAAAATGGATCGGGTTCATTTCCCGTTTTATAAACCGATCAACATACTTTAAGCTCCAGCGGGTATTGTATGCCACACCTTCCATAACCGCCCGGATCATATGGTCCTGGGTCGTGGTTTTAGACATGTTGAAAAATCCGCCCCGCAAAGTGGTATCATCCACCGGCGTTCGTTCGCCGTTTAGCCACGGCATGTATATCAGCTTGTGGCTGCCGGCCGGGACATTGGCTGCAATGTCATCAATATGAAGATATGGATCAATTGAGTGTGCGCTTTTTAACACGTTGTCATGGAACAGGAGATTATTAAATAAGTGAGACAGGCATCCGCCGGCCATGTCCTGTTCGTTGACGGACTGATATTTGTCGGGGATTGCGGTGGGAAAAGATGCAATGGAATGGAACACGTCGGTTTTTTTAAACGGAACCACCGCCTGAATCCATGAGGATGTGCCAATATAGAGGTGGCCCGCATAATCATCCACTGCGCCGGAACCGATGCAGGCAGTCTGGTGGTCCGGGGAGCAAAGCACCACCTTGACATCCGGCGAAATTCCGATTTTTTCTGCCACATCCTTGCGAACTGTGCCGAGGATGTCCGTGGATGCAGTCATGGGCGGCAGCTTTTTTCGATCCAGGTCCAGGAGGGAAAGCAGTTTATCGTCATAGGAAATGTTTTGGATATCCCGGATATCCGATACCCAGAAAAGCTGCATGGAATCATAGGATGCGGCGAAATTGCCGGTCAGCTTCAGGTTCAGATAATCCTTGCTGGG
>JAQYVU010000080.1 GCA_030145385.1 Desulfococcaceae bacterium
TTTATTCCATGGAAAAGCTATCTGATTATTGCGGTCATGATTACAATAGGTGCGATACTGCGCCACTCTTCGATTCCAAAGCAATATCTGGCCATTTTATATACAACCATTGGCCTGGCCTTAATATTGTCGAGCGTGAGATATCTAAGAACCTTTTTTCAGGTGAAAAAAGGCAGTGGCTTCTTGTCTTAATTTCTTAAACGATTGAATAATATAATAATCAATTTTTGAGTCCGCTGACGCTTATCCGGCCTTTTAGCGGGTCATTATTGCATGCCGGTTTGCAGTTATGTATGGCAGTAATTTTATTTCTTCCCAATTACTTAATCTGGTCCACAAGAATTCGGAAACGAGTCTTTTAAAACCGTGGAATAGTAATGATCTCGCGAATCCTTTTCTTTCCCAAATCGCAGTGCAGCGGATTAGGAACCAAATCTTTATTCGTGAAAAAAAATTCAAGATTAAAGATTTGACTTATTCCTCTGGATCAAATGTCTCAAGAGCAGGCTTGCCCCGTCCTTGAATGGGCGCCCCCTCTTTTAAGGAATTAAGCAGTGAATGGTAAAAGATTAATTGACGTTATTGATCAACATGTTCCGGGTTTGTTTTTTATAATATTTACGTTTGCAATAATTGAGCTCGGAATTTTAATGGTTTGTGTGGGTTATTCATCAAATCAGCATATCTTACGAATTCATAACTCAAATAACGAGCTTGTATATGAAGATATTTATGATGAGGGTCATATCTCTGAATTTAAATCAATCTCCGGGATTAAGGACTTCCAGGAGGAAGGATTTGTCCTTACCCGGGCAGCGATCGAAAACAAATTTCCCACACGAGCCTGGATCGCTTTATCCATATGTATTCCGTTGGTTTTAATTTTGTTTGTCGTTTTTATTGTAAAGGTTTTTACTGATGTTTTTCATACAACAAAAGATGATGACGAAAAAGAGAAAGATGAAAAGAGTAAAAAAGCCAGGCAGGATTCTGATTTTGAAGAAACCAGGTTTGAAAACCTTTTTTCCATTCTTGGAAGATTAAATATTTATTCATTAGGTTCCACTGTCATCTTCATTGGATTTCTTTATTGGATGGTTCCGGACCTGCTCAAATATCTGGGTCAAATCAGCTATCAAACAATAGCGGAATTTAAATGGGTATTTCTCGGCATGATTTTGTTTGGCGGCGCATATATGATATTAAAAGCCTTTTTGTCCTATAAGACAAAAAATGAAATCATAAAACAACAGGCTGAAATACAGAAAAATCGCGACAGACTCGTAATAGAGGCGAAGCTTGAAAAAAAACGATTGGAAGACAGACCAGATACGCCTTTAACATAAAGAGAAATTTTAAACAGGCAATCCGGGGAAACTATGAATCAGAAAATACAGGTTTTCATTCCTGACATGTTAACTTAAGACTTTTTGTCAGGAATGAAAACCGTCCCCCCTATTTCTATTTTAAATGCCCCGATTGCACAAAAATTGTTTTTTAATTATCGAAAGGTCGATCAATTGGACGCCTGTGCCGTTGAAGCGATGCTTATTGAAAAAAATGCTTCTCAACGGTTGCAGGCGAGTTGGGTGCGGCCGACGCAGAGCGCGATGTGCGCGGTTTTGCCCTGAAGTTCTACACCGAAGAAGGTAACTGGGACCTGGTGGGCAACAATACGCCTGTTTTTTTCGTACGCGACCCATATAAATTCCCGGATTTCATTCATGCCCAAAAGCGGCACCCAAAAACCAACCTGCGTTCACCCACTGCCATGTGGGACTTCTGGTCGTTGTCGCCGGAGTCGCTTCACCAGGTGACCATTCTCTTTTCAGATCGCGGTCTGCCAATCGGGGTGCGCCATATTAACGGGTATGGCAGCCACACCTACAGCTTTATCAATGCTCAAAATGAGCGATTTTGGGTTAAATTTCATTTTGAAACCCTGCAGGGACACCAACACTGGACAAACGCCGAGGCCGCAGAAGTTGTCGGCCGAACCCGTGAATCCACTCAGGAAGATCTCTACAGCGCCATTGAAAAGGGAGATTTTCCGCAGTGGCGTTTCAGTGTGCAGGTGATGCCGGAAAAAGAAGCGGTCAACACGCCTTACAATCCCTTCGACCTGACCAGGTGTGGCCGCACGGAGACTATCCGCTGATCGAGGTCGGTATTATGGAACTGAACAAAAACCCTGACAATTATTTTGCAGAAGTCGAACTGGCTGCTTTTTCACCGTCAAACATTGTACCGGGTATCGGTTTATCACCCGACAAAATGCTGCAGGCACGAATTTTCTCATACGCGGATGCTCACCGTCACCGTCTCGGCACCCATTATGAATCCTTACCCACAAACGCGCCCGAATGTCCGGTAAATCACTATCACAAAGATGGTAAAATGCGCTTCTTTCCAAACTTTCCAAATCCGGATGCTTATTACGAGCCGAATTCCTTTGATGGCCCGGTCGAAAGTCCCGATTTTTCCGAGCCGCCGCTGAAAATCAGCGGAGATGCGCAACGCTTTGACCACCGCGAAGGCAATGATGATTACATCCAGCCCCGTGCGCTTTTCAATCTGTTTGATCATGCCCAGAAAGGTCGCCTTTTCTCCAACATCGCCGAGGCCATGCAAGGCGTTCCGAAAAACATCATTGAACGTCAATTGGTGCACTTTGAGAAAATAGATCCGGAATATGCCGGAGGTGTTCGGGCCGCACGGGCTGCTGTATAAATAGCGGCCGAACAAATGTCGTAAAAATTACAATCAAAAAACAACCAAAGGACGTTTCTGTGATTGAGAGCAACGGCCTTTTTTTTTCAGCGTTTCAATCATTTCCTGAGTATGGAAGACTGTCTGTGATCACTCGTAAAAACAAAAAGCTGAAGAGGAATTACCCTCTTCAGCTTTTAAAAACAATCGTCCGAAGAATTTAATTATTGAGCAGTCCTTCTTTCAGATCTTCATCGCACGGATCATCGCAAAGCCAGATACCGAATACAGCCTTCTTGAAATCATTCCCTTCTACAGTTGTGGTGAGTTTTCCCTTTGAAAATACACTGACGCCCTGACCTGGAATATAAACATATTCCAATATATCATCTTTGTTGAGTTCTGCCTTTTGAGCCAGGATAAATTTTTCTATCCTGTCCTTTAAGGGGGTGAGATTCCCATTGGTAGACTTCTCAAAACCATCACGCAATGCGTTTTCCATCTTTTCGGCGGACATAAAGCCTGAAATCACATGTATTTTGATCGCCATCGGTATATCGGCGCTGATAATTTCCTGCGCATTCTGCATTTTTTCCGGCAGATAGAGACCTGCTGCATAAATCGACATCCACATTTTTGTTCGGGTTCCGGCGCCATTCAAAATCAGTGCATTGTCTCCCGCAGTCATTGATTCAGGAATATTTTTTCCACTCACTTCCCTTGCTTCAGCCATTGAATTCATCAACAACACAGCCAACACGCCAATAAACAGTTTTTTAATCATCATATGCTCCTTTTTTATTAGATTGCCATTAATGAAAACCGCCTTTATTTTCCGTGCTTCAGGATATTGCATCAATTGGGACTAAAACAGAATCCATGTCGGACCCGGTTATATTATTGAATTTTAGAATAAAGCCTGTTTTTGTGTCTTCTTTCAAAAAAAAATAAGAATACTATAAATAAAAAAAATCTGTAAAATATCAAATAAAAATATAATAGACTTTAATTAAAGGGGAAAAGGGGAAAAAACAATTGGACGTTGGTATGATTTTTTATCAAAAAAGGCCCATAATAAATCTAAAAATTAAAACTGCGGCACCATACTAAAGGTGCAAAGTGTCATTATGTTGTCTCGGATTTTTTACTGTCTTGCGGTATGCATAAGATTCTGAAAATAAAATTGTTATTCCATCCTAAATGTAGTATAATTCTTGGAAATGTTCGACAATCTGTTAACTCTTTATGAAAACCATCACTGATTAAGCGAGGTATTCGGAAATGAACGAAAAGCCCACTTATGAAGAATTGGAAAACAGGATCCGGGAACTCGATAGGAAATTGGCCGGTTTCGAAACAATGAAAACGGCGGCAATGCGGGAAACCGAAACAAAATACTACGAATTGGTTGAGTCGCTCCCGGCAATTGTCTTTGAGTTAGTGGACGGTAAATTTACTGATATCAATGAAACCCAGCTTAAATCGTTTGGTTATACTGACAAATCTGAATTTATAGGTAAGAATGCGACTGATTTTATAAAAAAAGATGAAGTATCGAGAGGCGAAGCAGGAATCAAAAAAACTTTTTGGGGGAAAAAATTCGAAAACATTGAATACCGTTTTCGAACGAAAGATGGTGCGTTTATCCCGGTTCATACCTATGCCAATCCGCTATACCGAAACAATGAAGTCATTGGGATAAGAGGCATTGTTTTGGATGCCACCCCGATTAAGAAAGCCGAAGAAGCTCTGCGGGACAGTGAAGAACATTATCGGCTGCTGGCAGAAAATTCCACGGATATGATCTGGACCGCAACATTAGAAGGAAAGGTCACTTACCTGAGTCCCTCTGTTGAAAAACTGTTCGGGTATTCCCTGGAAGAAGGAATGCTCATGCCCATAGAAGATTATATGACTGCTGAAACGGTTGAGAAAATATTTGGAACTCTTGCAGCAGAATTGTCTTTGCCTCTCGAAGAGATCATCCATGACCATGTCATTGAAGGACAAATGTACAAAAAAGACGGTTCCCTGATTGATATTGAGATAAACGCCACTGGGGTAATAAATGAGAAGGGGGATCCCGTTGGAATCCAGGGTGCAACACGCAACATCACTGACCGAAAGCGTGCGGAAGAAGAACTCAAAAAAAGTGAAAAAAAATATCGCCTGCTGGCAGATAACATTATTGATGCGATCTGGATGATCGATCTGGACACCCTGTGCTTTACCTATGCCAGCCCGTCATTCGAAAGAATAACCGGTTACACTGACGAGGAAATGACCGGCCGCATGATCGTGGATATACTGACACCATCGTCCATGGCTCTTGCCACCAGGGAAGTGAGCAGGGAACTGGCTGCCGATAAGACCGGTGAGGCGAAACCGCGCATAGTGAATCTGGAACATTTTCACAAGGACGGATCCACTGTTTGGGCCGAGGTGTCCGTGCGGTTTGTCCGGGACCAAAAAGGACGTCCGACCGCATTAATCGGTGTTGCTCGAGATATTACCCAGCGCAGATTACTTGAATCCCAACTTTATCAAGCGCAGAAAATGGAATCAATCGGCATTCTTGCCGGTGGTGTTGCGCATGACTTCAACAATATCCTTACAGCAATAATTGGTTATGCAGAAGTTGCCAGGATAGAGACTGAACCCGGGTCAAATATTGAAAGATTTCTGGAGGAAATTTTCAATTCCGGACTTCGTGCAAGAGATCTTGTCAGGCAAATCCTGACGTTTGCCCGCCAAACAGATAACAAACTCAAGCCAACCGGAATTGGCATAATTGTTAAAGACGCATTAGGACTTCTTCGCTCAACTCTGCCCGCGACAATCAATATCGAGCATCATGTCAAAAGCAAATCAATAATCATGGCTGATCCGACTCAGATTCATCAAATCATTATGAATCTTTGTACAAATGCTTCGCACGCAATGGAGAAAGAGGGGGGCACACTTAAAGTTATATTAGATGATGAACAATTGGGCTCGGAATTTACGGGCCGATTCCCGGGTTTAGAACCCGGCGTCTATTCAACATTAGTAATCGAAGATACCGGTATCGGAATGAGCGCTGATGTCTTGGAATCAATATTTGATCCTTACTTCACCACCAAGGCTTTAGGTGAGGGAACCGGCCTGGGACTTGCGGTGGTCCACGGCATTGTTAAAAGTTGCGGTGGAAAAATTATTGTCGAGAGCCAACCTGGCAAAGGGAGCACTTTCAAAATTTATTTTCCGACCATTAATAGCAATGGGCAGGAAAAGAAAACTGAATTTGCGGGAATTGCGGGGGGCAGTGAACATATTTTATTTCTTGATGATGAGGTTGTGATCGCTAATATGGGCCGAAGATTGTTAGAGTCGATGGGATACAGAGTGACAACCCGTACAAGCAGTATAGAAGGTTTGGAATTGTTCAGGCATAAACCCGGCGAATTCGATCTGGTTATTACTGACATGACCATGCCGAATATGACCGGTGACAGGCTTGCTGCAGAAATGATGCTGATACGGCCGGATATTCCTGTTATTCTTTGTACTGGATACAGTAAAAAAATTTCTGATAAAAGAGCTTCAGAATTGGGGATCAGGGCGTTTGTATTGAAACCGATGATCAAAAAAGACCTGGCGAAAACCATCAGGGAAGTTCTGGATAATCAAATAAAAGCGAACATCAATTAAGAACAGATCAGATCTGAAAATTCTTTTTATTTTTAAAATAACTTTGAAGGCGCAAAATATCATATCCTGATTTGTTGTTTTACTTTATTATACCATTGTTTCAAGTTCTTACCGCTAATTAATTTTTCTCAGGCAGAAGAAACACTTCTGCTGACCAAAGAATAAGAGACATGGAACAGGTTTCCGATTTCCTCGTTTGTGTACACGCCATATTCCCAGATAAAATACATCAATAAATCCCTTTGATGGCCACAAAACTCAAATGCGGTTACCCTGAGCCGACCTGCAACCTCGATTGACAACTTTTTTGTTAGCTGATATTGCAAAGTAGATTTGATTTAAGGAGAGATGATTTTGAATAAATTCGGATGCTGTTGCGGCCCTCAATACCGGCGTGGTTCAGAAAAACTTTTGATTCTGATAACCATTTTAATATTTGTCTGGTTTTCTCCGGTGCAAGCCGAAGAAACCATCATCCAACCTTATGGAAAGCATGATAAGGATATCGAAACATGGGCTTTTCATTCGAAAATTGACATCCCCGAAAAAGAGGGCGCGTTGTATGTAGGGATGTTTTTCTGCTCGGGTTCCCTCTATTTCCTAAAAGGGAATTTCGCGCATATATTCTGGCTGGACACGTCGACCGGTGACTATAAATATGAAAATAATATATTTATTCCACCGTTTGAAAACGTAAAACACGATACCACCGGCCTGAACCAGCAGTTTCATGATAGCCACATTAAGTATAATAAACAGCACAAAACCATTAAGGTTGATGTGAATTTTTCAAAATTCTGCTGCTCTTTGTCCTTAAACCCGGTGGTGGAGAAAGAGACCATTATATTTGACCGTATTTTTGAAAATTATCCGGAAGGCAGGACATTTAACTGGTATATGATACCGCGGGCCCTTGTTAAAGCGGATGTTAACGGTGCGTATAACATGACTTCAAACGGAATCGCTCATTTTCAGCACTTCTGGGGGGACGAAGTCTGTGAGAGCGGTGATTCTATCTACGTTCATCTGGATTCCGGGTATGACCTCATCATCAACGATATTTTCCCGCCCAATGAAGACCGTCCCTGCCTGCCGGGCGATTATCTCATAATTTCCGGACTTAAGGGAAATACCGAAAAGATCACTGATTTTGATTATGTTGTGCATGAATGGTGGGACACGAAGGATACCAAGAAAAAGTATCCTGTTCATATGACAGTTACCAGCAAGACCCGGAACCTGTCCCTTGAGATAATGGTATTAAAAAAAGACCAGACCGCAGATCTTATGGGTGTTGAAAAATGGCTCGGTTATGCGGATGTGACAGGCTCAATTGATAATACGCCCCAGAAAGGCTGGGCGTTTGTAAGCCCCGAAGGGATCGCGAAATAATCCTTTAGATTGATGAGCGGCATGACCATTGTATTGGTATTAAAATATATTTCGATCATCGCTGCCCTGGGCATCGCGTTTTTCATTATTGCCGGATGTTCTGCAAAGGTAAAGCTCCCGACAACAGAGCCTGACATGACCAAAGTATATTTAATTAAATATTCTACATGGGGGCACCATTCACTGGCATTTTATAAAGACGGGTCATTGACCGAGTTCACTTACGGAGATTGGGAATTGTTCGCACTGAACAAGAGAGATCCATGGACAGCATTTAAAAACATGACCTTTTTAACTCCGGGATGCATGGGAAGAAAGTCGACTGCCTGGAATCCGGGAGACACTATTTGTGACAAATTTAAAAACTGTGAAATGGCTGTTTCTTTTTTCGCTCCAGCAGACAAAGTATTAAAGTTACATAATAAACTTCAAAATTCATACAACGCTAATTCTGAGACTGAATATTATAATCAGAAAGAGCGTGTTTATTTTGTAAAATATGATGTGCCGTATTGGATTTTCCATAATTGTAACCATGAACTTGCTGACTGGCTTGAATTGATTGGGGCTGACGTTTCCGGCAAAGTATTTTATAAACCGGATTTTATCGGTGGAATGGATCCCGGACAGGAGCCATTGCAGTAAAATATCGTATGATATTACATTCTAATATGAATGAAACACATATTTTAGGGGCATAAATTCTGATGAAAGACGGCATGGTAAAAACAACACCAATAGTTAACGTGCAAGCTGACGCAAAAACAATGAGCCTCGGCATTTGTCTGGGCGCTTCCACTATATCTGTGGTACAGGTGGAAGCCTGCAGCAACGGCAACCGACAGATTCATGCAGCGAAAGGCAATGGTACGCGGGTCGTCGACTTTTCGGTGCATTACCATGGCGGTGATCCGAAACAGACCATGATGTCTGTTGTGAAAGATCTCGATCTTGACGCATTTGATAAAATCGCGGTTACCGGAAGGAAATTTCATAAGTTCGTCAACCTGTCCGCCATTTCGGAACCGGAAGCGGTTGAATATGCCTTTAACTTCGTAAAACCCGAAGATGTTTCCTGCCCGGCGGTGGTGTCGGCCGGGGGTGAAACCTTCATGACCTATGTGCTGGACAGCACCGGCAAAATATCCAACGTGCTGACAGGCAATAAATGCGCTTCGGGCACCGGGGAGTTTTTTCTTCAGCAGCTCCGGCGAATGGACATATCTCTTGAAGATATCGAGGACTGGACCGGGAATGAAGAGCCTCACAATGTATCGGGCCGGTGCAGCGTGTTCTGCAAGTCGGACTGCACGCATGCCACCAACAAGGGGATTCCGAAATCACAGGTCACGGCCGGACTGTGTGTCATGATGTCGAACAAGGTCCTGGAGCTTTTGAAAAAAGTAGATCGTAAAAATATCATGGTAACCGGCGGAACCGCGTTGAACAAGATGATGATCAGCAACCTGAAGTCTGAAATCCCGGGTCTGATTGTTCCGGAAGAAGCCCCGTATTTTGAGGCCCTGGGTACGGCGTTGTGGGCTTTGGACCACCCGACCGCCCCGTTCCCGGGGAAAAAGTCGCTTTTCAGAACAGAGATCGAACCGTTTGAATCGTTGCCGCCCCTTTCAGATTTTTCGGATCAGGTGGAATTCAAAACCATTAAAACAGACACGGCAAGGGACGGTGACAACTGCATTCTGGGCCTTGACGTGGGGTCTACCACCACCAAGGCGGTGCTCTTGCGACGAGACGACAACGCCCTGCTCGCTTCCATATACCTGAGAACCAGCGGAGATCCGGTGGGCGCATCGCGGAAGTGTTACGATTCGATCCTCCAGCAGGTGGCATCTTCAATTGATCCCGACAGCATTAAAATTACCGGCCTGGGTGTCTGCGGCTCCGGCCGCCAGATTGCCGGGCTTCATGCCATGACAGACGGTGTTATCAACGAGATTATCGCGCATGCCGCAGCAGCCGTATATTTTGACGACAAGGTGGATACGATCTTTGAGATCGGCGGCCAGGACGCAAAATATACCTATATCACCAATGGGGTATCTTCCGATTATGCCATGAACGAGGCGTGTTCCGCAGGCACCGGATCATTTCTTGAAGAGTCGGCCCTGGAATCTTTGAATGTGGCCATGGAAGACATCGCGGATATTGCCATGAAAGGAAAGCAGCCGCCGAATTTTAACGATCAGTGTGCCGCATTTATCTCGTCGGATATAAAGAATGCCATTCACGAAGGCGTGGCGCATGAGGATATTGTTGCCGGGCTGGTCTATTCCATCTGCATGAACTACTCCAACCGTGTCAAAGGAAACCGGCAGGTGGGAGAGAAAATCTTTATGCAGGGCGGCGTGTGCTATAACCATGCAATTCCGCTGGCCATGGCCGCCCTTGTGGGCAAACCGATCATTGTTCCGCCGGAACCCGGGCTGATGGGTGCCTTTGGCGTAGCCCTTGAGGTCAAAAAACGGATTGAAAACAACTTCATTGAAGAAGGTCTGTTTGACCTTAAAACCCTTGCAGCCCGAGAGGTTACTTATGGCAAATCATTCATATGCGGCGGCGGAAAAGAAAAGTGTGACCGCAAATGCCATATCGCCATGATCGAGCTGGAGGGGGAAAATTATCCTTTTGGCGGCGCCTGTAACCGGTATTACAATTTAAGGCACAACATTGCCTATGACATTAAAACACTTGATCTGGTTAAGTTGCGGCAATCGCTTGTTTTTGATAAATATGCCGCCGCGCTGCCCAAAGGGATAACGCCCAAAGGCCGGGTGTGGATCAACCGGAGCTTTCTGGTAAATACCTATTACCCGCTGTATTCAACCTTTTTTACGGAACTCGGTTATGAACTCATCCTGCCGGATACGCCGTCCCAGGAAGGGATCGATCGGCGGGGGGCGGCTTTCTGCTATCCTGCGGAACTGGCCCATGGATTTTTTTATTCAATGATCGAAAAACAGGATCCGCCGGATTTTATTTTTCTTCCGCATTTTAAAACCATCCCCAGCACCAGCAAAGATGCCAGCTCACAATTATGCCCGTTTGTTCAGGGAGAAACCTTTTTTCTGCAGACCACATTCAGAGACCCGATTGAACGCTTAAAAGCAAAGGGGACACAGGTACTGACCCCGCTTCTGGATTTCCGAAAAGGGCTTGAAACCGCTGTTGATTCGTTTGTTGAGACCGCAGCAAAGATGGGCGAAGCAAAGAAAACGGCTGTCAGCGCATTTAAAAAAGCGGTAGACGCTCAGAAGGCATGCTTTCAGGAGATGAGGGAGACCGGTAAAAAGGTGATGGCCCAACTGGAATCCGATCCTGAAAGAACCGCTGTGGTGATATTCGGCAGATCCTACAACGGATATGTGGAGGAAGCCAACATGGGGATTCCACACAAACTGGTATCAAGGGGCGTCCAGGTTATTCCCATCGATTTTCTCAGCCTTGAGGGTGAAAGGGATAAAAAGCACATGTACTGGGGCACGGGGCAGCTGATTCTGAAGGCGGCCCGGTTAGTCGCAAAGCACCCCCAGCTTTTCGGCACCTACATTACCAATTTTTCCTGCGGACCGGATTCATTTCTCATCGGCTATTTCAGAAGCATCATGGGGAAAAAACCTTCCCTGACCCTTGAACTCGACAGCCATTCAGCGGATGCAGGCATTGAAACAAGAATCGAGGCATATCTGGATATTGTGGCGACTTACAGGCAGCTCGATAAACTGGAAAAGACCCCGGACAAAATTACCCCGTACCGGGCATCCGGGATTTCTCTTGAAAAGGGTATCCCGATGGTAACCACATCATCCGGAAAAACCATTCCCATGACGGATCCGTCCGTCACGATCCTTTTTCCGTCAGTGGGCCGGTTTGCAACAAAAGCCCTGGGCGCTGTCTTTAAATCCAAAGGGTATAACACGTTTGTTCATCCGCCTTCCGACGACGCAATCCTTAAACTCGGCCGCGCCAACACGAGCTGTAAAGAGTGTCTGCCGCTGCTGCTGACCACCGGGTCTTTGCTCAATTATATTCAAAACCATAAAAAAGAAGATGAAATACTTGTTTATTTTATGCCCACAGGCTCGGGACCATGCCGGTTCGGCCAGTATTATGTGTTTATGGAGGATTTGCTGAAACGTTTGAATATCCCGGATGTGGCGCTGCTGTCCCTTTCTTCTGAAAACAGTTACGCGGGTCTTGGAAATGATTTTCAGATCAAGGCCTGGTGGGCCGTTATTGTGTCAGACGTTATAGAAGACATCCGTTCCATGATTCTTGCCAATGCCGTGGATGTTAACGAGGCAATGAGCCTCTTTGAAAAAGAATGGGACCGGATACTTAAAACAATTGAAACCGAAAATTTTACCGGACTGGAAAATCAGCTGCAGAAAACAAGCTGGAATCTCAGTAAAATCCCCATGAAACGGCCGCCAAAAGAGGTGCCGGTGATCTCTCTTTCCGGGGAAATGTTTGTAAGGCGTGACGGGCTTTCCCGCCGTTATCTGACCGACGCCCTGGCCAAAAGAGGATTTGCCACCGTCTGTGCGCCCATCGCGGAATGGATGATTTATTCGGACTACCTGGTGGATAAAAAGCTGGTCTATATGTCCATGACGCTGCTGGAAAAACTGGGCTTTATGATAAAAAAGCACGTCATGGCAAAACATGAAAAACGCTTAAAGGCGTTGCTGAGAGAATCGGGGCTTGTTCATGCGGAAATCGTGGATATGGATACCATCATCGATAACGCCAAACCCTATGTTTCACCCAATCTGGCGGGCGAGATCATTCTTACCGTGGGCAGCGCCCTTACCGAAGTTGCGAGCCAGGCCTGCGGTGTTATTGCCATCGGGCCGTTTGGCTGCATGCCCAACCGGATGTCCGAGGCCATATTAAACGAAACCATGAACCGGAAGGACAAGCTTGCCACCGCACCGAAAGACATGCGGATCAAGTCGATTCTTGAAGATATTGAGGAGCTTCCTTTTCTGGCAATTGAAAGTGACGGATCGCCATTCCCACAGGTAATTCATGCAAAACTCGAGGCCTTTTGTCTGCGGGCGGAAAGACTGCATGACCGGATGATGCAGAGCCGGGGGATGTAATTGACGGTCGTGTGGGTGTTTGGGAATAATTGTTATAAAGACGGTTGTGTCACATCTGGATTTGTAATTTAATTTTATTATACAATTTTTTCAGGTCTTTATCCGTTATCAACCGTTCCGTTTTAACCAGCAGATGGTAATAATTTCCCATCATGACGTAAGCAAAAACATCAATTTCAAATCGCGCCGGCATCTCGCCGAGTAACTCAAAAAATAACTCCCGGCCCTGATCGCCTTTAACAATATGTTGCTGCTCATTTCCTCAAGACAGCACACGAGTCAAGAACAGACTTGATAGCCGTCTTTTAAATGGGTGGCCCCCGACACGTATAATTTTCACATTACTGCTTATATCCTATCATTCGGAGGAAGCCTTTTCTCTTTTCAATATCTGCCTCGGTTTCAATCCCCTTTGATGAGAACCCGTCAATCACCCCCAGGATTCCCCTGCCCAGATCGGTCTGGGCCAGGATGACTTCCACGGGATTGGCAGTTGCGCAATGGATCCTGGCAACTTCGGGCACATTTTTTATGGTGTTGAGAATATTAATCGGGAACATGTCTTTCATGAAAACAATAAAGGAATGACCGGCAGAAAGTGCATAGGCATTTTTTTTTGCCAGTTCAATCATTTCTTCATCGGTTCCGCTGCAGCGAACCAGGCATTCCATGGATGCTTCACAGAATGCCACCCCGAATTTCGCATTGGGCACGGTACATACAATGGCTTCATGGATATCTTCCACGGTTTTAATAAAATGGGAATGACCGAGAATAAAATTCAGTTCATCCGGGTTTTCAATCGTTATTGTTTTCAGTTCCATTTTATCCTCCACATATTTAGTTGATTAAAGGAACGTATTGACAGGTTTCAATATAATGATATTTATCCGGAAAAACAATCAGGACTTGATTTGTCTGGCCCTCCCTGAACAAAAAGCCTGAAGAGGAACCCTATCGGAAAATTTGAGGGTCAGGTCTTCATTCTTCACTTTGCGATATTAAACTGTCAAGAATGAAGACCTGACCCCAATTTTTTCCTTTTGATTCACAGCTTCTAATATTGGAGCTTTAGCCGTTATCGTCCAAGATGATTTTTTGACACCAGATAATTCAATACCAGTAGAACGTGAAAGCGATCTGAGCAGGGAGTCGGCTACGGAGTCAACTGTACACTCGGGTGAACAAGTGGTGAACGCAACGATAGATCCTGATGGTACTGACATGCAAAACAGACGTTTTGCATCATAGGCATGGTTTTTCAGAACAGTTGCAAGCACGGAAAGAAGACTGGTTTTGCCAACTCCCCGTTCTCCCGTGACTAACGTATTCCGTCCAGACAGAACATTGGCGAGCAAAAGTTGAATTTCTTCTGAACGTCCGACTAAGTGTTCTGGTTTAGTAACAGGATCTGTTGGTGTGTATGGACTAAGGATTTTGTGATCCACATATTCTCCATTTTGTAGAAAATTATTCTTATGGCCCAACGCTAAGGGTGAGCAGACCGGGCCGATTGCTCTGATATTTCGACTGGCTTGCTCCCGGTCTGCTCTACACTTTTGTTAGGTGAAGACTATTGTATTTTAATGCAAAAACTGCATTATTTTTCATTTGTCTTGTCTTTTTGACCAGGTTCTTTTGTTCCAAGGGACTGTTTATTTACGAGTCAGTGATTAGAGATGCATGAGTCCGTTACACTTGGCTCAAGACTATCAATCTTTACCAAATTTTCACGGTGATTGATAATATTTAAGATTAATTCGTGCATTGCTCTGCCAAATGCTTTGTTTTGCGCCCCATCGTAAATTGATGGTTTGTCCTCCATCCAGACTGTGCTTATCTGAGTATAACCGCCACCTATTCCCTCCACCGAAAAAATAGTAGATTGACCCGATAAAAACTTAAAATCTATGATAACAATCTCATTATAGGATAATGGAGAAATTATTCCAAAAGTCAGATAAAGTGGAATAAGAGTAGCAATACCTAAAGGGCCATCGCGCTTGTTGTGGATTTCAATAGACGGTTTTACTATAATATCATTTAAATTGTCATCGTTTAAAACAACTGAGACAGATTGAAATAAATGCATTCTTTGCAAAATTGAGGCAATCAGTTTTGTAAGATCTTCAGCGTCTTTTTTAGCATTAATTCCCCAACGTGATTTTGAAAATTCGCTATCTTTGTATTTCTCAATGAGAGCAATGTCAGAAAATTCACAAAGAGTAATGGGCGGTAAAACAATATTCTCATCCAATATCTTTTTTTTTAAGTCAGCAAGATGTTCTTTTTCAATGTATTCGATAAATTCTTGCAGATCCTCATCACCGTATCCGCCATACTTATAATAATCAAAATCATCAATTTGATAGTGAGAGATGTCTGGATTTTGATAGTTTGAATTCTTGGGATCATTCATAGAACCAGACCAATAATAGCATCCCTGGAGAAAAAGGATTATGTGGATCAGAATAAAAAATTGTAATTTCATTAATTTCATAATTTGAATCAGATCAAAATCCCTTATTCAAAGTAACATAAAAGGGGAAAACACCTAACGTTAAGGGTGTGCAGACCGGGCCGATTACTTGGATATCTCGACACCGGCCCTACCGGTCTGCACGACCCGCTGGTTATATTCAGCCCTTTTTATATTTTTTAGCTGTATAAATTCCTACTAAAACATTGAATACAATAACAACAAGGATAGCTATCCAGAATTCATAACTTTTTTGGATTTGATTTATGAATTCAATGTTATTCTGTGCAGGTTTATCGCCTGGTATTAATGATAATAATCCGCAACCGAAGATAAAAAGCCCCCAAATCATATGATTAAAGCGGGAGCGTGGTTTCATAATATTGATCGCAAACCAATAAAGTGTTTTGCCGACAAAAGAAGATTCCCTTAATTTTTTGCTGAAAATCATAGTAATCCCAATAAAGGATAAAGTGAAAAGAGAACCTGATGCTTCAAAAAATAATTTAGGAAAAACAACCGTACCTACCATCATTAATAGCAGAGAAATTCCCCAGCAAATATCGAATACCAACAATTTAGGCTTTTGTTTATTCAATTTGAAATTCTTTCTTTCTGAATATAACGATTAAATTTCCATAAATATTCCAACTAATAGAAACTGGAGCACTATAATGACGAAAAGATATATCCAGAATAGGGATTCCCCATGTTTTTTTGTAATTCTATAATATTCTTTAAATATTTTTAAGTGCTGGAATCCTGTAACAGAATAATTGTCTGTATCTGTCTTTGATTCTTGTTTAACTTTTGGGAATATAATCCTTGAATATATCAAAAAACCTATAAGCAAGAGGCAAACTTCAGTCACCAAAGAAACATTATTCATAATTAAAAAAGAGTTTTTCTTGTTTTTATGGATACAACTTTACTTGAATATAACGCTTGAATTCACCGGCTGGCGGAAAACAACGACAGAGGTGAAAAAATTAATAAAATTTATTACAACGACGGACTTCAAAAAAAAGCCGACGTAGCCAGTCCGCTGTGGAATGATTTGTTATAATCAGGTTGACGCCCATGACAATAGGAGAGGCAATAATCCATGACATAATAAAACCAGCCATGAAATTTTTATTCTTAACCCCCCAATTAATTAGGAAGATTAGCGCAATAAATGTCAAAAAGATTATGAAACACCCGGTTAAGACAAAGAGAATATTTGGCATTCTTTGAAGATAAAGCCCCTCCCAATAATAGCTGCAAAGTAATGATCCAATGGACAAGGTGCCGATTGAAAGCAATGCTGATAAAATTAGTTTGAATTTGGATGGCATTGTTCAAATCAATAATAAGTTAAGTTAATGTTTGGGGTATAACGCTAAGGGTGATCAGACCGGGCCGATGATGTGGGATGCCCGACACAACTACTCCCGGTCTGATCTAACCGCTTGTTAGATTTATTGTTTTTTTTAAGCTCTTATCGATTTCTCCATATTTAAAAACGAATGAATAACCTGTATAATTTACATCATTTCGTTGGACTTCAGGGACGTGCATTCTTCCAAATTCTTCTTTATTTTCCGGGACGCAGCCAAATCCTAATGATATTCTTTCTGAATTTGAAAATGCCAGTAAAATAGTCCCTTTAGGAATTATACATTTAAACCCACCGGTGAAAGGTGCTTTATAATGAATTAATCCTGTTTTTTCGATATCTTCTATTACTAAAAATTTATCACCTTTGTTTATTGGACGATGTGGAAATAATGAGCGTAAAAGTATTGAAAGACTGTATAGGTTCGCACCAACAAAAAGAAATGGCAGTAAAAGGATTTTAAAAATTTGAGGAAATTTTTGGTTCATATTATAAAATCTAACGCATAGGGTGTGCAGACCGGGCCGATAACGTGGTTATTTCAACACCGGCCCTACCGGTCTGCACGACCCGATTGTTATGTGATATTTATTATTAATTCAAAGAGTTATACCTATAATAAAATTTTCAATGATAAGACGACGATAGTTATCCAAAATATGAAGCCAATCCAAATACTTAAATCTATAAGTATCCTTAATGGGGATGGTTTGAAGTCTGTATAATGGTCGCCCCATATCTCAAACCTTGGTTTTTTTCGCCCAAGAGTGAGCGCATACAAAATTACATCACCTGTAATAAGGCATACAATACAAAAGAAAACTTCAAAAATTGTGTAAAAAATTGATGTTGCCAATAACTCAACAACGGCGCTTATCATAAATACAAATCCGAAATGATGAAGAAGGTTGATTTATTAAACATATAAAGCTGTGAATCAGTCATGAGGCTTTTTTGTGTTATTTTTTTTCTTTATATAACCTTCATTAATTTCTTCTTCAAAGAGATCATCGGCTGTTTGCCAATATTTTTGCGGAAGTAATTTTGATATAATACAAAGCCCTCCTCCGATGAGCATGAGAATAATTCCGGGCCTTGCGAATAGACCAGTTTGCACTAAAAATATCCAACTACCTCCTTTGGGATAAGCAGGATCAGCTAAATATGGCAATTCATGGAGATTCCATATTGGCAAACAAATAAAGCCAACAAAACCGATTACTATTCCAATACCTGCTAATATATTTCCAATTTTCATTTCTTACACATAACGTTTAACTGTGCTGACCGGGCCAAAATTTATCATAGAGGCGACACCGCTACCACCGGTCAGCACAAGTGCCAGGTTATACCTAAAGTATTATTATAATTTACTAATCAATTATTTTATAGCGTCCAATATCATGGCAATGTCACCAGTAGTGCCCAAATTTTTAATTACACTTTCTACCTTGTTCTTTTTTCCTCTAAGGCCAAATATAGAAAAAATAAATCCAAGAACAGTGCAGATACTCCCAAATAAAAAAGCTTCAACAACGAATAAAAAGAACGCAACAACTAACAAGAATAATCCAAAAATTAACGAAAAAAAACGTATTAATGGATTTATTATCTGGATTCTGAGTTCTTTGATTGCACTTTCGTCTGGTACTTCACCGTACTTTTTTTTATACTTCTTGGTTTCTTTAAGTGTTGGCTTTAAAACCTTATTTTCAAAACGAACATATTGTATATGCCCATAATGTGTCCCATTTAAATACAATTTTATATTCTTCTTTAATCTATATATCTCTGGTAATAATTTTGTTGATTTATATGCACAAATACTTGGGATTTTATGTTTTATTCCATCATTTAGAATTAGGTAGTGATCTTCTACATCACCAAAATCCAGATTTATTTTATCGATATCATCTAATTTAAAATTTCTGATTGTTTTTGGGTTCATTTGGCTATCCCAGTAAAACTCGTTTTCAGTAATGCCTATCTTCCAATATACTGGTTTAAAAAATCTTAATATAGTAGAAGAAAACCCCCCAACTCCTATTGCTAATAATATAGAAAAAAATAAACAGCCTATTATCTTTAAAAATAAACCGGCCTCATTATCTCCAACAAAAAGAATAATGAAAATTATTGAAAAGCTGATGAATCCAAAGCAGACGAATAGGGAAAGAACATGCAGCTTGCTTCTTGAACTTGTTACAATTTCATATTTATCCATGATTTATAGGTATAACGCTTAAATCACGGGGCGCGGCTTTTTGCGCTCCCGTGCATTTTTTTGTTCGGCTAAAAGCCGATTTAGTTTTTGTCAGTTTCTTTTGAAAACATTTCTTCCATATGTTCAAGAGGTTCTTTAAGTTTTTCTGAATCCCCTTGAGTTTGGTCTTTTATGTTTTCGAAAATTTCTTTGCTTTTTTGGATATTTCCTTGTTCATATTCTGCATATACCAAACCAACAGCAAATTCAGGAGTACTTTTTTTTGAATATGCAATGTTAAGATACTTTAATGCTTTATCAGTTATTCCGCAATATAGATAACAATATCCTAAAGAACTATAAACATAAGGAGATTTTGTTTCTTTAAGTGCTTTTTGATAGGCTTTAGCAGCTGCAGGGAAATATTCTAAATCATAAAGGTAATTTCCCTTGGTTATAAAGAACCACTCTTCATCTACTCCCACAAGCCAATATAGAAGATATAAATAAATAAGTTTTAAGAATATAATTATTTTAAACATTTTTATAGGAGCCGAACGATTAACTGTGCTGACCGGGCCAAAATTTACCATAGAGGCGACACCGCTAACACCGGTCAGCACAAGTGCCAGGTTAGCGATTTTCATTATCCCATTTTACTTTGACAGTTTTGATTTCATTTTGTCGATAAGCATCGACAGTCGCACGATAATGCCCGTCCGACCAACTCATAGAAGAAACATAATACTTATAATCTGAACCTAACTGTGTCCCAGCTAATTTGATTGCTTTTTCTTCTGCATTTTCATCAACCGTCAAATAAACTGCTGTCGTAAGTATGAAAACAATTAAAAAACCAAAAACAAATGAAAATTTGGGCGGAGAAGCAGATTCTCCTTTTGCTATTTGTGCTTGTAACACAACAGATGAACGCAGTTGCTTATAAATCCAAAATAACATCGTAATAAAAATAGGAGTGGAAAGGAAAAACAAGACTGTATTTATAGGGTTATTTTGATACTCAATAACCCATATATCAAGAGGTTTTATAATAGGAATCATATAAAGGGGCAAGAATATGGTCCCTAAAATTACCATAGAGAAAAAGCCTGATAAAAAAAGTGCAGAGAAAGCTTCTACCGTTTTAGCAGCCTTAAGACTACCAAAAATTAAAAATATCCCATAAATGGAAGTAACAATATCAATGATGGATGCATAAATAAATTCGTGGCCAAGAAAATAAACCTTTCCGGTGACATCAATGAAGCTGAAAATAATTATTACCAAGCCAACACGCTTAAGTATTTTTTTATGGTCACTCATATTATTTGACGCTAACGCCGCAGTAAGCTGCCGAAAAAGCCGACACGACAGCCTTCAAATTTTACGATAACCAAACTCGGCTTTTTTGGTCAGCTTGAGTGCAATTGTTCTGTCACAATCGATTCATTCTTATTGAAATGACGGACTTTTTCAACAAATATATTCCCATCATTTATATCTTTAAAAACATCACCTTTAATTACTAATTTGCCTTTATAATGATCCGATAATTGTTTTAAGAACGAAAAGTTTTCAGGAATGTCTTTTTGGAATAATGAGAGTCCATCTTCTTTGATATGCATATGATCAAGATATCCATCCCTTATATAATCAATTACGTATGTATTATCCCATCCGTACTTACTATTCTCATGCTTTCTCCACTCATCATAATGGATTGGAGTATTTATTATAACACCAATAGTATCTTCTGGAATTTGTGATTCCCAATTCCAGGGAAATGCCCTTATAGTTACAATATCACCAATTTTAAATTTCCCTGTATAACTTTTAGGTTCAGGTTCTGTAAATACTTCTCTATATTCTTCGTGTTCAACAATGTGACAGTTTTCACCTATCTTATTTGTATCATGAAAACGGACCAGCTTGCCTTTTCTATCAAACGTCCATAGTTGATCACTTTCCCAAGGTTCATTATCATTTATCTGGCAACTAACAATTTCGCTAAGAAATTGTTCATCGTCTTCTTCGCTGATTTCTTCAATGAATTTATAAGCAAGTTCATACGAATCAAAAATCCCTTCTTCATAAATAGTTTGTGAGCCGTGACCGTGAGCATAATATTTCCTTGCTATATAACCGCGTTTAATTGATACCATTGATTATAAACCTTGTATTTACTGAAGTGACAGAACAATTATTATATGTACGAATAGCCGTCTTATAAGACGGCCGTTTTGCGTGCGAAGTACTTCATCAGACGCAAATTGGCGGGCTAACACCCGAAAGAAGGGATAAACCCGCATTTTTTTCTTGAAATTACGTTTTCGCATATGCTATTTTTAGGCCATGTGAACAAATGTTCATACGGCCTATTTATTTTAATACAATACCATAAATAAATTCTAATTTAAAGAGGTATTTATGTCTAATTCTCCAAAACTCCTGGACCAGGTAAGAAGCCTGATTCGCTTGAAGCACTATAGCATCAGAACGGAAGAGACTTATGTGAGTTGGATTAAAAGATATATCTATTTTCATAATAAGCGCCATCCAAAAGACATGGGAGAAAAAGAAATAAAGCAATTTTTAACGGATCTGGCAGTCAACAGAAATGTGGCTGCCGCAACTCAGAATCAGGCATTCAATGCACTATTATTTTTATACCGTAATATATTGAACAAGGAATTTGGTGATTTAGGGGATGTGGTCCGGGCAAAAAAGCCCCGGAAACTGCCGGTTGTTTTTTCAAAAGATGAAGTTCGAAAAATCATTAATCAGCTTGAGGGGTATAAATGGCTTATGGCACAACTGATGTATGGTGCCGGTTTGCGGCTCACGGAATGTCTTCGCCTGCGGATTAAAGACATAGATTTCTCATACCAGCAGGTTACCGTTCGTGACGGCAAAGGGGGCAAGGACCGTATAACCGTGCTTCCGGACATCATTGTTGAAAATCTTAAACGCCATCTTGAAAAAGTCAAAGAAATTCATGATATGGATCTGAAAGCAGGTTTCGGTAGTGTATATCTGCCCTATGCCCTTGAGAGGAAGTATAAGCATGCCGACCGGTCCTGGGCATGGCAGTATGTTTTTCCAGCTACAAGGCGGTCCATAGACCCCAGGAGCAAAATCGAAAGACGCCATCACATCCATGAATCCGTCATTCAAAAAGCCATTAAAATGGCAATTCGGAATGCCGGCATAACAAAAACTGGCAATTGCCATACGCTGCGTCATTCTTTTGCAACCCATCTGCTTGAAGCCGGTTATGACATCCGGACGATTCAGGAATTGCTGGGGCACAAGGATGTTTCCACTACCATGATCTATACCCATGTTCTCAACCGCGGCGGCAGAGCCGTAAAGAGTCCGGGGGATATGCTATGGAACTGACGCCCCGACAGTTAAGTGTATATGAATATATCCTTCACCATCACCAGCTGCATGGCATGGCGCCGACAGTCCGGGAAATCTGCGAATACCTGGGACGGAAAGGACCGGCGGGAGTTCACCGCATTTTAAATGTGCTGATCGACAAAGGATTTATTGAAACTATTCCAGGCAAAAAGCGAGCCTGGCGGCCGGTTGGCAACAAACAAGCCGGTGTTGTCAAGGCAAAAGCCATCCCTCTTGCCGGGCACATTGCGGCTGGCAGCCCTATCAGCATAATTGACCATGTGGAAGAATACCTTCCCATCGATCCGGCTTTATACGGTTATGAAACCTGTTTTGCCGTCCGAGTGAATGGCGACTCCATGATTGATGCCAATATTGCAGACGGCGACCTGGCCATCATTGTACCGGTTGACAACACTGATGACGGGGCCATTGCTGCGGTTATTGTGGAAGACATGCTGACCGAGGCCACTCTGAAAATCATCCGCCGCAGGAAAAATGTTATTGAACTGCATTCTGCAAACCGCAAGTACCCGCCGATGATATTTAAGGGAAAGGACCGGCAAAAGGTGAGGATTGTGGGCAGATATGTGGGGCTGATCCGGCTTCAATAAATCCGTTTTGTTCCTTCGGCACACGGCCAACCAGTTGCCCTTGCCACCCCAGGGGACGATATCAGATTTTGGGTTTCAGTGGTCGG